>NZ_JBHXVE010000016.1:61638-141859 GCF_042672505.1 Streptomyces sp. NPDC127190
CCTGCGGGGGAGTGTGGGTGTCGCGGGCGCTGTGGGTCGGGGCGCGCGCGGGTGGGTGCGGGGGGGGGGGCCCCCGCGGCCGCCCCCCCCCCCACATGCTGTGGAAGCTCACGCGTCGTCACCCTCGCGCATCGGCACCCGCACCCCGCGCTCCTCGGCGACGGACTCCGCGATGTCGTAGCCCGCGTCCACGTGCCGGATGACACCCATGCCGGGGTCGTTGGTGAGGACCCGGCGGATCTTCTCGCCGGCCAGCTTGGTGCCGTCGGCCACGGTGACCTGGCCGGCGTGGATGGAGCGGCCCATGCCGACGCCGCCGCCGTGGTGCAGGGAGACCCAGGACGCGCCGGAGGCGACGTTGACCATGGCGTTGAGCAGCGGCCAGTCGGCGATGGCGTCGGAGCCGTCGAGCATGGCCTCGGTCTCCCGGTAGGGGGAGGCGACGGAGCCGCAGTCGAGGTGGTCGCGGCCGATGGCCAGCGGGGCGGCCAGCTCGCCGCTGGCGACCATGTCGTTGAAGCGCTCGCCGGCCTTGTCGCGCTCGCCGTAGCCGAGCCAGCAGATCCGGGCGGGCAGGCCCTGGAAGTGGACGCGCTCGCCGGCCATCTTGATCCAGCGGGCCAGGGACTCGTTCTCCGGGAAGAGGTCGAGGATCGCCTTGTCGGTCTTGGCGATGTCGGCGGGGTCGCCGGACAGGGCCGCCCAGCGGAAGGGTCCCTTGCCCTCGCAGAAGAGGGGGCGGATGTAGGCGGGGACGAAGCCGGGGAAGGCGAAGGCCCGGGTGTAGCCGGCGAGCTGGGCCTCGCCGCGGATGGAGTTGCCGTAGTCGAAGACCTCGGCGCCCGCGTCCTGGAAGCCGACCATGGCCTCGACGTGCCTGGCCATGGACTCGCGCGCGCGGGTGGTGAAGCCCGCCGGGTCCTTGGCCGCCTCGTCGGCCATGTCCTCGAAGGCCACGCCGACCGGCAGGTAGGACAACGGGTCGTGGGCGGAGGTCTGGTCGGTGACGATGTCGATGGGGGCGTTCATCGCGAGGAGCTGCGGGACCAGCTCGGCCGCGTTGCCGAGGACGCCGATGGACAGCGGCTTGCGCTGGTCGCGGGCCTCGACGGCGAGCTGGAGGGCGTGGTCGAGCGAGTCGGCCTTCACATCGAGGTAGCGGTGCTCGATGCGGCGCTCGATGGCGCGCGGGTCGCAGTCGATACAGATCGCGACGCCGTCGTTCATGGTGACCGCGAGGGGCTGGGCGCCGCCCATGCCGCCGAGGCCGGCGGTGAGGGTGATGGTGCCCGCGAGGGTGCCGTTGAACTTCTTCGCGGCGACGGCGGCGAAGGTCTCGTAGGTGCCCTGGAGGATGCCCTGGGTGCCGATGTAGATCCAGGAGCCGGCGGTCATCTGGCCGTACATGGTCAGGCCGAGGGCCTCCAGGCGGCGGAACTCCTCCCAGTTGGCCCAGTCGCCGACCAGGTTGGAGTTGGCGATGAGGACGCGCGGGGCCCACTCGTGGGTCTGCATGACGCCGACCGGGCGGCCGGACTGGACCAGCATGGTCTCGTCCTGCTTGAGGGTCCTCAGAGTGCGGACCATGGCGTCGAAGGAGCGCCAGTCACGGGCGGCCTTGCCGGTGCCGCCGTAGACGACGAGCTTGTCGGGGTGCTCGGCCACCTCGGGGTCGAGGTTGTTCTGGAGCATGCGCAGGGCGGCCTCCTGCTGCCATCCCAGGGCGCTCAGTTCCGTGCCGCGCGGTGCTCGTACGGGGCGGGGTCCCGACATCGTCTGCCTCCTCCTGTTACTACGTCTATTCACATCCTGTCGTTCTGAATAGAACTAGTCAATAGGGCGGTACGGCCGCGTCCGCGCGCCGCCGGTGTTTGGCTGGAAGCACCCGAGGCGGACACGGCGGACACGAGGGGAGAGGCTGTGGAGCGCGACCCGGAGACGGAGGCACGGCGGCAGGACCTCGAAGCGGAGGCGCGGGCCCGGGCGGGCCGGCGGGACCGGGCCGTGCGAGCCGCGGTGGAGCAGGGGCTGCTGGGGCCGGACGCGGCCGTGCTGGGGCTGCTGGACGTCACCGGCATCCGGGAGTCGGCGGCCGCGCTGCGGGCGGCGTTCGCCGCGGTCGTACCGCCCGGCACCCCGGTGCTGCACGCCTTCGCGGTGAAGGCGACCCCGCTGGTGCCGGTGGTACGGCTGCTGCGCGAGGCGGGGATCGGCGCGGAGGTGGCCAGCCCCGGCGAGCTGGCGCTGGCCCGGGCCGCCGGGGTGCCGCCCGCCCGGACGGTGCTGGACTCGCCCGCGAAGACCCCGGCCGAGCTGCGCGAGGCGCTGGCGCTGGGCATCGCCGTGAACGCCGACAACCCCCAGGAGCTGGACCGGATCGACGCCCTGATCCGCTCGGCAGCCAGCCGCTCCCCGCTCGGCCTGCGGGTCAACCCCCAGGTCGGCGGTGGCAGCATCGGGGCGACCTCGACGGCGACCCCGACCTCCAAGTTCGGGGTGGCGCTGCGCGACGAGGGGGCGCGCGAGTGGGTCGTGCGGGCGTGCCTGGAGCGGCCGTGGCTGACCCGGCTGCACGCGCACACCGGCTCGCAGGGCATCCCGCTGGCGCTGCTGGCGCGCGGGGTGGCGGAGACGTACGCGCTGGCCGAGGAGATCAACGCGCGTGCGGGACGGCGGCAGATCGACACGCTCGACATCGGCGGCGGGCTGCCGGTGAACTTCGCCGGGGAGGCGGCGACCCCGTCGTACGCCGAGTACGCGCGCGTGCTCGCCGAGGAGGTGCCGGGGCTGTTCGACGGGCGGTACGGGCTGGTGACCGAGTTCGGCCGGTCGCTGCTGGCCAAGCACGGCACGGTGGTGGCCCGGGTGGAGTACACCAAGAGCGCGGGCGGACGGCGGATCGCGGTGACCCACGCGGGCGTGCAGGTGGCGACGCGGACGGTGTACGCGCCGGCGGCGTGGCCGCTCAGGATCGCGGCGTACGACGGCGAGGGGCGGCCCAAGCGGGGGCCCAAGGAGGTGCAGGACGTGGCCGGGCCGGCCTGCTTCGCGGGCGACCTGCTGGCCGAGGGGCGCACGCTGCCGCTGCTGGAGCCGGGCGACTATGTGGCGGCGCTGGACACGGGCGCGTACTACTTCGCGCACCACTACGCCTACAACTCCCTGGCCCGGCCCGGCATCCACGGTTTCGCGCCGGACGGCCGGGGAGGCGTCGCCTTCGCGGTCGTACGGGAGCCGCAGTCGATCGCGGAGGTGGTGGCGGAGTCCGGTGGGGCGCACGGGGCGTCGCTCACCACCCTGAGCGCGCCCGGGAACCGTTGACACACCCCCCGAACCCCTCGAACAAAGGAGTCAACTCCGCGCGCACAGACGCCGGTTGGCAACACTAGTACGCCGGACGCATGTTCCACTGGAAAATGCCAAAGACCTCACCCCTCGCGCACACCGTGCGTAGTGTCGGCGTCACGCAGCCGGAGTCCCAGGCGGGAGGGGAGCCACGGTGCCCGGAATCGACGAGTGCCTGCTGGAAGCGATGCGGTTACCCGGTGCGCGCGGAGCCGCACTGGTGGACTGGACGAGCGGACTGGCGCTCGGCACGGTCGGGGAGGCCCCCGGCGACGACCACGAGCGGACCGCCGCCGAGGCCGCCGAACTGGCCCGGATGGCCGCCGAGCACGGCACGTTCGCGGCGCACGGCACGGACCTCGCGCCGGTGGAGGACGTGATCATCAGCAACGGCGACAGCTACCACCTGCTGCGGTTCGTGGACACGTCCTTCGACAGCAGCGTCTTCCTGCATCTGTGGCTCGGCCGCGCGGAGGGCAATCTCGCGCTGGCCCGGATCCGGCTCGGCGAGATGGCCGCCCGGCTGGTGCTGGGATGACCGCGGTCCGCACGCCCCCGCCGCTGCCGGTGCGGGACCGGACGGCCTCCCGGGCGCTGTCGCCGATGCTGACCCGGCTGGCCGAGGAGCGGGCCACCGGGGTCCTGGTCCGCGAGCACGGCACCCTCCATCTCGCCGAGGGGCGGGTGGTGCACGCCGAGAGTCCGCTCGCCCCCGGCCTGGACGTGCTGCTCACCGCCCACGGCACGCTCGCGGCCGCCGCCTGGCAGCGGGCCGCCGCGCAGGCCTCCGGCCCGCTGCACGCCGCCGAACTCCTGTTGCGCTCCGGCCTGTTACCGGCCGGCGCGCTGGAGCTGTGCCATCTGGACGCGCTGTACGACGCCGGGTACTTCACGCTGGCGCCGAGCAGCACCCCGGGCCGGTTCCGCTACGACCCCGCACCCCGCCTCGGCCCGCTGCCCTCGGTGCCGGTGGTGGCCCTGGAGCACGAGACACTGCGCCGCCGGCTGCTGCTGCACCGGCTGTGGCCCGACCCGGCCGCCGACAGCGCACCGCTGATCCGCGCGGACCCGGTCGCCGGGCCGCCGGCCGCCGCGCCGGTCACGCCCCGGCAGCGGGCGGTGCTGGACCGGGTGGACGGCGTCCGTACGGCCGTCGACATCGCCCGGAACCTGGGCCGGCAGGCCTTCCACACCCTGGTCGACGTCCGTCGGCTCACGGCGGCCGGCCACCTGGCACCCGCCCCGCCGAGAGCACCCGCCCCGCCGAGAGCACCCGCCCCGCCGAGGGCACCCGCCCCGCCGAGAGCACCCGCCCCGCCGAGGGCACCCGCCCGGCCGACACCGCCGTCCCCCGCGACGGCACCGGCCGCCCCCACGCCACACGCACCGGCGGCACACCCCGCACCGGCGATCCCCGTCCCGCCCCCGCTCCACCTGGTCACGACCGACCCCGACATCGCGCTGCTGAAGAGGCTCAGGGATGCGCTGGAGGCGCTTTGAACGGCACCGCCCCGCCGAGAGGAGAGAGCTGATGGTGTCCGAGGAGGACCTCCGGACCGTCCTGGACGAACTGCTCCGGCTGCGCAGCCGCGTGCCGCAGCTCACCGGAGCGCTCGCGGCCGGCGTCGACGGCCTCGTCGTCGCCCACGACACCCCCGGCGTCGACCCGGAGGGCCTGGCGGCACTGACCGCCGCCGCGCTCGGGGTCGCCGTCCGGGTCACGGACGCCACCGGCAACGGCGGCTTCCGGGAACTGCTGGTGCGCGGCGAGCGCGGCTACATCGCCACCTACGCGGCGGGCCGCACCGCCGTACTGACCCTGCTCGCCCAGGACCGGGTCAACGTCGGCCGGCTGCACCTGGAGGGCCGCCGGGCCGGCGCCCGCATCGGGGAGCTGCTCGACGCCGCCGAGGCGGCGGCGCGGGCCGCCCGCCCGGCCCGGAGAGCGCTGGGCGCCGTCAGCACTCCGGCCGACAGCTGACCGCCGACAGCTGAACACAGCTGAACGAAGAGCACCGAAGCCGACCGAAGAGAACCGTAGAGAGAGGACCCGTCATGGCCAACACCGAGACAGCGCTGAAGGAAGCCCTCACCACCATCGAGGGCGCCACCGGTGTCGCGCTCGTCGACTACACCAGCGGAATGGCGCTCGGCACGATGGGCGCGAACAAGAGCTTCGACCTGAACGTGGCCGCCGCCGGCAACACCGACGTGATCCGCGCCAAGATGCGCACCATGGAGATGCTCGGCCTCAAGAGCGAGATCGAGGACATCCTGATCACGCTGACCGACCAGTACCACCTCATCCGGCTGCTGCGCAGCCGCGGCGGCAACGGCCTCTTCCTCTACCTGGTCCTGGACGCCGGCCGGGCCAACCTGGCGATGGCCCGGCACCAGCTCCGCCGGATCGAGGAGCAGCTGGAGGTCTGAGCCCGCCGCTCGCGCCGCACAGCCACCCGGACCGCCGTCCGGGCTCGGCCTCAGACCAGGGCCTCGGTACGGCGGCGGGCCCCGCCCGGGGCCGCGTCGCCGGCCGCGATGCCCGTGCCGCGCAGGCCCTTCACGGCCTTGCCGGCCGGGCACCCGGCGCGCCGGTCGAGCCAGTCGACGCGCACCCACAGCAGGGTGTCCGCGGCCCGCTCGAGCCGGCCGATCCAGGCGGCCTTGAGCCGCAGCCCGGTGCCGAACCCGGCCAGCAGCAGCCCGCCGGCCACCGGCACCGCGAAGGCCGAGCCGACCGCGAGGGCGAAGCCCAGCAGCAGCCACCAGCGGTGCCCCCGGCGCCAGTTGCGCACGCTCACCGCACGGTCCTGCAAGACGTCGTACCTGCCCGCGCGGGCCGCGCCCCGGGCCAGCTCCGCATAACGGCGCCGGCGCGTCAGGGCCACGGCCGCCGCGCCGACCAGGAACAGCGCGGCCCCGGCCAGTGCCCCGATCCGGCGGCCGGTCAGCCCTTCCGGCAGTGCGCCGAGCCCTGCGGCGCACACCCCGAACCACCACATCGGCGCGGCCCCCGCCCGTACCACGACGGCCAGCCGAGCCAGACCCTGTCCTCCGCGTCCTCCGCGCGCCACGTCAGCCTCCCGTGTCACGTGTTCCCTCGGTGTCTGTGTCCCGACAGGAAGCTAGTGCCAGAAGGTGAGACGAGTCTGAGAGCGGGCGCGCCGACGCGTGGTCACTCCACGAACAGCCCACGGGCCGCGGCGTGCGCGTCGAACTGCTCCAGGCGGGCCTGGGCGTCCGGCAGGTCGTCGCAGATCGCCTCCAGCAGCACCCGGCCGAGCAGCATCGGCGCGCACGCGGTGTCGAAGGCGAGCCCGGTGCCGACGGCGGCGGGCAGCAGCAGGTCGGAGTACTTGGCGACCGGCGCGAAGGCCGAGTCGGCGACCGTGACGACGGTGAGGCCGGCGTCCTTGGCATAGGCGAGGGTGTCCACGACCTCGCGCGGATGCCGGGGCAGCGCGAAGCACAGCAGGGCGGTGGCGCCGGCGCGGACGGCCGTGTCGATGCGGTCCTGGATCATCGTGCCGCCCTCGTCCAGCAGCCGGACGTCCGGGTGGACCTTGGCGGCGAAGTAGGCGAAGCCGTACGCCTGCGAGGCGGCGGCGCGCAGGCCCAGCACGGGCAGCGGACGGGAGGCGGCGAGGACCCGGCCGGCCTGCTGCACCGGGCGCGGGTCGGCGAGGAGCTCGGCGAGGTGCCGGAGGTTCTCGATCTCGGCCTCGACGGCCAGCTGGTACTCGTTGTGGACGCCCGTGCCGGGGGCCGGTTCGGCGGGGACGACCTCGCGCAGGTGCTTGCGCAGGGCCGGGTAGCCGTCGAAGCCGAGGGCGACCGCGAACCGGGTCACCGAGGGCTGGCTGACCCCGGCCAGTTCGGCCAGCTCCACGCTGGAGAGGAAGGGCACGTCCGCGGCGCGGCGCACCATGCTGTGCGCGATGCGGCGCTGGGTCGGCGTGAGCCGGTGGCCCTCGAAGAGCGCCTGCAAGCGGTTGGCCGGGGTGTCGGTCGCACTCATCTGGTACTCCCCCCTCCGTATGTCCTCGACGTCCCGGGAGAGTACAGCGCCGAGGCACGGACGAACACGGGCAGTCCATTCACAGAATGTTTCGCTGCATACCGTTATACAGCCCAGAGGTGCCGGAGAGGGGGGTTGTCCCCAGTGCGACGGCGGCGGTGGCTCCCTAGCCTGGTCGCCATGGACACACGGGACGAGGGGGACGTCGACCTCCGCAAGGATCTCGACGCCACGGTGCGGGCACGCAGGGACCTGGGCGAGGACTACGACTCCGCGCTGGTCGACTCCTTCCTGGAGAAGGTCGGGCAGCGCATCGACGACACGGTCGACCGGCGGGTACGGCGGCAGCTGGCCGAGCAGCAGATGACGGCCGTACGCGGGGCGCGGCAGCCGCAGGGCGACAGCTGGGCCGAGCGCCATGGCTTCGCCCTGATCACGTTGGTGCTGGCGATCCCGCTGTCCGCGATCGCCGCCGCCCTCAGCGGTCTCACCGGTCTGGCGGTCGCCTGGGCCGGCATCGTCGGCGTCAACCTGGTGCAGGCGGTACGGCTCAACCCGGAGCTGTTCCGCGGCGGTTCGGCGGCGCGGGACTGAGGGCGCGCCGGCCCGCCGGGAAAGTCACGGGAAGACCGCACGGCGGGCAGGCGGGAAACACGGGAAAACCAGGAAAACCAGGAAAGCCGGGAAGCCGGGAAGCCGGGAAGCCGGGAAGCCGGGAAAAGCTTTCGCGGGGACCGCCGCACCCCCGTCACCGGGGGGCGGGACGACGGCGGTCCCCGCGAAGGACGCGGGCCGGGTCAGGGCCGGGCTGTCGCGTCCATGGCGTCCATGGAGGTCCGGGAGCCGCTCCGGAGGTCCTTGGCGCCGTTCGGGCCGGCCGGGGCGGGGAGCCGCTCCCGCCCTGCCGACACCCACCAATGTGCCGGACCCGTGTTAAGCGGGTGCTGCGTGCACGTGACACTTCCGGAACGGCGCGAACAGCCCGGGACACCGCACGTTCGCCGGAGTCACGGGCCGTTCACCGCACGTTCGCTACTTGTTGCCGCCCTTGGCGAGGAAGGCGAGCAGGTCCTGCCGGCTGACCACACCGGTCGGCTTGCCCTCGACCAGGACGATCGCGGCGTCGGCCGTGCCGAGCACCTGCATCAGGTCGCCGACCGGCTCACCGGAGCCGACCTGCGGCAGCGGGGCGCACATGTGCTTCTCCAGCGGGTCCTCCAGCGAGGCCCGCTTGCTGAACAGGGCGTCCAGCAGCTCGCGTTCGACGACCGAGCCGACGACCTCGGCGGCCATCACGTCCGGGTGCCCGGCGCCCGGCTTGACGACCGGCATCTGCGAGACGCCGTACTCGCGCAGCACCTCGATGGCCTGGCCGACGGTCTCCTCCGGGTGCATGTGCACCAGGGAGGGGATGGTGCCGCCCGCCTTGTCGCTCAGGACGTCGCCGACGCGGGCGCTGGGGCCCTCGTCCTCGAGGAAGCCGTAGTCAGCCATCCACTCGTCGTTGAAAATTTTACTGAGGTAGCCGCGGCCGCTGTCCGGCAGCAGGACCACCACGACGTCGTCCGGGCCGAGCCGCTCGGCGACCCGCAGCGCGGCCACGACGGCCATGCCGCAGGAGCCGCCGACCAGCAGGCCCTCCTCCTTGGCCAGACGGCGGGTCATCTGGAAGGAGTCCTTGTCGGAGACCGGCACGATCTCGTCGGCGACGGTGCGGTCGTAGGCGGTCGGCCAGAAGTCCTCGCCGACGCCCTCGACCAGGTACGGCCGGCCGGAGCCGCCGGAGTAGACCGAGCCCTCCGGGTCGGCGCCGACGACCTTGACCGCGCCGCCGCTGACCTCCTTGAGGTACCGGCCGGTGCCGGAGATGGTGCCACCGGTGCCCACGCCCGCCACGAAGTGGGTGATCTTCCCCTCCGTCTGCTCCCACAGCTCGGGGCCGGTGGAGTGATAGTGGGAGAGCGGGTTGTTGGGGTTGGAGTACTGGTCGGGCTTCCACGCGCCCGGCGTCTCACGGACCAGCCGGTCGGAGACGTTGTAGTAGGAGTCCGGGTGCTCCGGCGCCACGGCGGTCGGGCAGACGACGACCTCGGCGCCGTACGCACGCAGCACGTTGATCTTGTCGGTGCTCACCTTGTCGGGGCACACGAAGATGCACTTGTACCCCTTCTGCTGAGCGACGATGGCCAGCCCCACACCGGTGTTGCCGCTGGTCGGCTCGACAATGGTCCCGCCCGGCTTCAGCTCGCCGCTCTGCTCTGCCGCCTCGATCATGCGCAGGGCGATGCGGTCCTTCACGGAGCCGCCCGGGTTGAAGTACTCCACCTTGGCCAGGACGGTGGCCTGGATGCCCTTGGTGACGTTGTTGAGCCGCACCAGCGGGGTGTTGCCGACGAGGCTGATCATCGAGTCGTGGAATTGCACCGTTGTCTCCGGTTGCTTGCAAAAACTGTGGTCGTAGTGGTTCCGCCAGCCTAAGGCCCGCGGGTGACGCCGCGCGGGCGTTCACTCCCCGTGGAGATTGACGCACGCCCTGTACGGGGCAAGGAGTGGGTGTACGGCTACGAGGAGGTGGCGGCGACGCATGACGAGCATGTCGAGGGCGAGGGTGGCCCGGCGTATCGCGGCCGGTGCGGCGTACGGGGGCGGCGGGGTCGGGCTGGTCGGCGCGGCCGCGGTCGGTCTGCTGCTGGCGGAGGTGCGGCTGGCCCGCCGGCATGTGGGCAACGGCGGCGGCGGCCGGGTGCCGGTGGCCGACGGGGTGTACGGCTGGGGGTACTCCCGCTCGGACGGGCTCGGGAGCGAGGGGGCCGGGCTCGGCGGGACGTACGGCCTCGCCGGCGAGGTGCCGTTGCGGCTGACCCTGCTGGGCGACTCCACGGCGGCCGGTCAGGGGGTGCACCGCGCCGGGCAGACCCCGGGGGCGCTGCTGGCCTCGGGCCTGGCGGCGGTGGCGGAACGCCCGGTGGAGCTGCGCAATGTGGCGCTGCCCGGCGCCCAGTCCGACGACCTGGACCGCCAGGTGAGCCTGGTGCTGTCCTCCTCGGCCCCCGTCCCGGACATCTGCGTGATCATGATCGGTGCGAACGACGTGACGCACCGGATGCCGCCGACCCGCTCGGTGCGGCATCTGTCGGCGGCGGTACGGCGGCTGCGCACGGCCGGCGCCGAGGTGGTGGTCGGCACCTGCCCCGACCTCGGCACCATCGAACCGGTGCAGCAGCCGCTGCGCTGGCTGGCCCGGCGGGCCTCGCGGCAGCTGGCGGCGGCCCAGACGATCGGGGTGGTGGAGCAGGGGGGCCGCACGGTGTCCCTCGGTGATCTGCTGGGCCCGGAGTTCGAGGCGAACCCGCGGGAGCTGTTCGGCCCGGACAACTACCACCCCTCGGCGGAGGGGTATGCGACGGCGGCGATGGCCATACTGCCCACCGTGTGCGCCGCGCTGGGTCTGTGGCCGGAGGAGGAGCGGCCGGACGTGTCGCGCCGCGAGGGCTTCCTGCCGGTGGCGCGGGCCGCCGCGGAGGCCGCTTCCGAGGCGGGCACGGAGGTCACGGCGGCGATGCCGACGGGCCCGCGCGGCCCGTGGGCCCTGCTCAAGCGCCGGCGCCGGCGCCAGGTCCCCGAACCGGAGGCGGTCACCCCGTCCCCGTGACCGCCCCCCGGCCGAGTGGGAGGCTGGACGGACAAGGGCCCGGGGGTACGGCACTGCGGCCAAGCAAGCGACAGCCAAGCAAGCCGTGGCCAAGCAAGCGCTTAGAAAGTGCGGCCAGTGTCACACCACGACACCGGTGACCTGGGCCATACGTACCGGTAACTTCCCAAGCGGCCATGCCAAACTCAGCCCCACTGGAGCCGTGATGCCCGAAGCCGTCATCGTCTCGACCGCCCGCTCCCCCATCGGCCGCGCCGGCAAGGGTTCCCTCAAGGATCTGCGCCCCGACGACCTCACCGCCACCATCATCCAGGCGGCCCTCGCCAAGATCCCCGAGCTGGACCCGCGGGACATCGACGACCTGATGCTCGGCTGCGGCCTCCCCGGCGGTGAGCAGGGCCACAACCTCGGCCGCGTGGTCGCCGTACAGATGGGCATGGACCACCTTCCGGGCTGCACCATCACCCGGTACTGCTCCTCCTCGCTCCAGACCTCCCGCATGGCCCTGCACGCCATCAAGGCCGGCGAGGGCGACGTCTTCATCTCGGCCGGCGTCGAGACCGTCTCCCGCTACATCAAGGGCAGCTCCGACGGCCTGCCCGACACGCACAACCCGCTGTTCGCCGAGGCCGAGGCCCGTACCGCCGCGGTGGCCGAGTCGACCGGCTCCACCTGGCACGACCCGCGCGAGGACGGCCTGCTCCCCGACCCGTACATCGCGATGGGCCAGACCGCCGAGAACCTGGCCCGGCTCAAGGGCGTCACCCGCCAGGACATGGACGAGTTCGGCGTCCGCTCGCAGAACCTCGCCGAGGAAGCCATCAAGAACGGCTTCTGGGAGCGCGAGATCACCCCGGTGACGCTGCCCGACGGCACGGTCGTCAGCAAGGACGACGGCCCGCGCGCCGGCGTCACACTGGAGGGCGTGTCGGGTCTGAAGCCCGTCTTCCGCCCGGACGGCCTGGTCACCGCCGCCAACTGCTGCCCGCTCAACGACGGTGCCGCCGCCGTCGTCATCATGTCGGACACCAAGGCCCGCGAACTGGGTCTGACCCCGCTCGCGCGGATCGTGTCCACCGGCGTCTCCGGCCTGTCCCCCGAGATCATGGGCCTCGGCCCGGTCGAGGCGTCGAAGCAGGCACTGCGCCGGGCCGGCCTGACCATCGGCGACATCGACCTGGTCGAGATCAACGAGGCCTTCGCCGCCCAGGTGATCCCCTCCTACCGGGAGCTGGGCATCGACATCGACCGGCTGAACGTCAACGGTGGCGCCATCGCCGTCGGCCACCCCTTCGGCATGACCGGCGCCCGGATCACCGGCACGCTGATCAACTCCCTCCAGTGGCACGACAAGCAGTTCGGCCTGGAGACCATGTGCGTCGGCGGCGGCCAGGGCATGGCCATGGTCATCGAGCGGCTGAGCTGACGCACGGTCGGTAGCGAACCGGCCACGTTATGTCGGCCAGGGGCCCAGAACCGAGGAAACTCCCAGGTTCTGGGCCTTTCTGTGATCCAATCTCCCCCAGGATGTGACCTATCTGACGCGCCGGACACATCGGTGCAGGTCAGTGAAGGTCAGCGCGGTACACAACGAAACCATGAGCCAAAAGTCCTGTCCGTTTCGTGACGTTACGCACTGACAGTTGGTTAGTCCGCCCTTCAAGCTGATGTAGGAAGTCGGGGGTCGACTTTGAACCTGGGAGTACGTCAGTGAGCGCCATGCCGATCGCCCTGCTGCTCACCACGGCCGCCACGGGCGCCGTGGGCGTCGCCGTCCTGCGCACCGTCCTGAAGCTGCGCCGCCAGCTCACGGAGTTGCAGGCCCAGCTCGCCGAGAACCAGCACGCCACCACGCGCGCGCTGCTGCCGAACGCCCGCACGTCGGCCGCCGCCGACCAGATACGCACGGCCGTGGCCGAGGCGCTCGCGGAGGAGCGGGAGCGGGAGCTGGCCGAGGCGCGCGCCTTCTGGGCGGCGCAGGAGGCGCGGGACGCCTCCGACACCCCCTCGCTGCTGGGCCTGCCGGACACCGAGCTGTTCCTGCCGCGGCAGAGCGACTTCGTGGGCCTGGAGCCGGTGGCCGAGCCGGGCGCCGACGCCGAGGAGTTCTCCGGGGAGTCCCCGGAGCTGGCCGCCGCCCGCCGTCGCCACCCCTCGCACCCGGACTTCGTCCCGGTGCAGTCGCCCGCCGTGAACGACCACGAGCGTACGGTGACCGCGCTGGAGCAGCTGGCCGCCGAGCGCGTCGAGCTGTCCGACGTCCGCCCGGGCCCGCTCGGCACCCTCGACGTCTATGTCTTCGCCGACGGCACCACCCTGTGCATGACGCCGGGCCACCGTGAGACGGCGGAGCGTCTGGCGGCCGCGGTGGAGGCGGGCGAGGCTCCCTACCTGCTGGGCGGCTCGGGCATCTCCGGCGCCTACACCCTGACCTTCGCCTGCGGCGAGAACGGCACGGACATGGTCTACATCCTGGCCGACCGGGTGATCGCGTCCCTGTAGGGCCTCAGACCCCCGCCCGCTTCCGCGCCTCCTCGACCAGCCGCACCGCCTCCGCGACCTGGTCGTCGCTCTCCAGCACCACCGCCAGATCGTGGGCCGCCACGAGGATCTGGTCGGCCGCCGCGAACATCCCGGCGTCCGGCATCTCCCGAGGCTCGGTCCCGGGCTCCTCGACGCGCTGCGCCCATCCGGCCAACTGCCGGGCCAGCGCCAGCGCCTCCGTGGCGGCGCCTCTCTGGAGCCGGCTCTGCGGAGCGGCCCGCAGCCGGTCGGCGAAGTGATCCACTGCTTGGGTCAGGGGCGTCGTATCAACCACGCGCCGAGCGTAACGTGCCGGACTGTTGCCAATACGCGAACGCTCAGGCACGGTGACGTGAAGGACCGGCTTACATCCCCTTTGCGTTCGGAGGCGCCGATGTCCCAAGTCTTCTCCGAGGAGACCCATCGCAATCTGCTCGCCCGCATCCCGCACTGCACCGGTCGTGAAGTCTCCGACTGGCTGCGCACCGTCGAAGAAGGCCCGTCACTCTTCCGCTTCGAGGAGAAGGTCAGCTGGCTCCGGCACGAGTACGACCTCGCGTACGGCCACGCGAAGGCGCTCGTGCACGAGTACGACCTGAGGAGGGCGGCCCGCAAGCTGCGCTAGCCACCGCTCCCCCTGCATGGCGAAGGGCCCCGGGTCGGAACCCGGGGCCCTTCGCAACGACGGGGCAGGCGCTAGTCGTTGTTGGTGAAGATGGCCACCAGCCGCAGCATCTCCACGTAGATCCACACCAGGGTCATGGTGAGACCGAACGCGGCGAGCCAGGACTCGTGGCGCGGGGCGCCGTAGGCGATGCCGTCCTCGATCTGCTTGAAGTCGAGCGTCAGGAAGAACGCCCCGAGCAGGATCGCGACGATGCCGACGAGCGCGCCGAGCGGGCCGAAGCTGCGCAGACCGCCGTCCTCGGCGACGCCGAAGGCGACCAGCAGCAGGTTGACCGCCATGACCACGAAGAAGGCCATCGCGATGGCGATGCCGATGCGGGCGTACCGCGCGGTGACGCGGACCCAGCCGGCCTTGTAGACCAGCAGGGTCGCGGCCGAGACCGCCATGGTGCCGAGCACCGCCTGGAAGGGCGCGCCCTGCCAGCGGCTGTTGTACATCTCGCTGAGGACGCCGAGGAAGACGCCCTCGAAGGCGGCGTACCCGAGGATCAGCGCGGGCGAGGGGGTGCGGCGGTAGCTCTGCACCATCGCCAGGACGAACGCGACGATCGCCGAGCCGACGGCCAGGCCGTAGCTGGTGGCCGAGACCGGCAGCAGCGCCCAGGCGAGGACGGCGCCGACGGCGACCGTGCCGAGCGTGATGGCCGAGCGGACGACCACGTCGTCCATGGTCATCCGGTCGGTGGTGACCGGGGCCTGCGGTGGCGTGCCGACGCCCTGCTGGGCGTACGGGTTCTGCGCGTAGGGGTTCTGGCCGTAGGGGCTCTGCGCGTACGGGTTGCCCTGTGCGTACCCGGCCTGCGGTGCGGTGTTGAAGCCGGCGTAGCCGTGGTCGCGGCTGAACCCCCGTCGCGAGAAGACCGGGTTGCTGCTCCTCATCTCACTCCTCCATGGCTGCCGTGCGCAGCCTTGGCTCAAAGCGTAATGGATTGGCAAAGGATCGACGTGATACCTGAGGAGGATCTTTCCCCTGCCGTGCTGAGCAACACGCTACGCGGCCGGGTGATTCCTGGCCATGGGTGATCGCACCGAGGGTGCCCCCTAGGGGCGTGGTGGTGCCCGGAGCCGGACTTGAACCGGCACGCCCGCGAAGGGGCAGCGAGGTTTAAGCTCGCCGTGTCTGCATTCCACCATCCGGGCAGGCCGTGGGCTCCGCTTCGGGTTCCGAGCCTATCGGGACGCATCCCCCGAACAGCGGAAGGGCGGACCGATGTTGTCTTATTTTATTGACGTCTGAGGGTGCATCAGCCCAAGGAACAAGCCATCCGCACTTGCCAATAGCCTGACGCGGGGCGTCTGCCGACGCACGCGAAATGACGGAATTTCACCGTCTGAACGAGGGTGTTCCACCCGTTCTCGACAATGCCCGACACTCCCTTGACAGTGCTGACGCTCCCTTGACGTTGCCGGGTCTCGGGGTCGGTGGTCCTTCCCAGGTATGACACGGCCGCCCCGGGTCCGACCCGAGTCGCCCTCCGGAACCCGTTCTGCGTCTGACTACACGGCCGTCCCGCGCCGGAACGATGGAGAGGTCCCCTGAACCACTCGTCGTCCCGACAGGAGCACCCTCCCGTGACCACCACCCCCACCGCCGGCCGGACCACGGCCGTGGCCGCACGCGCCACCGAGCTGTCAAAGATCTACGGGCAGGGTGAGACCCGGGTGGTCGCCCTGGACCGGGTCTCCGTGGACTTCCGGCAGGCCGAGTTCACCGCGATCATGGGCCCGTCCGGCTCCGGCAAGTCCACGCTGATGCACTGCGTGGCGGGCCTGGACACCTTCTCCTCGGGCTCGGTGCGGATCGGCGAGACCGAGCTGGGCTCCCTGAAGGACAAGCAGCTCACCAAGCTGCGCCGGGACAAGATCGGCTTCATCTTCCAGGCGTTCAACCTGCTGCCCACGCTGACCGCGCTGGAGAACATCACCCTGCCGATGGACATCGCCGGGCGGAAGCCCGACAAGGCCTGGCTCGATCGCGTCATCGAGATGGTCGGTCTGTCCGGGCGGCTGAGCCACCGGCCCGCCCAGCTCTCCGGCGGCCAGCAGCAGCGCGTGGCCGTCGCCCGCGCCCTCGCCTCCCGGCCCGAGATCATCTTCGGGGACGAGCCGACCGGAAACCTGGACTCGCGCTCCGGCGCCGAAGTGCTCGGCTTTCTGCGCAACTCCGTACGCGAGCTGGGCCAGACCGTCGTCATGGTCACGCACGACCCGGTGGCCGCCGCCTACGCGGACCGCGTGATCTTCCTCGCGGACGGCCGGATCGTGGACGAGATGTACGCCCCCACCGCCGAGTCGGTCCTCGACACCATGAAGCAGTTCGACGCGAAGGGCCGTGTCAGCTGATGTTCCGCACCGCCCTGCGCACCGTCCTCGCGCACAAGGCCCGGCTGCTGATGACCGTGCTCGCCGTCATGCTCGGCGTCGCGTTCGTCTCCGGCACCCTCGTCTTCACCAACACCATCTCCGACGCCTACCAGAAGAGCAGCGCCAAGGGCTTCGACGGCGTCGACGTCGCCGTACGGCCCACGTACCAGGAGTCCAAGGGCGATCAGGTCGGCAGGACACCCGAGCTGACCCAGGCCCTGCTGGAGCGGGCCGCGAAGGTTCCCGGCGCCGCCTCCGCGACCGGTGTCGTCAGCGGCTTCACCGCCGTCGCCGACCGGCACGGCAAGCTGGCCGGCGGCGACTGGCAGTCCGCCGGCGGCAACTACTGGGGCACCAAGGACACCCGGTACCCGCTGGTCAGCGGCCACGCCCCGCACGGCAGCGGCGAGGTGCTGCTCGACTCCAAGACCGCCGAGCGCGCCGGCTACCGGGTCGGCGACACCGTGCGGCTGTCCGTGAACGGCCCGGTGCTCACCCCGACCCTCGCCGGCATCTTCACCACCGACGACGGCAACGTCTCCGCCGGCGGCAGCCTCGCCCTGTTCGACACGCCGACCGCGCAGAAGCTGTTCGGCAAGAAGGGCACGTACGACGAGATCGACGTCCGGGCCGCTCCGGGCACCAGCCAGTCCGCGCTGAAGGCCGGGCTGGACCGGGCCCTGCCGTCCCGCCTGGTGGAGACCACCACCGGCGCCCGGCTCGCCGACGACCAGGCGAAGGCGATCGCCGACTCGATGAGCAGCCTGAAGCAGACCCTGCTGGTCTTCGCCGGCATCGCGCTGTTCGTCGGCACCTTCATCATCGCCAACACCTTCACCATGCTGGTCGCCCAGCGCACCCGCGAGCTGGCGCTGCTCCGCGCGGTCGGCGCCTCCCGCCGGCAGGTGACCCGGTCCGTGCTCGTCGAGGCGTTCGTGGTCGGCGCGGTCGCCGGGGTGGCCGGTCTGGCCGCCGGTGTCGGCATCGGCGCGGGCCTGCGGGCGCTGCTCGGCTCCTTCGGCGCGAGCGTGCCGGACGGGCCGCTGGTGATCACCCCGGGCACCGTGGCGGCCGCCCTCGCGGTCGGTGTCCTCATCACCATGCTGGCCGCCTGGCTGCCCGGCCGCCGGGCCGCGAAGATCCCGCCGGTGGCGGCGATGAGCAGCGTGCACGCCAAGGCGACCACCAGGTCGCTGGTGCTGCGCAACACCCTCGGCGCGCTGTTCGCGGCGGCCGGTGTGACGGTGGTCCTCGCGGCCACCACGATGAGCGCCGACTCCGCGCAGGCCCCGATGGGGCTCGGCGCCGTCCTGCTGATCGTCGGCGTGTTCGTGCTGACCCCGTTGCTGTCCCGGCCGCTGGTCGCGGCGGCCGCGCCGGTGCTGCGCGCGTTCGGGGTCTCGGGCCGGCTGGCCCGGCAGAACGCGGTGCGCAACCCGCGCCGTACGGCGGCCACCGCGTCGGCGCTGATGATCGGCCTGACCCTGATCACCGGGATGACGGTGATGGCGGGCAGCCTCCAGACGTCCATCGACAAGATGGCCTCCTCGGCGATCCGCGCGGACTACGTCGTCTCGATGGCCAACCGCTCGCCCCTCTCCCCGGACGTGGCGAAGAAGCTGGCCGCCACCGACGGCGTGACCGCCAGCAGCCCGCTGCGCAACGCCGCGTCCCGGATCGACGGCACGACCGAGTACCTGACCGGGGTCAACGGCGCGGCCATCGGGAAGCTGACCGACCTGACGGTGGACGAGGGCTCGTTCACGGTGGGCGGCACCCGGGTGGTCGTGGACAAGGACCGGGCCGAGCAGTACGGCTGGCACGCCGGGTCCCGGTTCACCGCGCACTTCGAGGACGGCACGGCACGGCGGCTGACCGTCGCCGGGGTCTACGAGGGCAACCAGATGATCAACGGGATCATCCTCGACGACACCGTCCTCACCCCGCATCTGGCCCACCCGTCCGACATGCAGGTCATGGTGAAGACGGCGGACGGCGCCTCGGAGGCGACGAAGGACCGGCTGGCGAAGGCGCTCGGCCTGAACCCGGCGATCAAGATCCAGGACAAGCAGGACATCTCCCATGACATCGCGCAGATGTTCACGATGATGCTGAACATGGTCTACGGCCTGCTCGGCATGGCGGTGATCGTCGCGGTCCTGGGCGTGATCAACACCCTGGCCATGTCCGTCTTCGAGCGCTCCCAGGAGATCGGCATGCTCCGCGCGATCGGCCTGGACCGCAAGGCGGTCAAGCGGATGGTCCGTCTGGAGTCCCTGGTGATCTCCCTGTTCGGCGGGGTCCTCGGCATCGGCCTGGGCGTGTTCTTCGGCTGGGCAGCCGGCGAGCTGCTCGGCACCAAGATGCCGACCTACGAACTGGTCCTGCCCTGGGGCCGGATGGCGCTGTTCCTGCTGCTGGCGGGCGTGGTCGGCGTCCTCGCCGCCCTGTGGCCGGCCCGGCGCGCGGCCCGGCTCAACATGCTCGCGGCCATCAAGGCCGAGTAGGACCGAGCAAGGGCGGTAAGGCCGAGCAAGGGCCGGATGACGGTCGTACGACGGGAAAGGGGGCCCCTGGGCAAGGGGCCCCCTTTCCGTGGTACCCAGAGGGTCAGGCGGTCCAGGTGCGGGTCCGCAGCGGCAGCCCGGGGGCGCCGGAGTCGGGGGTGCGGATCGCCAGGACCTGGTTGACGCCGATGCGGTTGCGTTCGAAGGCGAGCGCGCAGGCGGCCATGTACAGCAGCCAGACCCGGGCCCGGCCGGGGCTGGTCAGGCCGACCGCGCGGTCCCAGCCGGCCTCCAGGTTGGCCACCCAGCGGCGCAGGGTGCGGGCGTAGTGCTCGCGGATCGCCTCCACGTCCCGGACCTCGAACCCGGCCCGCTCCAGCTGGGTGACGGTGGTGCCGACCGGGGCGAGTTCGCCGTCGGGGAAGACGTAGGCGTCGATGAACGCGTCCACCTCGTAGGCCGCTTCGTCGCGCTGGGGGCGGCGGGCGATCTGGTGGTTGAGCAGCCGGCCGCCGGGCTTCAGCAGGGCGTACAGCTGGCGCGCGTACTCCAGATAGCGTTCGGCGCCGACGTGTTCGGCCATGCCGATGGAGGAGATCGCGTCGTAGGGGCCGTCCACGACGTCCCGGTAGTCCTGGACCCGGATCTCCACCCGGTCGGTCAGTCCCTCGTCCGCGACGCGCTTGCGGGCGTACGCGGCCTGTTCCTGCGACAGGGTGATCCCGACGACGCTGACGCCGTGCTCACGGGCCGCGTGGATGGCCATCGAGCCCCAGCCGCAGCCGACGTCCAGCAGCCGCTGACCCTCCTTCAGGCCCAGCTTGCGGCAGACCAGTTCCAGCTTGTCGCGCTGGGCGGACTCCAGGGTTCCGCCGTCCTCCCAGTAGGCGCAGGAGTACACCATGGAGGGGCCGAGGACCAGCTCGTAGAAGTCGTTGCCGACGTCGTAGTGGTGGCTGATGGCCCGCTTGTCGGTGCGCCGGGTGTGCAGTCCCCGGCGGGGCCGGCGGACCTCCTCGCCCGGCGGGGCGGGCGGCACCGGCGGGCCGGCGAGCTTCAGCAGCTCGCGGCCGGCGGCCCGGACGGCGGGGTCGCGCAGGGTCTGGAGGAGGCCGGGCGCGTCCTCGTCGCGCTCCCAGACCAGCCCGGCCATCGCGTCCAGCGCGGTGTACAGGTCACCCTCGATCTCCAGGTCCCCGGCCACCCAGGCGCGGGCCAGGCCCAGTTCGCCCGGCTTGAAGAGCATGCGGCGCAGGGCGCGCCGGTTGCGTACGACGAGCGCCGGCGCATCGGCCGGCCCCGCCTCGGAGCCGTCCCAGGCCCTGATCCTCACCGGGAGCGGGGCTCCCAGCAGCTGCTCGGCAAGACTCTTCAGCCGCGACGCGGCGTCGGCCATGGCACACCTCCAAGACGACGATCCCGGATGCCGGTTGGCACGTAAACACCCGGAGCCCTCATTCGTAGTCCCGCACCGGGCCGACTGACCGTTTCCTGCCAGGGACGCGCCGCACGAGTATCCCCGGGAACGCCGAAGGACCTCCCGCACCACGGATGGCAGGAGGTCCTTCGGTTGGTTCGGCCGTACGGCCTTTCAGCGACCGGGGGAGGTCAGGAGGCCTTGGCCTTCGCCTCGGTCTTGCCGGCGGCGGCGACCGGCGCCGGCTTGGCGGCCTCGTAGAACTCCTCGCGCGGGTTCTCCATGGCGCCCAGGGAGACGACCTCGCGCTTGAGGAACATGCCGAGGGTCCAGTCGGCGAAGACGCGGATCTTGCGGTTCCAGGTCGGCATCGCCAGACCGTGGTAGCCACGGTGCATGTACCAGGCGAGACGGCCCTTGAGCTTGATCTTCATCTTGCCCATGACGATCATCGCCACGCCCTTGTGCAGGCCGAGACCGGCCACCGCACCCTTGTTGGCGTGCGAGTACTCCTTCTGCGGGAAGCCCCGCATGCCGGAGACCACGTTGTCGCCGAGGACCCGGGCCTGGCGCAGCGCGTGCTGGGCGTTCGGCGGGCACCAGGCGTTCTCGTTGCCCGCCTTGCGGCCGACGAGGTCCGGGACCTGTGCGTTGTCACCGGCGGCCCAGATGTAGTCCGTGCCCTTGACCTGGAGGGTCGGCTCGCAGTCCACGTGGCCGCGCGGGCCGAGCGGCAGACCGAAGCGGGCGAGGGCCGGGTTCGGCTTGACGCCGGCGGTCCACACGATGGTGTTGGCGTCGACCTCGAGGCCGTTCTTCAGCACCACGTGGCCGTCGACGCAGGAGTCCATGGAGGTGGAGAGGTAGATCTCCACGCCCCGGCTCTCCAGGTGCTCCTTGCCGTACTGGCCGAGCTTGGGGCCGACCTCGGGCAGGATCTTGTCGGCGGCGTCGACGAGGATGAACCGCATGTCCTCACGGGACACGTTCTTGTAGTACTTGGCCGCGTCGCGGGCCATGTCCTCGACCTCGCCGATGGTCTCCGCGCCCGCGAAGCCACCGCCGATGAAGACGAAGGTGAGCGCCCTGCGGCGGATCTCCTCGTCGGTCGTGGAGTCGGCCTTGTCCAGCTGCTCCAGCACGTGGTTGCGCAGGCCGATGGACTCCTCGATGCCCTTCATGCCGATGCCCTGCTCGGCGAGGCCGGGGATCGGGAAGGTGCGGGAGACCGCGCCCATGGCGATGACCAGGTAGTCGAAGGGCAGCTCGTACGCCTCGCCCACCAGCGGGGCGATCGTGGCGACCTTGCGGTCCTGGTCGATGGTGGTGACCCGGCCGGTGAGGACCTCCGCCTTCGGCAGCACGCGTCGCAGCGGGACGACGACGTGGCGAGGGGAGATGTTGCCGGCGGCGGCTTCGGGGAGGAAGGGCTGGTAGGTCATGTACGACCGGGGGTCGACGACCGTGACGGTCGCCTCGCCGTAGCGCATCTTCTTGAGGATGCGCCGAGCTGCGTACAGGCCTACGTACCCACCGCCTACTACGAGGATCCTGGGACGCTCCGTGGTGCTCATGGCATCGAGTATCCACCCGCCGGGAGGGGGTCGCTCGTGCGCCCCTTCACAAGGTCCGACAGGGCCTGTGCTACACTCCCCGACCCGCGTGACGCAGATCATGGTGCGCTCGGGGAACCGTGAACCGGTTCGCCCCGTTGTCAATGCCGCGTGAGCTGCCTCTCCGGGCACTCGGGGGGTGCGTGAGGGTGTCGGAACACCCTCGGAACGCACCGTTCCGAGGCCTTCTCTCGCCTGTCATCTGAACATGTTCAAACGGCTCTTGACCCCCCGGAAGGGCCATGCAGCACCCCTCGGCGGCCCGCCAGGGGGCAATATCTTGTGAAGAACTTCACGAAGGTTCCCGGCGGCTCGCCACCGAGGGGCCCCGCAGGGCCCCTCGAAGTCGCTCAAACGTTATCCGACCTGCTCAGCCGACGGCTACTGGCCGGTAACAAAAGAGAGCTACGCCACCGACCACGCGGTCCCGTCGAGGATGTCGTGCTCGCTGACGATGACCTCCTGGGCGCCGATCCGCTCCATGATCGCGAGCAGCACCAGGGCGCCCGCCCCGATGACGTCCACCCGCCCCGGATGCAGCGAGGGGATCGCCGCGCGCTCGGCGTGCGTCGAGCGCAGCAGCCACTCGGTGATCTCCCGGACCCGCTCGTAGCCGACCACGGAGTGGTGGACGCGCTCGGAGTCGTACTCCGGCAGCTCCTGGGCGATCGCGGAGACCGACGTGACCGAGCCGGCCAGGCCCACCAGGGTCCGGGCCTCGCGCAGCGGGACCGTCTGCTCGGCCAGGTCGAGCGCGGCCTCGATGTCGGCCCTTATCGCGGCGATCTGCTCCTCGGTCGGCGGGTCGGTCACCTTGCCGTCCCGCACCAGGTGCCGCTCGGTCATCCGGACACAGCCGATGTCCACGGACCGTGCGGCCCGGGCGTGCTCCTCGCCGACCACGAACTCCGTGGAGCCGCCGCCGATGTCCACGACCAGATACGGCCTGGCGAGGTCGTCCCGGCTCTTCAGGTCCTTGGTGGCGCCCATGAAGGAGTACTCGGCCTCCTGGTCGCCGCTGATGACCTCCGGCTCGACCCCGAGGATGTCCAGCACGCCGCGCACGAAGTCGTCGCGGTTCTCGGCGTCCCGGGAGGCCGAGGTCGCCACGAAGCGGAGCCGCTCGGCGCCGTGCTTCTTGATGATCTCCGCGTACTCGCGGCACGCGGCGAACGTCCGCTCCAGCGCCTCGGGCGCGAGCCGGCCGGTGCGGTCGACGCCCTGGCCGAGCCGCACGATCGTCATCCGCCGGTCCAGGTCGACCAGTTCACCGGTGGCCGGGTCGGCGTCCGCGACCAGCAGACGGATCGAGTTCGTACCGCAGTCGATGGCGGCGACACGGGTCACTTGTCCTCCCCCTCGGTGTGTTCGGGCCCGGCCTGGCCGAGCGTCACGCAGGCGCCCTTGCGCCACCACTCCGGCAGCATCGCGAGCGCCTCGTCGCCGAGCGGGTTCACACCCGGCCCGGCGGCCAGCGAGTGGGCCACCAGGACGTGCAGGCACTTCACCCGGTCCGGCATGCCGCCCGCGCTCGGGAAGCCCTGGAGCACCTCGATCTCGTCCCGGCGCCGGATGTAGTCCTCGTGCGCGGCCCGGTAGGCGGCGGCCAGCTCCGGGTCGCTCTGGAGCCGCTCGGACATCTCCTTCATCACGCCGTTCGCCTCCAGCGTGCCGATGGCGGAGGACGCCTTGGGGCACGTCAGGTAGTACAGCGTCGGGAAGGGCGTGCCGTCGGGGAGCCGGGGAGCCGTCTCCACGACGTCCGGCTGACCGCACGGGCAGCGGTGCGCGATGGCCCGAAGGCCCCGCGGCGGGCGGCCCAGCTGCTGTTTGAAGGCCTCGACGTCCGCGTCGGTGGGCTCGGTGCGCGGAGTGGGCGGCGGAGGCGTTTCCATGACTGCTTTCGAAAGACTTTCTGTCGGTGGCCGGCCGAGGACGTGTCGTCGGTGGCCGGCCGATGGCCGAGGCTGCTGCTCAGCCGACGGTACCGGTCACTGGTCGGAGGCGTCGGACTTGTCGATCCCGTCCCAGACGTTCGCGTACCAGGGCCGGTGGGCGGCGCGCAGGTCGGTGCGGGACTGCCGGGCCGCGCCGGGGTCGACCACCACGTACCCGGTCTCGCCGGGCATCACGTAGTGCAGCCGCCGCCGGATCTGCTGCTCGGCGTAGGAGTCGTCCTGCCAGCGCGCCTTGAGGTCGCGCAGCTGCTCCACGCGCTCGCGCGCCTGTTCCTGCTGCCGCTGGAGGTCGGAGATCTGGGCGCGCTGGGAGACGTACTGCCGCATCGGGTACGCGAGGGCGACGATCAGCGAGCACAGCACCAGCGCGAGCAGCGCCGCCCGTCCGGTGAGCCGGGAGCGGCGGGCCTGCCGTTTGGTCTGGGAGCGGTAGACCCGGGCCGCGGTCTGCTCGCCGAGCAGCCGCAGCCTGGTCGCGGTGGAGAAACGGTCCCGGTCCTTCACGGCCATCTGGCGTACCGCCTCCCCTTGTCTGTCGCCTGCTGCTCGCACACGTGCGTACGTCCCCGGACACGGTACGGGACCGGGTACGGGGACGTACGTACGACTGGCGAGGACTTAGCCCCTACTGGCTCAGCCCTCTGCCGGCTCAGCCCTCTGCCGGCTCGGCTGTCTGCCGGCTCGGCTGTCTGCCGGCTCAGCCCTTGAAGCGCGGGAAGGCGCTGCGGCCGGCGTACACCGCGGCGTCGTCGAGGATCTCCTCGATGCGCAGCAGCTGGTTGTACTTGGCGACGCGCTCGGAGCGGGCCGGGGCACCGGTCTTGATCTGGCCGCAGTTGGTGGCGACGGCCAGGTCGGCGATGGTGACGTCCTCGGTCTCGCCGGAGCGGTGGGACATCATGCACTTGAAGCCGTTGCGCTGGGCCAGCTCGACGGCGTCCAGGGTCTCGGTCAGCGAGCCGATCTGGTTGACCTTGACCAGCAGGGCGTTGGCGGTGCCCTCCTCGATGCCGCGGGCGAGACGCTCGGGGTTGGTGACGAACAGGTCGTCGCCGACCAGCTGGACCTTGTCACCGAGCTTGTCGGTGATGGTCTTCCAGCCGTCCCAGTCGTCCTCGAACAGCGGGTCCTCGATGGAGACCAGCGGGTACGCCTCGACCAGCTCGGCGTAGTACTCGGTCATCTCGGCGGCCGAGCGGTTCTTGCCCTCGAAGACGTAGGAGCCGTCCTTGTAGAACTCGGACGCGGCCACGTCGAGGGCGAGGGCGATCTGCTCGCCGGGGGTGTAGCCGGCCTCCTTGATCGCCTCCAGGATGAGGTCCAGGGCCTCACGGTTGGAGCCGAGGTTCGGGGCGAAGCCGCCCTCGTCGCCGAGGCCGGTGGCCAGGCCCTTGTTCTTCAGGACCTTCTTCAGGGTGTGGTAGACCTCGGCACCCCAGCGCAGGGCCTCGGAGAAGGACTCCGCGCCGATCGGGGCGATCATGAACTCCTGGATGTCCACGTTGGAGTCGGCGTGCGAGCCGCCGTTCAGGATGTTCATCATCGGCACCGGCAGCAGGTGCGCGTTCGGGCCGCCCAGGTAGCGGAAGAGGGGGAGGTCGCTGGCCTCGGAGGCGGCGTGGGCGACGGCGAGGGAGACGCCGAGGATGGCGTTGGCGCCGAGGGAGCCCTTGTTGTCGGTGGCGTCCAGGTCGAACATGGCCTGGTCGATCAGGCGCTGCTCGGTGGCGTCGTAGCCGACCAGCTCGGGGCCGATCTGCTCGATGACGGCCAGGACGGCCTTCTCGACACCCTTGCCCAGGTAGCGGTTCGGGTCGCCGTCGCGGAGCTCGATGGCCTCGAAGGCGCCGGTCGAGGCGCCGGACGGGACGGCGGCACGACCCGTGCTGCCGTCGTCGAGGCCGACCTCGACCTCGACCGTGGGGTTGCCTCGGGAGTCCAGGATTTCCCGGGCTACGACGACGTCGATGGACGGCACGAGCATCTCCTTCTTGGATGTGACGCTGGAAGTGCGGGGCGGTCTGCCTTACGGCTGTGCCTTGCGACTAGAGCCTAACCGCCCCAGGGCCATCGGCCAGCCGACCGACCGGCCCGTGGACGGGGAAGGACACGCAGACGGTACCCATTGTTCACCGTCGGAACAAAGGGGGGTGCGGAAGAACAGCGGACGACGGCTCGGCAAAGAGGACGACGGCTCGGCAAAGAGCCGGGCCGGCCCGGAGCGGCCGAGGGCCGGTCATGGAAAAGCCCCGCCCCGGCGCGTACGGGGGAGAACGCGCCGGGGGGGGGGGCCCGCGGGGACGGGGGGGTCGGCCCTCACCGGGGCTTCACTCGGCGACGAGTGTGGGGGGCCCGGTGGTGAGGGCGCTGTGGCTCTGCGCGGGGCCGCGGGTCACTTCAGGTGCAGCTGCTGGCCCGGGTAGATCAGGTCGGCGTCCGTGACGATGTCCTTGTTCAGGTCGAACAGCTTCTTCCAGCCGCCCTGGACGTGGTGCTTCTCGGCGATGGTGCTGAGGGTGTCGCCCGCGACGACCTTGTACTCGCCGTCGCCCTTCTTGACCTTCTTGCCGGTCGGCGTGGTCACGGTCTTGCTCGGGGACGGGGTGGTGCGCTGGGTGGAGCGGGTGGCGGCCTGCCCGTCGGTGGAGCGGCTGGTGGTGCCGGTGCTCTTGGTCGTGGAGCCGGTGCTCTTGGTCGTGGTGCCGCCGGCCGGGGCGGAGCCGTTGTACGGCGTGCTCGTCAGGCCCGTGCCGCAGACCGGCCAGGCGCCCTTGCCCTGCGCGGCGAGGACCTTCTCGGCGACGGAGATCTGCTGCGCCTTGCTGGCCTTGTCGGCGGTCGAGGCGTAGGCGGTGCCGCCGTACGCGGCCCAGGTGGAGGCGGAGAACTGGAGACCGCCGTAGAAGCCGTTGCCGGTGTTGATGGCCCAGTTGCCGCCGGACTCGCACTGGGCGACGGCGTCCCACTGGGAGGCGGTGGCGGCGGAGGCGTTGCCGGCCGCCATCAGCGGGGCGGCGACGGCGGCACCGGCGACACCGGCGAGTGCGACGGCGCGGACGGCCTTGGACGGACGACGGTGCTTGCCCTTGCCGGAAAACAGCATGGATCATCCCCTCACCGACGCCTGCGAGGTGAGCTGTCGGGTTCGGGCCGGTTGAGTTGCCCGGCCGCACTCCGCTTGCGCGGGGCGCGGCTTCACCCCAAGCCGGTTCCGGCCTCAACGGCCGGTCACGGCACCTACCTTGGTTCCCCCGCTCCTGCCTGCGGCGCTCGAAGCGACGACTGTTCCCGGGTGGCCGCTGGCAGGATTCGGCGTTGCGACCGCCGGGGCTCGCGGTGGCGAGCGGTCCTGACCGTAGACACGCGATCGGCGGAATTTCAAAGACGATCAGGGCTTCTGAGACTCATCCCACACTTTCGCCAAAACGGACATTAGCGATCAAGCGGGGCGTCAACTGGCCCTAATTTACGCCCGTTTCGGTACCGACTTTCAGCGTCTGACCGGCACTGATGTCGTTCGGGTCGGACCCGATGGACTTCTGGTTCTCGGCGTAGAGGGCATGCCATCCGCCGTCGACCCCAAGGGAGTCCGCAATGGAGGTGAGAGAGTCCCCCGCGCGCACGGTGTAAGTCTCCGGCCGACGGGAGGCATGGCGGCCCGAAGCGGCGTCGTTCTGACCGTTTGTCACGCTTTCGTCCGCACTGTCCCCGCGGTGACGCCCGCCACTGCTGAGCGAACCGGTGTCCACCAGGCTCCAGGAGCCGGCGCTCTGCTGGGTCGGGTCCGGATCGTCCGCTTCCGGCGTGTCCGGGGTGGAAGTGTCGCTTTCCTTGGGGTTCTGGCTGCCGGTCGGCGCGGAGGTGCCCGGCTTCGGGGTGCCGCTCGGGGTGGAGCCGTGCGCCTTGCCGTGGTGCGCGCCGGAACCCTTGCCCGTACCCGAGGAGGGGGTCGAGGCGGGGTCCTGGGTCGAGGTGGAGGGGCCGGAGGAGCCGGCGCCGCCGGAGCCGGTGCCGCTGTCCGTGCCGGAACCGGAAGCCGAGCCCGTCGAGTCCGCCGAGCCGGTCGAGCCCGTCGAGCCCGTCGTCGGGTCGGACGACGTACCCGAATCCGACGAGCCGGACGAACCGGAGCTGTCCGTGGAACCGGACGCGTCACCCGTGCCGCCGGAGCCACCGGAGCCGCCGACGCCCGTGTCGACGTCCACCGAGCCGGAGTTCGCGGTCAGCCCGGACAGCAGGGCGCAGGTGGCCCAGGGCGTGGTGCCCTTGTCGGCGAGGATCTTCTCGGCGACCGCGATCTGCTGCGAACGGCTCGCCTGGTCGGGGCTGCCGGCGTAGCGCGTGCCGCCGTATTTGGCCCAGTCGTCCTGGGATATCTGGAGACCGCCGTAGTACCCGTTGCCGGTGTTCGCGCTCCAGGAGCCGCCGCTCTCGCACTCGGCGACCTTGTCCCAGGTGGTTCCGTCGGCCGCGTTGGCGCTCGCGGCGCCGAGGAGCGGGATCGCGATGGCGGAGCCGGTCACTCCGGCCGCGACGAGGAGGGCCGGAGCCTGACGGGGGCGACGGTGACGACCGTTCCCGGAGAGCATGCGGAAGCCTTTCGTGCGACAACAGGAGCGGCGTGGCGGTTGGTGCGGGGCGCCACGCTGATGGGTGAACGTATCGGCAACGATCACTTGTCACAAGTTCATGCCGCGCAGATCACGTGAAGATCACAGAGCTGATGGTGTGTCACCTCGCCCCGCGGGGTATCGGGTCGGCCGGTGTTCAGGCGCGCGGCGTGAACTCCACCGGCAGGGTGCGCAGGCCCCGCATGATGAGCCCGCCGCGCCAGCGCAGCTCGGCCGGATCGGCCCCGAGCCGCAGGTCGGGCAGGCGGGTGAACAGCGTGGCGAGCGCGCTCTGGCCCTCCAGCCGGGCGAGCGGGGCGCCCAGGCAGTAGTGGATGCCGTGGCCGTAGCCGAGGTGCTGGTTGTCCCGTCGGCCGAGGTCCAGCACGTCCGGGTCGGCGAACCGCTCCGGGTCCCGGTCGGCGGCGGCGAGCACCACGAGCACCGGGTCGCCGGGGGCGATGTCCTGGCCGCCGATGGTCAGCGGCTCGGTCGCGAACCGCCAGGTGGCCAGCTCCACCGGGCCGTCGAAGCGCAGCAGCTCCTCGACACCGGTCTCCAGCAGGTCCCGCTCGCCGCGGGCCAGGGACGCCTGGAGCCGGGTCCGCTGGCCGGGGTGGGTGAGCAGCGCGTAGGTGCCGTTGCCGATGAGGTTGACGGTCGTCTCGAAACCGGCGAACAGCAGGATGAACGCCATCGCCGCGGCCTCGTTCTCGGTGAGGTGCTCGCCGTGGTCGGAGGCGCGGATGAGACCGGAGATGAGGTCCTCGCCGGGCACCGGCTCCGCGGGCAGCGCCGCGCGCTTCTTGTGGATCAGCTCGGCGAGGTAGCCGCGCATCTTCTTGACGGACCGCGCGACCCCGCCCCGGGGTCCGCCGCCGTGCCGGATCATCATCCCCGCCCAGTCCCGGAAGTCGTCCTGGTCCTCGCGCGGGACACCGAGCAGGTCACAGATGGCGTAGATGGGCAGCGGGAAGGCGAACTCGTGGATGAGGTCGGCCGAGCCCCGGGCCGCGAACCCGTCGATGAGGCGGTCGGTCAGCTCCTGCACCCGGGGCGCGAACTCGGCGACCCGGCGGGGCGTGAACGCCTTGCTCACCAGCCGGCGCAGCCGCGTGTGGTCCGGCGGGTCGATGTTCAGCAGGTGCGTCATCAGCTCGGCCTTGCGCTCCCCGGGGATACCGGTCTTCCCCTTGGCGTGCGCGGGCTCGTCGTGGTGCGCCGGGTTCTTGCTGAGCCGCTGGTCGGCGAGGGCCTGCTTGGCATCGGCGTACCGGGTGACCAGCCAGGCCTCGACCCCGCTGGGCAACCGGGTCCACCGCACCGGCGCGTGCTCCCGCAGCCACGCGTAGGCGGGGTAGGGGTCGGCGGCGAACTCCCAGCTGAAGAGGGCGGGAGGGGCGGGAGGGGGGACGGGTCCGGGGGTGCCGGGGGTGGCGTCGGGGGTGGTCGGGGGGTGGGGCAGCTCGGTCACCTCTCGACGGTATCCGGCTGCGCCCCCTTCCCCTCGCGCCTCCCCCTTGTTACGCCTTCTCCCCTGGTACGCCTTCTCCCCTGGTACGCCTTCTCCCCTGGTACGCCTTCTCCCCTGGTACGCCTTCTCCCCTGGTACGCCTTCTCCCCTTGTTGCACCTTCTCGTGCCTGTTACGCCTTCTCCTCCGGCAGTCCCTCCGCCGCCCGTATCGCGTCGCGGTAGACGCGGGCCGCCGCGCGCAGGGCCGCCTCCGGGTCGGTGCCGTTCGCCTCGGCGTGGGCGGCCAGGGCGAGGAGTTCATAGCCGACGCCCTCGCCCGTGGGCAGCGGGACGTCCAGGCCGGCCGTGCGGGCGCGGGAGGCGAGCTTGGCGGCGAGGGCCAGGCCGGGCTGGCCGAGCGGGACGCCCTCGGTGACCGAGTCGCGCTGCTTCTCCTCGGCCTTGGTGCGCAGCCAGTGCGCCTTGACGTCCTCCGGGGTCTCGGCCTTCTCGTCGCCGAAGACATGCGGGTGGCGGTGGATCAGCTTGGCGACGATGCCGCCGGCCACGTCGTCGATGGAGAACGGCGCGTCCGGGTGCTCCTCGGCGATCCGGGAGTGGAAGACCACCTGGAGCAGCACGTCGCCCAGCTCCTCGCGCAGCTCCACCCGGTCCCCGGCCTCGATCGCCTCGACCAGCTCGTACATCTCCTCGATGCCGTGCTTGGCCAGGCCCTCGTGGGTCTGCCGGGAGGACCACGGGCACTCGGCCCGGATCTGGTCCATCACCTGGACGAGGTCGAGCACGCGCGCGCCCGGCAGGTCGTAGGAGGCGGGCAGCAGCTCCAGCTCCGGCATGGCGACACGGCCGGAGCCGGCCAGCCGGGCCAGGCCGTCGGTGAGCGCGGGCTCGCCCTCGCCGGTCGCCACGACCACCACCGTCCGCCCACCCGCACAGGCGTCGACCAGCTCCTGTGCGGTGGGGGCGGCCTCGGCCACCGCTATCCCCGCCTCCCGCAGATAGGGCAGCTGCGGATGCGCGCCGTCCGCGCAGAGCACGGCGTCGGCGGCGTGCAGGGCCTGCCAGGCGGGCCAGGACAGCAGGCCGGGGGCGACCCGGTGGCTGGTGGTGAGCAGGACGACGCGACCGGGGCCGGCGGACCCCGCGGGGTCGGCGGCGGGGCCGGTGCCGGTGGCTTCGCGGATGGATTCGTTCACGATCCGAACGTAACCCACCGCGGAACCCGAGCGGATCCGGTTATCCACAGGGCGAAGGGATCCTGTGATCGTATGACCGGCTGGTGGTCCTCCGCGGCTCCTCCGCGGCTCCTCGGCCGCGTCCTACGCCGTGAGCGGCTGTCCGCCCGACACCTCGGTGACCTCCCGCACCCAGGGCGTCTTCGCGTCCACCCGGCTGCTCTTCTGCACGTCCCAGGCGCCGTAGCGCGGGTTGAGGTCGACGTGGAGTTCCGCGGACGCCTTGGCCAGGGCCTTCCAGAAGGCGGGCTGGGAGGCGTCGGTGCCGAGCTTGGCGCCGAGCTTCTGCGCCTCCAGCCGGAGCCGCAGATTGTCGTCGAGACGGGCCGGCGCGATGCCGTACTTCTGGAGCCAGGCCGTCTCCAGCCCCTTGGCGCCGCCCGCCTGCTGCTCCAGGCCGGTGCGCAGCTGCTGGAGCTCCTTGGGGGTGACCGTGACGCCCTCGTCCTGCGCGGCCCGGTGCAGCACCCGGTCGAGCACCATGTTGTGCAGGGTGTCCCGGGTGAGGCTGCTGGTGGAGGCGAGAACCTGCTGGTACTGGCTCTCGTCCGGCACCGCGGCCCGCTGTGCCCGGCGGACCTCGTTGACGCGGCTCTCCAGCTGGGCGACGGTGATCCGCTGTCCTCCGACGACGGCGGCCGCGCCCGGATGCGCATCGTTTCCGCAGGCGGTCAGGAGGGGCGCCGCGGCGGCGATCGCGGCGGTGAGGACGAGCGCGGTGCGACGGCGGCGGTGCAAGGAAACCTCCAAGGGGAGATTGTGCGACGGTGCACAAAGTCTTGCGGTGATCGATGGTAGGCAGCGGCACTGCTCCGGCCAACCCATTCGACCAACGATTCACCACGACTTCGGGCACCGAATCGCCCGAGAAGGCTGGAACCAGCCGCACCGCCCGCGGAGGCCGGAACTAGCCGCGCACCTGTCCGAGCCACTGGAGGGTGCGGCGGATGTCCGCGGCCAGCGGGTGGGCGGGGCCCTGGAGGCGCTCCACGTCCATCAGCAGGCGCGCGAGCGTCTCGTGCGCCGAGGGCCGGTCGCCGAGGGCGAGCAGCAGATGGCCGATGCGGCGCCGGACCTCGTGGGCGAGCTGCGGATCACCGGAGACGTACTGGTTCTCGTAGTACGGCAGCAGCGCGCGGTACTCGGCGAGCGCCGCCGCCGGCTCGCCCAGCTGCTCCAGGCACTGCGCGGCCTCGTAGCGGAAGCGCAGCGACTGCGGGTCGGCCTGGCCGGCCTCGGCGGCGCGTTCGTCGGCGAGCCGGCGCAGTTCGGGCAGCGCGCGCCGGTACTGGCCGTCGTCCATGAGCGTCGCGGCGTACTGCTTGCGCAGCGTGCGGACGACCGGGGAGTGCTCGCCGTGCTGTTCGGCGGCGGCGGGCAGGATCGCGCCCAGGATGTCCACGGCCTGGGTGATGCGCCCCTCCCCCAGCAGCCGCTTGACCTCGTCCACGGCGGCGGCGACATCGGGCTTGCCGGCCGCCGCGGGCGCCGGGGCCACCGGGGCGGGCTGCGGCGCGGGGGTCCGCGCACGGTCCGGCCAGGGGGCGTGCGGGCGCAGGAAGGGGCGGGTGGGGTCCAGCGGCGCCCCGGTGGGGGTCCCGCGCGCGGGCAGCAGCCGCTCCAGGTCCTCGTACACCTCCTGCGCGGACGCCGGCCGGTGCTGCGGGTCCTTGGCGAGCAGGCGCAGCACCAGGGTCTCGAGCGCCTCGGGGACCTCGGGGCGGATCCGGCGTACCGGCAGCGGGGGCTCGTACAGGTGCCGGTGCAGCACGCCCAGCGCCGTGGAGCCCACGAACGGCACGTCACCGCTGAGCAGTTCGTGCATCAGCACACCGAGCGCGTACAGGTCGGTGTACGGGCCGACCGCGCCGCCCATCGCCTGCTCGGGCGCCATGTAGGCGGGCGAGCCGATCGGCGAGCCGGTGTGGGTCAGCCGGGTGGTGTCGGTGTCCATGACCGAGGCCACGCCGAGGTCCAGGACGGTGACCGTGCCGTCCTGCTTCACCATCACATTGCGCGGCTTGAGGTCCCGGTGGACGATCGGCACGGCGTGCACGGCGCTCAGCACGGCGCACAGTTGCGCGGCCACCGCGACCGTCCACTGCCACGGGTACGGGTCGTGCTCGGCGAGATGGTCGGACAGGTCGGCGCCGTCGACGTACTGCATGACGAGGAACAGCTCCTCGCCCTCGCTGCCCGCGTCGTGCACCGTGACCAGGCCCGGATGGTCGACCTGCGCGGTGACCCGGCACTCGCGCACGAACCGGCGGCGCAGCTCGTCCGCCTCCTGGCCCGCCACCTTGTCCGGGCGCAGCAGCTTCACCGCCACGCGCCGGTCCAGCCGCTGGTCGTACGCCGTCCACACCTGGCCCATGCCGCCCTGCCCGATGAGCGTGGACAGCTCGTACCGGCCGGCGACGACACGTCCGGTCGCCACGCTCACCGTCCGCCCTCGGGGTGGCCCTCGGGGCGGCTGTCGTGCTTGCGCAGATAGTCGCTCAGCTCGTCCAGCTCGGCCCGCACCTGGTCGATCCGCGCGGGGGCCGGGCGCTGCGGCGGCCCGGGCACGGGGGCCACCGGGCCCACGGGTGCTGCGGGTCCCACCGGCACGGGCGGCGTGACCGGCGGAGCCGGAGCAGCGGGAACGCCCGGCGCGAGGTACGGGACCGTCGGGACCGTCGGGCCCGGGTAGCCGTACGCCTGCGCCGGCCGCTGTGCCGCGTACGCCTCCTGCCACAGCCCGTAGTGGCGGATCTCCGCGGCCAGGTAGTACGCGATCGTGCCCACCAGGGTGCCCAGCAGGAGGATCATGCCCGCGTTGCCCCGGGCGGTGGTGATCTCGTCGCCGGGTTCGCTGCCTATCAGCGCCGTGCTGACGATGTCGGTGACCAGGACGCCCCCGAACAGACACCAGTCCAGCACCCGGCGCGTGACGATCGCCAGCCGCAGCAGCATCGCCCAGGACAGGAAGCCGATGCTGAGGATGCCGAGCCCGACGAACAGCACACGCAGGATGACCAGCCACGCGGTGTGCGGCGGCTGTTTCACCGGCTGTCCGAGGCCGTGGCCTTGCATGGCTGCTCCTGTTGCCTTCAGCGGGCGTGCGGTTCCGCCGGCGCGGGCCGCGCGGGCGGGCAACGCCGGTCGTGCGATTGTCGCTTCGAGCATATGGCCCGACACGGACAACCGGTCCGCGTTGTACCGAACCGTTGTCCGGGGCTCTGTCCGGGGCTCCGTCCGGGGCTCCCACGGCGGAACGGCCGGTCAGGGCTCAGTCGGGCGCGACCGTGCCGTCGGTGAGCCCGTCGTACATCCCGCGCACCAGCTGCTCCCCGAGCCGGCTCGCGTGCCGCAGCGCCCGCTCGAACTCGTCGAGCGCGCGGAACCGCGCCCCGTAGCGCCGTTGTTCGTCCAGCGGGAGCCGGGGCAGCTGGAGCCGGCGCACGTCCAGCCGGGTCGCGGTGGACGCATAGCTGCTGGCCTGGCGGTTGTTCGCGGTACCGCGCAGGAACCCGGCCAGGAACCACGGATCGAGCGCCGTGCGGTCCGGGCGCAGCAGCACGAGGTTGCGCCCCAGGGCGGCGCCCCCCGTCGCCTCGTCGATCACCCGCGCCACCGAGCCGCCGCCCAGCACCGGTACGACGACGTCGCCGGGCTCGGTCAGCACGGCCTCCTCGTCGCTCTCGGGCAGCGTTCCCGAGGGCGCCGATCCCGCGAGCACGTCATGGTCGGTGAGCACCGGCACGCGCGCGTGGCCGCCGTTTCCGCCGGTGCGCATCACCAGTGCGCCCCCGCGCGCGAGTTCGCCGATGGTGGTGAGCGGCCACCGCGCGGGCGGCGCCGGATCGGCCGGCGGCGGGGTGAGGTCGGTGGTCAGGCGCAGGGTCTCGCCGAGGCGCTCGCGCACCGCCGCGAGCTGCTCCGCGCCGTCCGCCACCACCGGCGGCAGATGCCGGGCGGGGGCGAGGTCCACGTCGTCGTCGAGGAGTTCGATGACCGGCACGGAACGGGCCAGCCCCGGACGCTCCTCCAGCCGCCCCGCGCGCGCGAAGGTCCGCCACGCGTCCAGCACGGCCTCGCGCACCGCCTCCCAGTCCGGGCCGCCGCGCCCCTCCCCGGCGAACCTCCCCGAGTCCACGAGCAGCACCTCGGGCGCCGCCGGCATCCGGTCGGGCCGGCGCAGCACCCACAGGTGCAGCGGGATGTTGTACGGCGGTGCCGCCCCGACCGGCAGCGCGACGACGGCCCTGAGCGCGCCCCGGCGCAGCAGGTCCGCCCGGATCCGGCGCCCGGAACGGCGGGACGCGGCGGCCGGCGGCATCAGCAGTACGGCGCTGCCGCCGTCGGCGAGCCGGGCCAGCGCGTGCTGCACCCAGGCCAGCTCGGACTCGGTGCGGGCCGGGAAGCCGTACTCCCAGCGGGGGTCGTAGGCGAGTTCGTCGTGGCCCCAGTTGCGCTCGTTGAACGGCGGATGGCACAGCACGGCGTCCGCGCGCAGCTCCGGGTAGGCGTCGGCGCGCAGCGTGTCACCGGCGGCCCCGCGCACGGCGGCCCGGGAGTGCAGCGCGAGCCGCAGCGCGGTGAGCGCGGCCAGGTCGGCTGCGCTGTCCTGGGCGTACAGCTCCTGGTCGGGGCGGACGTCCACGGCGCGCAGCAGGGCGCCGGTGCCGCAGGCCGGGTCCAGCACGGTACGGGCGGGACCGGCCAGGTCCGCCATGAGCCGGGCCAGCTCGGCCGGGGTCAGCGTGTACTGCCGCGGGTTGGCGTCCAGGTGTCGGCCCAGCAGGAACTCGAAGGCCTGCCGCGCCCCCGTCTCCGCGGCCAGCTCGGCGGCGCCCCGGAGGAGGGGGACGGAGGGGAGGAGCTGGGGGCCGGTGGGGACGCGAAGGGCGGGGGTGGCGTGGGCGGCGGGGGCGGCGGGGGCGGTGTGAACAGTCGCCGGGGCGTTCACAGTCGGCGGGGCTGATAGGAGGTTCACAGCCGAAGGGGCCGAGACGGCGTTCACACCCTGCATATCGCGTGGGGCGTTCACAGCAGCTTTCCCCGATGCGGTGTTCACAGCACCCCCGAAGCGCGGCGCCAGCACCTGCTCCAGCGCGCCGGGCAGCATCGCCGCGAGACGCTCGTCGGAGCCGGCGCTCGCGTCGAGCCAGACGGTGGGGCGTTCATGGATCAGCAGCAGCGCGCACCCGGCGTGCACCAGCGCCGTCACCGGACCCTCCGGATGGCCGGCGAGCTGCTGCCAGACGCGTTCCCGCAGCGGGACCTCGGCGAGCTTGCCCTGCCTGCGCAGCCAGGACTCGACCTCGGCGAGCGCGAAGGAAGGGCTGGTCTCGGTGCCGCCGACGGGCTTGGGGAAGTCGGCGTGGCGGCGGCGCCAATTGCTGACGGCGGCCCGGCCCACTCCGGCGAGCCGCGCGATACCGGCCGCGGTCACCTCTGTCGCGCTGTCCTGCACCGGCCACACTCCCCTCGTCCCATGTGTGCGCCGAGCATACCGACGTACGCAAGATCGAAGCATTCACGCCGTGTACACACCCAACCCTGTGAACCGTGTTGACTCGGTTCACAGGCTCTGATCTTATTGACCCAGCGAACGAGCGGTCACCCGAGTGGGGCGGCCGCCGCTCTGGGAGGGGGTTCGCAGGGGCAGCGCAGCCCTGTGTCATGCTCCTGTGGCCCCGGGCCCCGGCCCGGCACCCCTTCCCCCACCCCCCGCGCCCGTACGGCATGCCGTACGCACTCCCCCGTACCACCGAACCGCTCGAAGGACACCCCGATGCGTCTCCCGTCCCGTGCCGTCACGCTGCTCGCCGTCGCCGCGATGCCGTTCGCTCTCTCCGCCTGCTCCGGCGGCTCGTCCTCCGGCACCGGTGCGAGCGCCGGCCAGGGCAAGGCGAAGGCTGCCGCTGCCGCCCCGCTCACCGGCACCCAGCTGAAGAAGGCCCTGGCGCCCGCGTCCTCGTTCCCCGCCGGTTTCACCATGGCGTCCGACGGTGCCGTCGACAGCGGCGGCCAGCTCCAGGACCAGGCCGCCCAGAAGTCCGGCAAGCCGGACTGCACCCGGCTGGAGGGCACGTCCTGGATCCAGGTGACCGGCTTCCAGGGCGGCCGCTCCTTCGCCCAGAACGACTACTCGAACAAGGCCAAGACCGAGACCCTGGCGCAGGAGATCGACGCCTTCGACGGCACCACGGCCCAGTCGGTGATGAAGGCGGTGCAGTCGGTCGCCACCCAGTGCGCCACCTTCACGGACACCGACGCCCACGCCAAGGTCAACGTGACCAGCAAGGCCACGGCCGGCCTCGGTGACGAGGCCTACACCCTCACCGAGAAGAGCGCCGCCTGGCAGAACGGCACCACGCTGATCGCGGCCCGCTCCGGCAAGACCGTGGTCACCGTGCTGTCCACGGCGGGCAGCGACAACGGGGCCGCCTCGGCGAAGAAGCTGGCCACCGAGATCCTGGCCTCCCTCAAGAAGATCGAGGGCGCCAAGTCCGCGTGACCCGGGGCGGCCAGGCAGCCGCCTGACCCCATGGATGCGGCACCCTGTCAGCGCAGGGGGTGCCGCATCCACACGTTGGGCTCGACGTAGACGGCGTAACCGCGCTCCGGTTCGCAGCGGACCGGGACCAGCGCGCCCGGCACCTCGACGTCTCCGGGGGTGTCGAAGGGCAGCCCGGTCCAGCGGCGCCACTCGGCGAGCGAGCCGCCGACGGTCATGGACGCCGGGGCGACGGAGTCGATGACGGCGCCCGCGCGCGCGTGCACACGCAGCCACGGGTCCTCGGGCAGGCCGTCCGGGCGGGTGCGGTGCGCGTACTCGGCGATCGGGGTGTGCGGTTCCCGGTGCTTGGCGCTGGGCCGGACGGGCGCGACGACCTCGCGGAAGCCGCGGTCGCGGGCGCCCTCGCGCATCGCCGACAGCAGGACGGCGGACAGGCCCCGGCCCTGGGCGTGCGGGGCGACGGTGACCGAGATCGCGCTCACCGTGTCCGGGCGGGTGCCGCGGCGCAGATCGGCGAAGGCCCAGAGCAGGATCTGGTCCCAGCCGCGCTCGGGCAGGGTGTGCCGGCCGTCGACGCCGAGGGCGAAGGGGACGCTGTAGGCGTGGGCGACGATGTCGCCGTGCTCGTCCTCGGCGAACAGCACGTATTCCGGCAGTTCAACGGGGATGCGGCCGTAGTGGGCCGTGCCGACGGGGTCGTTGGTCACGAACTCGGGCCAGGTGTCGGCCATCCGCTGGACCGCCGCCAGCCGGTCGGGCCGCTCGGCGATGCTGCTCACCTTGATGTGCATGGCGGCCACGGTAGGCAGCGCGAGCGGGGCCCGGCCAGTGAATTCCGGCGGGTTCAGCGGGCCCGGAAGCGGTCGGGGGCCTTGGTGGGGTTACCGCCGGTGGGCAGTTTCTGGTCCGGGCAGGCGGCGAGGACCTTCTTCATGGCGGCCTTCTCCTGGGCGGTCACCCACAGGCCGTACTTCTTCTTGACGGCCACCTGGGCGGCGACATAGGTGCAGCGGTAGGCCGGGTTGGGCGGGAGCCAGTCGGCGGCGTCGCCGTCTCCCTTGCCGCGGTTGGCGCTCGCGTCGACGGCTATGAGGTTGAGCGGGTCGTTGGCCAGGGCGATGCGCTTGCCGGGGTCCCAGTACCGGGCGCCCGTCTGCCAGGCGTCGGACAGGGCGACGACATGGTCGATGTCGACCTGGCTGCGGCCGCGCCGGTAGGTGATGTCCTTGCCGGAGTAGGGGTCGGAGTCCAGCAGCCCGTAGGTGACCTTGCAGGTGCCGCCGCTGAACCGCACGTTCTTCAGGTCGCGTTTGAGTATGTCGTCGCGGGTGTCGCAGGAGTTGGCGTCGGTGTCCGCCCAGGCCGTGCCGAACCGGGCCCGGGAGTAACCGGTCTTGGCTGCGCGAGCCTTGACGGGCAGCGCGTCGGCCGCCGCCAGCGCGGCACCGCCGCCCCCGCCCCGGCCCGGCCCGGGCGCCCCCTTGTCCTGCCCCGACGTACAGCCGGCCACGGCGACCAGCATGGCTACGGCGGTGACCGCCCCGGCCCTCAGACGCGTCACGGTGCGCTCCCCTTGCCTGCCCGGGTCCGCCCCCGGTGCAGGCGGATCGTTCCGCCCACCACGGTAACCGGCCTGTCGCCTCCGGGAGATGGGGCGCAAAGGGATGATTATGGTGCAAGTCAGGCGCGCGATGGCGCACTTGGTGCCGTGCGGGGAGAGCGAGGCCGGCCCGCCCGCGCGCCCGCTCGTCCCTCGCTGCCAGCGCCGGTGCTTGACCCTGACACCAGCGTCAGGGTCCGAGGATGCGTCACATGAACGAGACCGCATCCGCCCCGGGTCCCCGTACCGTCCTCGTCACCGGCGCCGGAACCGGCATCGGCCGCGCCACCGCTCGCGCGTTCGCCGCCGAGGGCGCCCGGGTCGTCGCCGTCGGCCGACGCCCGGCACCACTCGCCGAGACCGCCGACGGTCATCCCGGGATCAGCCCCCTGCCCGCCGACCTGACCGCCGAGGACGGCCCCGAGACCGTCGTACGCGCCACGCTGGAGCGGTACGGCCGGATCGACGTCCTCGTCAACAACGCCGGCGTCGTCACCGGTGACTCGCTGCGCGGATACACGCGCGCGTCCGTACGTCCGCTGCTGGACACCAACCTGCTCGCCCCCGTCCTGCTCACCCGCGCGGCGCTCCCCGCGCTGGAGGAGAGCCGGGGTGTCGTGGTGAACGTGACGACCTCCGTCGGGCAGCGCGCCTGGCCCGGCAACTCCCTGTACGCGGCGGGCAAGGCGGCCCTGGAGACGCTGACCCGCAGCTGGGCGGTGGAACTGGCGCCGCACGGGATCCGGGTGGTGGCGGTGGCCCCCGGCGCGATCGGGACACCCATCAACGAGCACGCGGGGTACGGCCCCGAGCGGCTGGCCGCGGTGCGCGCCTGGCAGCTGGCGCACACCCCGCTCGGCCGGATCGGCCGCCCCGAGGAGGTCGCCTGGGCCATCACCCGGCTGGCCTCGCCCGAGGCGTCGTTCGTGACGGGTGTCGTCCTGCCGGTGGACGGCGGCGCGGTAGTTGCCTGACCCCTCATGGCATCCCGACCGCCGGTCCGGTCACGGCATCCCGACCGCCCGCCCGGTCACGGCATCCCGACCGCCCGCCCGGTCACGGCACCCCCGCGCCCGACTCCCGCAGTGCCGTCGCCAGCCGGTCCCGGACCGCCGTCTGTGCCGCTATGCGCGCGTCCAGTACCGCGAGCCGGTCGCGGGCGATCCGCAGCCCCTTGGCGGAGGGCGGGCCGGCGGTGACGTCGCCGTCCAGGCAGGGCAGGAAGACCCGTACGTCGTCCAGGGTGAGGCCCGCCTCCAGCAGTCGGCGGATGTTGCGGACGCGGACGGCCGTACCGGTGTCGTACTCGCGGTAGCCGTTGCACGCGCGCGTGGCGGTGATCAGGCCCTGCTGCTCGTAGTGGCGCAGGGCGCGCGGGGTCGCACCGGTGGCCTTGGCCAGCTCGCCGATCCGCACCCGCGCCCCCGCCCCTCGCTCAGGAGCCCAGGACCGAGGCGAGGAACTCCCCGACCCACGCCAGCAGTTCGCGGCCGACCAGCGGCTTGCCGCCGACCTTCGCGGTCTTCGGGCGGGGCACCAGCACCTGGTGCGCGGTGGGCTTGATGACCGTGCCCGGATAGAGCCGCTTGAGCCGCAGCTCCTGCGACTCGCGCAGCTCCACCGGGGCGAAGCGGATGTTGGTGCCCTGGAGCACGATCTCGCCGACGCCGCACGCGCGCGCGAGCATCCGCAGCCCGGCCACCAGCAGCAGGTTCTCCACCGGCTCGGGCAGCTTGCCGTAGCGGTCGGTGAGTTCCTCGCGGACGGCCTTGACGTCCTCCTCGGAGTTGGCGGAGGCGATGGACCGGTACGCCTGGAGGCGGAGCCGCTCGCCGGGCGCGTAGTCGTGCGGGACGTGTGCGTCGACGGGCAGCTCGATCTTGACCTCGAGGGGTGCTTCCTCCTCGATCTCCCCGGTCTCCAGCTGGCGCCGGTAGTCGGCGACCGCCTCGCCGACCATCCGGACGTACAGGTCGAAGCCGACGCCCGCGATATGGCCGGACTGCTCGCCGCCGAGGAGGTTGCCGGCGCCGCGGATCTCCAGGTCCTTCATGGCGACGTACATGCCCGCGCCCATCTCGGTGTGCTGGGCGATGGTCGCCAGGCGCTCGTGCGCGGTCTCCGTGAGCGGCTTCTCCGGCGGGTAGAGGAAGTAGGCGTAACCGCGCTCCCGGCCCCGGCCGACGCGGCCGCGCAGCTGGTGCAGCTGGGACAGGCCGAAGGTGTCGCCGCGCTCCACGATCAGCGTGTTGGCGTTGGAGATGTCGATGCCGGACTCGACGATCGTGGTCGAGACGAGGACGTCGAACCTCTTCTCCCAGAAGTCGACGACCACCTGCTCCAGCGCCGCCTCCGACATCTGGCCGTGGGCCGTCGCGATCCGCGCCTCGGGGACGATCTCGCGCAGCCGGGCCGCCGCGCGGTCGATGGACTCGACCCGGTTGTGGATGTAGAAGACCTGGCCCTCGCGCAGCAGTTCGCGGCGGATGGCGGCGCCGATCTGCCGCTCCTCGTACGGCCCGACGAAGGTGAGCACCGGGTGCCGCTCCTCCGGCGGCGTGGTGATCGTGGACATCTCGCGGATGCCGGTGACCGCCATCTCCAGGGTGCGCGGGATCGGGGTCGCGGACATGGTGAGCACGTCGACGTTGGCGCGTAGCTTCTTCAGCTGCTCCTTGTGCTCGACGCCGAAGCGCTGCTCCTCGTCCACGATGACCAGCCCGAGGTCCTTGAACTTGGTCTCGGAGGAGAACAGCCGGTGGGTGCCGATGACGACGTCCACCGTGCCCTCCTTCAGGCCCTCCAGGACGGCCTTCGCCTCGGTGTCGGTCTGGAACCGGGACAGCGCCTTCACGGTCACCGGGAACTGCCCGTACCGCTCGGAGAAGGTGCCGAAGTGCTGCTGCACCAGCAGGGTCGTCGGCACCAGGACGGCGACCTGCTTGCCGTCCTGTACGGCCTTGAAGGCGGCCCGCACCGCGATCTCGGTCTTGCCGTAGCCCACGTCGCCGCAGATCAGGCGGTCCATCGGGACCGACTTCTCCATGTCCTCCTTGACCTCGGCGATGGTGGTGAGCTGGTCGGGGGTCTCCGCGTACGGGAAGGCGTCCTCCAGCTCGCGCTGCCAGGGCGTGTCCGTGCCGAAGGCATGGCCGGGGGCGGCCATCCGCGCGCTGTACAGCTTGATCAGGTCGGCGGCGATCTCCTTGACCGCCTTCTTCGCGCGGGCCTTGGTCTTCGTCCAGTCCGCGCCGCCCAGCCGGTGCAGGGTCGGGGCCTCGCCGCCGACGTACTTGGTGATCTGCTCCAGCTGGTCGGTCGGGATGTACAGCCGGTCGCCGGGCTGGCCGCGCTTGGCGGGCGCGTACTCCACGACCAGGTACTCGCGGGTGGCGCCCTGCACGGTGCGCTGCACCATCTCGATGTAGCGGCCCACGCCGTGCTGTTCGTGGACGATGTGGTCGCCCGGTTCCAGGGTGAGCGGGTCGATGGTCTTGCGGCGGCGGGCCGGCATCCGGGCGCCGTCACGGCCGGCGGTGCGCTGGCCGGACAGGTCGGTCTCGGTGAGCACGGCGAGTCTGAGCGCCGGGTCCACGAAGCCGTACTCGATCGAGCCGCAGGAGACGTGCACCACCGAGGGGCCCGGTTCGCCGAGGTCGGCGTCGAGCCGGGCGGGGATGCCCTCGCCGCCGAGCACCTCCACGGTGCGGGCGGCCGGGCCGTGGCCCTCGGTGACGAAGACCGCGCGCCAGCCGTCGGCGAGCCAGCCCTTGGTGTCGGCGAGCGCCCGCGCGGTGTCGCCGCGGTAGGCCTCGGGTGCGTGCATGCCCAGCTTGAGGGTGTCCGGGTCGCCCGCCGCGTCGGCGGCGAACGGCGAGACGGACCACCACATCATGTCCAGCTCGCGCGCGCGGTCGCGGATGTCGGCGATGGACCACAGGGAGGCCGCGCCGACGTCGATGGGGGCCTCGCCGCCGCCCGCGGTGGCCGCCCAGGACGCCTGGAGGAACTCCTGGCTGGTGGCGACGAGGTCGGATGCGCGGGTGCGGACCCGCTCCGGGTCGCAGACGACGGCCATGGCGCCCTTGGGCAACACGTCGACCAGCAGTTCCATGTCGTCCACCAGGACCGGTGCGAGGGACTCCATGCCCTCCACCGCGATGCCCTCGGCGATCTTGCCGAGCAGTTCGCCCAGCTCCGGGTGTTCCTCGGCGAGCGCGCGGGCGCGTGCCCGGACGTCGTCGGTGAGCAGCAGTTCACGGCAGGGCGGCGCCCACAGGCCGTGCTCGGCGACTTCGAGGGAGCGCTGGTCGGCGACCTTGAAGTAGCGGATCTCCTCGACGTCGTCGCCCCAGAACTCGATGCGCAGGGGGTGTTCCTCGGTGGGCGGGAACACGTCCAGGATGCCGCCGCGCACGGCGAACTCACCGCGCTTCTCGACCAGCTCCACGCGTGCGTAGGCGGCGGCCGCGAGGGCTTCGACCACATCGCCCAGCTCGGCGGTCTGGCCCGTGCGCAGGGCCACCGGCTCCAGGTCGCCGAGGCCCTTGACCTGCGGCTGGAGCACGGAGCGCACCGGTGCCACGACCACCGAGACGGGGCCGGTCTCGGGGTCGTCGGGGCTGGGGTGGGCGAGGCGGCGCAGGACGGCGAGGCGGCGGCCCACGGTGTCGCTGCGCGGGCTGAGCCGCTCGTGCGGGAGCGTCTCCCAGGCGGGGTACTCGACGACGCCCTCGGACGGCAGCAGGGAGCGCAGCGCGGCGGCCAGGTCCTCGGCCTCGCGGCCGGTCGCGGTGACCGCCAGGACCGGGCGGCCGGCCTCGCGGGCCAGGGCGGCGATCGCGAAGGGGCGGGCCGCGGGGGGTCCGACGAGGTCGACGTGCATGCGGTTGCCGTCCGCGGCCGCCTTGATCGCTTCCGCGAGGGCGGGGTCCTTGACGACGGCGTCGAGCAGACCGTGCAGGCTCATGGGGGCTTTCCGTCCGGGGGATGGGCGACGCACCCCAGCCTACGACGCTGCCGAGATCGCCGTCGGGCCTGTGGACAACCGGCGGTGTGGTGCTCACCGGTTGTCCACAGGCCCGTGCGAAGCCGTATGGCGTGATCTCCCCGCTAGTCGGTCGCGATCGCGTTCAGGACGTTCATCCGGCCCGCCCGGAACGCCGGGACCAGCGCGGCGAACAGCCCCACGAAGGCCGAGCCGACGAACACGGCCGTGATGGTCGGCCAGGGGATCTCCAGGATGTGCAGGCCCTCCAGCGCGAGGAGCTTCTGGGCGGTCGCGCCCCAGCCCATGCCCAGGCCGAGGCCGAGCAGCGCACCGAACAGGGCGATCACCACGGACTCCAGGCGGATCATGCGGCGCAGCTGGCGGCGGGAGAGGCCGATGGCCCGCATCAGGCCGATCTCCCGGGTCCGCTCGACCACCGACAGCGCCAGGGTGTTCACCACGCCGAGCACCGCGACGATGATGGCCAGCGCCAGCAGGCCGTAGATCATGTTCAGCAGCTGGCCGATCTGGTCCTGCAACGCCTTCTTGTAGTCGGTCTGGTCGCGGACGACCAGCGAGGGGTCCGAGCGCAGGGTCGACTTCAGCGCCTTGTAGGCGGCCGCTTCCTGCCCGTCCTTGGCGGTGGCGAACACCATCTGGTCCAGCGGCATCCGGTCGGCGGGCACGTGCTTGGCGGCCGTGGCGATGGACGTGTACATGGCACCCTTGTCGATCACGACGTCGTCGCTGGTGATCGCGCGGACCGTCAGCCTCGCCGTCGTACCGTCGGCGAAGTCGACCGCGACCCTGGAGCCGAGCGTGATGCCGTGCTTCTTGGCGAAGCCCTCGACGACGGACATGGAGTCGGGCCGGTAGGCGTCGGCGAGGGTGCCGGCGACGGTCTTGGTGCGCAGGTCCTGGGCGTAGCTCGGGTCGGCCGCCTTGACGGTCTCCTTGGCCGAGACCTGGCCGTCCGGAGTGGTCAGGGAGGCGTCCAGGAGCTTGTACTCGGTGACCCGGGCCAGGCCGGGCGTGGCCTTGATCTTCCGCACCGCCTGCTGGTCGACCATCTTGTACGGCTGGTCGCCCGCGATGATGAAGTCCGTCCCGACGGTCTTGTCGAGCTGGTCGGTGGCCGAGGCCACCATGGAGGAGCCGACCACCGACAGACAGGCCACCAGGGCGAGGCCGATCATCAGGGCGGCGCCGGTCGCGCCGGTGCGGCGCGGGTTGCGCAGCGCGTTGCGCTCGGCCATCCGGCCGACGGGGCCGAAGATCCGCAGCAGCAGGGCGCCGAGCACCCGGACCAGGCCGCCGGCGAGCAGCGGGCCGACGACGACGAACCCGACCAGGGTGAGCAGCACGCCCAGGCCCAGCCAGCCCGAGCCGGCCTTGGCCTTCTCGGCGGTGGCGGCGGCGTACAGGCTCCAGGCGCCGGCGCCGGTGAGGGCCAGCCCGAGCACGGCCCGGACCAGGCCCGCCTTGCCGTCGGCCGGGGTGCCGGCGTCGCGCAGGGCGGCCATCGGGGAGATCTTTCCGGCGCGCCGGGCCGGCAGATAGGCGGCCAGGACGGTGACGACGACGCCCAGGGCGAGGCCGACGGCCGGGGTGGTCCAGGCGACGGTCAGATCGTCGGTGGACAGGTGCATGCCCATCCGGCCCATGAGCTTCATCAGGCCGACGGCGATCCCGATGCCGGCCCCGACCCCGAGCACGGAGCCGATCACCCCGAGCAGCAGGGCCTCGACCAGCACCGACCGGTTGACCTGGCGGCGGGAGGAGCCGATGGCCCGCATCAGGCCGATCTCCCGGGTGCGCTGAGCGACCAGCATCGAGAAGGTGTTGATGATCAGGAAGATGCCGACCAGGAAGGCGATCCCGGCGAAGCCGAGCATCGCGTACTTCATGACCTTCAGGAAGCTCTCGACCTGCTTCTGGTTGGCGTCGGCGACCTCCTTGGCGGTCCGCACCTTGTAGCCGTGGCCGAGGACGGCGAGGACGTTCTGCTTCAGAGCCGCGTCGCTCACGCCCCGCGCGGCGGTGACGTTGACGTCGGTGTACACCCCGGTCCGGCCGACCAGCGTCTGCTGGGCGGTCCGGGTGTCCAGGTAGAAGATGGCCGCGCCCGGGTTGGTCACCTGGAAGGTGGCGATGCCGGACACGCGCGCGTGGTGCGTGCCGACGACCGAGATCATGCCGATGTCGTCACCGAGCTTCAGATGGTGCTTGGTGGCGGTGTCCTGGTCCACCATCACCTGGCCCGGGCCCTTGGGCGCCGTACCGGAGGTGATCTTCATGGTGCGGGCGTCGTTGCCGTTCCAGCTGCCGACGATGGTGGGGCCGCCGCCGCTGGGCGACAGCTTGTCCAGGTGGGCGTCGGTCACGGTCACCGCGGTGGAGAACACGGTGCCCTCGGCGGACCGCACGCCCTCGGCCTTGCGGACCCGGCCGAGCACGGCCGCCGGCAGCACCGGCGGCTTGCCGGTGGAGGAGGTGGTCTGGCCGGTGTCGGAGGCGCCCTTGGCGCTCACCGTGACGTCCGAGGCGGTCGCCTGGAACAGCTTGTCGAAGGTGGTGTTCATGGTGTCGGTGAACACCAGGGTGCCGCAGACGAACGCCACCGACAGCAGCACCGCGACCGCCGACAGCGCCATGCGGCCCTTGTGCGCGAGGAAGTTGCGCATCGAGGTCTTCAGGACAGTCATGACGTACGCCCCCGGGCGTCGAAGTCCTTCATGCGGTCCAGGACCTGATCGGCCGTCGGCTGGTGCATCTCGTCCACGATCCGGCCGTCGGCGAGGTACAGCACCCGGTCCGCGTAGGAGGCGGCGACGGGGTCGTGGGTGACCATCACGATGGTCTGGCCGAGTTCGTCCACCGAGCGGCGCAGGAAGCCCAGAACCTCCGCTCCCGCGCGCGAGTCGAGGTTTCCGGTCGGCTCGTCGCCGAAGATGATCTCGGGGCGGGCGGCGAGCGCGCGGGCCACGGCGACGCGCTGCTGCTGGCCGCCGGAGAGCTGGGTCGGCCGGTGCTTGAGCCGCCCGGCGAGCCCCACGGTCTCCACCACCCGGTCCAGCCACGCGCGGTCCGGCTTGCGGCCCGCTATGTCCATGGGCAGCGTGATGTTCTCCAGCGCGTTCAGCGTCGGCAGCAGGTTGAACGCCTGGAAGATGAACCCGATCCGGTCCCGGCGCAGCTGGGTGAGCTTCTTGTCCTTCAGACCGGTGATCTCGGTCTCGTCCAGGTAGATCTGACCGCTGGTCACGGTGTCGAGCCCGGCCAGGCAGTGCATCAGGGTCGACTTGCCGGACCCCGAGGGGCCCATGATCGCGGTGAACTGCCCCCGGGCGATGTCCACGTCCACCTGGTCCAGGGCGACGACGCGGGTCTCACCGGACCCGTACGCCTTCACGACCTGCCGCGCCCGCGCGGCAACGGCCGTACGCCCTCCAGTACCCCCGTGCCTGGGAATGGTCACAGCCGATGTCACGGTATGTCTCCTATGTCGGTCGACGAGCGGTGTCGTGAAGCGGTACGACGATGAGTCTCGGTGCGCCGAGGGGTGCGGCGCGCTGGTGCGCGGCCCCCTCTTGTGCGGGGGAAAACCCCACCCCCGCCGGTTCGTTCGGCCGCTCATGGCGCCCGCGGCCGGCCCCCGTCGAGGCTCCGGCCGGCCACCCCCCAGCGGCGTAAAGCCAGATTAAGGAGCGACCCGGTGCCGTCTCCTCCTCCGCCGGGACGAACCCTCCCCGAGTCGTAGGAGGGAGGGTCCCCTAGGGGTCTCTCCACCGCCGGGTGGAGAGATGTCCGGGATCGCTCCGCCCCTCGGCCCGCCCAGGCTCCACCCTCCCGCCGCGTGCGGGTCAAGTGGGAAGCTGTCCGGGCAGAGATAGATGCAAGGGACACGGTCCGGGGGCAGGGCGGGCCCAAGGGGAGGGAATCCGGTGGGGAGCACGACACCCGCGATACGCGACGGCGCCGCGGAGCGGCAGCACAGCAGGCGGCGGGGCGCGGTCGTGGCGGCGCTGATGCTGGCGATGGCACTGGCGGCGCTCGATGCCACGATCGTCTCCACGGCCGTACCGCAGATCGTCGGCGACCTCGGCGGGTTCTCGGTCTTCTCCTGGCTGTTCTCCGGCTATCTGCTCGCCGTCACCGTCACCCTCCCGGTCTACGGCAAGCTGTCCGACACCTTCGGCCGCAAGCCGGTGCTGGTGGTGGGCGCGTCCGTGTTCCTGCTGGGCTCGCTGCTGTGCGCGGCGGCCTGGAACATGGCGGCGCTGATCGCGTTCCGGATCGTGCAGGGGCTGGGCGGCGGGGCCTTGCAGGGCACGGTGCAGACGCTGGCCGCCGATCTGTACCCGCTGGCGGAGCGCCCGAAGATCCAGTCGAAGCTGTCCACCGTGTGGGCGGTGTCGGCGGTGGCCGGTCCGGGGCTCGGCGGGGTGCTCGCCGCCTATGCCGACTGGCGCTGGATCTTCCTGGTCAACCTGCCGTTCGGTGCCGCCGCGCTGTGGCTGGTCGTGCGCCATCTGCACGAGCCGCAGCGGGAAGCCGTCGCCCGCGCGCGCGTGGACTGGGCCGGGGCGCTCGCGGTGTTCGCCTGCGGCGGGGTGCTGCTGACCGCGCTGGTGCAGGGCGGGGTCGCCTGGCCGTGGCTGTCGGCGCCGTCCCTCGCCCTGTTCGCCGCGGGGCTGGCGCTGGCCGGGGTGGTCGTCCTGGTGGAACGGCAGGCGGCCCAGCCGATCATCCCGGGGTGGGTGTGGCGGCGCCGTACGATCGCGGCCGTCAACCTGGCGCTCGGCGCCCTCGGCCTGCTGATGGTGGCGCCGAGCGTGTTCCTGCCGACCTACGCGCAGTCGGTGCTCGGACTCGCGCCGGTGGCCGCGGGGTTCGTGCTGTCGGTGTGGACGCTGAGCTGGCCGGTGTCGGCCGCCTTCAGCCAGCACGTCTACCGGCGCATCGGCTTCCGGGACACCGCACTGCTCGGCATCGGCCTGGCCGCGCTGCTGCTGTTCGCCTTCCCCTTCCTGCCCTACCCCGGCTCGTGGTGGCAGCCGGCGCTGCTGATGCTGCTGCTCGGCGGGGCGCTGGGGCTGTTCCAGCTGCCGCTGATCGTCGGGGTGCAGTCCACGGTCGGCTGGTCGGAGCGGGGCACCACGACCGCCTCCGTGCTGTTCTGCCGGCAGACCGGGCAGACCGTGGGCGCGTCGGTGTTCGGCGCCGTCGCCAACGCGGTGCTGGCCGCCCGGCTGGGCGGCGCGGGCGACCTGGACTCCGTCACGCGCGCGCTGGACTCCGGTACGGCGCCGGAGACCACCCGGCGGGCGATCGCCGCGGCGGTGCACTCGGTGTACCTCGGCGCCGGCTGCGCGGCGGCGCTGGCCTTCCTGGTCCTGCTGCTGGTGGCACCGCGCAGGTTCCCGGTGCTCGACGAGTGAACCGGCGCCGTCTGCGCCCCGTATGTCCCAGGGCAACATCCGAGGTGGGAGCGGTGGTCGCACAGTAAGCGCATACCGACCGGCCAGTTCGGTGAAAACGCCCCACCGGGCCGAACTCGCGAGTAACGTGCGTGGCTCCGCTCCCCCCAACTCCCTGCGGTCCGCCGCCACGGACCCGAGCCACGCAAGGAGCCCGGGATGTCCCAGGACCCCCCGCACACGCCCAACTCGCCGTACTCGCCGACTCCCCCGTACCCGGCCGACCCCGGGAACGCGTCGTACACCTACCCCTGGCAGCCTCTGGCCCCCGAACCGTCCCGCAGAACCGCCCCGCCGCACCGGGCGCCGGTCGGGCACCACAGCGACCTGCGGGTGCTGCGCGGCGCCTACCGCTGGCAGCGCCGCGCCGCCACCCTCACCGCACTCGGCTACTTCACCCTCTTCCTCGTCCTGTCCGCGTACGCCCCCGGCCTGATGACCGACACGGTCGCCGACGGCATCCCGGCCGGGCTGCTGCTCGCCCTCGTCCAACTCCCCGTCACCTGGCTCGCGATCGCCCGGTACGAGCACACCGCGCGCGTGCACGTCGATCCGCTCGCGGACCGCATCCGCAAGGAGGCCGAACTGGACGCGCGACGAGGAGCGATGCGATGACCACGGCAACCGGCTCCCTCGCCGTCCCCGCCTTCACCGGTTTCAGCGGCTCGGCGCAGACCATGTCCCTGATCGCCTTCACCACCGTCGCCACGGTGACCCTGCTGCTGTGCGTGATGACCGGCCCCGACCGCGACGACCTCGACGAGTTCTACACCGGTTACGGCTCCCTCTCGCCGCTGCGCAACGGCCTCGCCATCGCCGGCGACTACATCTCCGCCGCCACCGTCCTCGGCACCGGCGGCGTGATCGCCCTGTGCGGCTACGACGGCGTCGTCCTCGCCCTCAGTACGGCGCTGTCGCTCATGCTGCTGATGTTCCTGCTGGCCGAACCGCTGCGCAACGCCGGGCGGTTCACCATGGGCGACGCGCTGGCCCGCCGGCTGCCGGGGCGCGGTGTGCGCATCACGGCCTGCGCGGTGACCATCGCCGCCCTGCTGCCGCTGATGCTGGTCCAGCTCGCCGGGACCGGGCAGCTGATGGCGTTCATCCTGGGCTTCTCCAACGAGTCGCTGAAGACCGGATGCGTCGTGGGCCTCGGCGTCCTGATGATCGGCTACGCCGCGATCGGCGGCATGAAGGGCACCGCGCTCATCCAGATCCTGAAGATCGTGCTGCTGGTCGGCTCCGGCGCCGTGATCGCCCTGCTGGTGCTGCACCGCTTCGACTGGGACCCGGGCGCCCTGTTCACCGCGGCGGCCCGAAGGAGCGGTGCCGGGCCCGCGTTCCTGCGCTCCGGGCTCCAGTTCGGCACCGGCGCACGCTCCCGCCTGGACATGATCGCCTCGCAGTTGACCGTGGTGCTGGGCGGCGCCTGTCTGCCGCACATCACCATGCGCATGTACACCGCCTCCAGCGCCCGCCAGGTGCGCCGCTCGATGTCCTGGGCGGTCTCGATCGTCGCACTGTTCGTGCTGGTCATGACGGTGGTCGGGTTCGGCGCCACGGCACTGGTGGGCCGCGCGGGGATCGCCGCGGCCGACCCGCAGGGCAACACCGCCTATCTGCTCGGCACGCGCGCGGTGTTCGGCACGGACGTGTCGGCGGCGGAGACCTTCCTGTTCACCCTGGTCACCACCGCGATCTTCCTGACCCTGCTCGCCTCGGTGGCCGGGATGATCCTCGCCTGCGCCAACTCCCTCGCGCACGACGTCTTCGCCACCGGGGCACGGGAGATGCCGGCCCGGCGCGAGATGGCCCTGGCCCGCGCCTCGGCCCTCGCCGTCGGCGCCCCGACGATCCTGCTGGCCACCATGGTCCAGCACCACAGCCTCCAGCCGCTGGTCACACTCTCCTTCTGCCTCGGCGCCTCGGCCCTCGCACCCGCCCTGGTGTACGGCCTCTTCTGGCGCCGCTACACCCGCGGCGGACTGCTGAGCACGCTGATCGGGGGCACGCTGACCGTGCTGCTGCTGATGCCGGGCACCAACCTCGTGTCCGGTTCACCGGTCTCCGCGTTCCCGCACGCGGACTTCAACTGGTTCCCGTTCACGACCACCGGGATCGTCTCCATCCCGGCCGGCTTCCTCTTCGGCTGGCTGGGCACGGTGGCCTCGGGCCGCGCGAAGGCGGAGCAGCAACGGCGCCAGTACGAGGCGGTGGAGGGCTGGATCCTGGCAGGGGCGGTACGACGCCGGTGAGGGCCGGGGCGCTCCGTGCCTCGGCTACTCCAGGGCGGCCCTGGCGGTCAGCGAGATCAGGCTGCTGCGGACGTGGTCCATGTGCGCGCTGACGTCGTCCCAGGCCTCGCCGTGCTCGCGCAGCACCCGCTCCGTCTCGCGGGCGATGCGCTCCTCGCGCAGGCGCGCGTCGGCGATGATCTCGGCGGCCCGCGCGTCCGCCTCCTCCTGGCGGCGGCGCGCGGACTCCTCTGCCTCGCCGAGGGCCCGCTTGGCCTCCGACAGAGCGGTCTCGGCCCGGCTCACCCGCTGGGCGTGCCGGGCGTCCAGGGCTGCCGCCTGCTCGGCCTCCTCGCGCTCGACGGCGGCCCACCGCTCGGCGTGCTCCCGGGACTGCTCGGCGAGCAGGGCGGCGGAGCGCTCCCGCGCCTCACGCAAGGCCGCGAGCGCCGCCGCGCGCTCCTGCTTCACCGCGCGCCGGGCGCCGATGCGGATCTCGTCGGCCTCGGCGCGCGCCGCCTGGAGGCGCTGCCGGGCGCGTTCGTCGGCCAGCGCGCGAAGCGCCTCCGCCTCTTCATGCGCCTCCCGGCGTACGCCCTCGGCCCGCTCATCGGCCTCCACCACCTGCTGCTGGGCCTCGCGCCGGGTGCGCTCCCGGAGATCGGCCGCTTCCTCCAGCACGAGCTGGAACACGCGCCGGGCGCGCTCCCCCAGCGTCTCGTAGTCCTGCGGCGCGAGCTGGGCGACCGCCTCGCGCAGCCGCCGCACCTCCGCCTCCATGTCCTTGGCGAGCACGGTGAGCCGCGCGGCGCGTTCCCACGCGGCGTCCCGGTCCTGCGACAGCGCCTGGAGACAGGCGTCGACCTGAGCGGGGCGGTAGCCGCGCCCCCGGACCGTCACGAAGCCGTGCGGCGGCATCGATGCGCTGCTCACCCTGGGAACCCCTCTCCACCGGACATACACGACAGGATGATTTCGCGCATATCTTGATGGATCGGACATAGGCGTTCATAACGCGACACTCCGCAGTCACGTCACGGCCCTAGGGCAGTCGCTACAACAGGCCGTCCCACATCTGTTCCAGCAGCACCGACCACCAGCTCTCCGGCGAACCCAGCGCCGCCGGGTCCAGAGCGGCCAACTGCGCCTGGAAATCGACGGTCCAACGGCCCGCCTGCTCCTGGTTCAGCCCGAACCGCAGCCGCCACATCCGGCCCAGCAGCGCCAGACAGCGCGCGAACTCCGGCAGCCCCGTGTTCACGAACTGCGGCGGCACCGGAGCACCGCCCGGCCCCGCCTCCACCGGCACCGCCACGATGTTCGCCGTGCCGTACTGCACACACAGCGCCCTGCCGAAGTCGGTCCCCATCACGAGGTACGACCCCGCGTCCGGCGCCGGCTGCACCCCGCGCTCGGCCGCCAGCTCCGCCAGCGTCGGCACCGGACGGCCCGGCTGCGCCTGCGCCCAGAAGAACGGGCCCATGTCCACCGGCAGTCCGGCCACCACCAGCGTGTGCGCCACGACCGGCGGCACACCCTGCCGCGACACCGCCTGCTGCTCGAACCGGAAGACCCCCGGCCCGAACGCCGCCGCCAGCTCCTGCGCGATGGCCTCCGGCGGAACCGGCGGCGCCGCCTGCACCGGCGGCAACGGCGCACGCACCGGCGCGGGCCGCGCGGGACCGTCCGCGACCTGGTGCAGCTCACCCTGGTGCGCCAGCAACTGCTGCATGCCCTGCTGCCGGCTCGCATGATCCGTGCCGTACGGCGCGATGCTCGTGATCCGCGCCTGCGGCCACTGCTCCCGGATCATCCGCGCGCAGTAGGCACCCGGCAGCTCACACGACTCCAACTCCGTGTGCAGCTCCAGCACCTGGTCCGGCGGCACGTTCATGGCCCGCAGCTCATGGAAGATCTGCCACTCCGGATGCGGCGTACCCGGCGCCGAACGCCGGATCAGCTGCTGCTCCGAACCGTCCTGCGCCCGGTAGCGCAGCACCGCCTGGTAACCGGGGCCGACCATCGGCTGCCCCGCCTGCGGATACCCGTACGCCGGAGGCTGCCCCGGCACCGGCCCGCCCGCCGGCATGGGCTGCATCGGCTGCATCGGCTGAGGGGCGCCCGGAGGCATGCCGGGAGCGGACGGCGGCGGAGGTACGCCGGGACCGGCCACCGGGGGCCCGGCCAGCATGGTCTCCGCGTGGTGCACGGCGTTACGCCCCCCACCGGGCGCACCAGGAGCCCCGGGGGCGCCCGGCGGCTGCGGCGCGCCGGGGACCGGCGGCATACCCGGGGCGCCCGGAGCCGCGGGCACGCCCGGCGGATGCGGCACACCCGGAGCGCCCGGCATGCCCGGAGCGCCCGGCGGCTGCGGCGCGCCTCCCATCTGACTGGGATCGGCCAGCATCGTGGCCGCGTAATGCGCCCCGCCCGGAGGCGTGCCGCCCGGAACACCGGGCGGCGCGGGCGGGTTGGGGGCACCCGGCGCATGCGGCACACCAGGCGGCTGCGGCACACCCGGGGCGCCCGGCGCACCTGGCATCCCCGGCCCCTCGGGACCGAGCGCCGACACCAGCTGGGTCGCCACATACCCGCCCGCGGGCGCACCAGGAGCACCCGGCGCGGGCGGTACCGGCGGGTTCCCCGGGCGCGCGCCCGGCGCACCAGGTGCGCCCGGCGGAGGAGGCGGCGTGTTCAGGCCACCGCGCCCCTTCTTCGGCGGCGGCGCCGCCTTGCTCGTCGCCGCGTCCGCGATGTCCCCGGCGTTCGGCGGCAGCGGCCGCGCCTGCTCACCCTGGCCCGCCGGAGCCTGAGCCCCGCTCAGGTCAGCACCGGGCCCCTGCGGATAGCCGTACGCGGACGCACCCGGCACGGGCGGCGGCGTACTCCCCGCCGCCACACCCGGCGCACCAGGACCGGCAGGGGGCGCGGGCGGAGTACCGGGCGCCCCCGGGTATCCCGGCACGCCCGGCGGCGGGGTACCGGGAACCGCCGGCCCCTGCGGATAGCCGTACGCGGACGCACCCGGCACGGGCGGCGGCGTGCTGCCCGGCGGGATGCCCGGCGCGCCCGGCAGGTTCGACGTGTCGAGCGCCGGCGCGACCGCCGTCGGCGGCAACTGGCTGCCCCCCGACATCAGCGCCGTCTTCGCCTCCGGCGGGGCCACCGGCCGCTGCGGCGCGACCTCGTCCACATCCAGATCGGTCAACGGCGGCGCGAACACCGTCGCGGGCAACGGCACCGAACGGTCCTCCTCGCCGGAGTCCGCGTTCGTGTCCGTACCGGCCCACGGGGTGGCCCCCACGGGCACATCCGCCGGAGCCGGCGCCCCCGGAGCACCGGAAGCCGCGGGCGCCCCGGGCACGGCAGCCGCGCCCGGCGCATCCGCCACCCCCTGCGCCTCCTCGGCCCCTTGGGCTCCCTGGACACCCTGCGCACCCATCGGCACCCCGGCCTGCGTCTCCGCAAGCCCGCCGGCACCGGAGCCGCCCGCCGCTTCCGCCTCCGCGCCGGCACCGGCGGACCCCGCGGCGGCGGGCCTGCTACCGATCCCCAGCTTGTCCGCGGCCTCCTGCAACCACTCCGGAGGAGACAGCAGGAACGACGTCTGATTCAGATCCACCCGCGCCGGAGCAGGCGCCGGCACCGCGTCCCGCGCGTCCTCCGCACGGCCGTACTCCTCCTCGTACCGGCGGATCACCTCACCCACCGGCAGCGCGGGCCACAGCGTCGCCTCCCCGCTGTCCCGCGCGATGACGAGCCGCTGCCCGCCCGCGTCCGAACGCGGGCCCTCCGCACGGTCCTCGCCCCACACCACGAACCCCAGCTCGAACTCCCGCACCCGCACCTCACGGTGCTGGTACGCGGGCACGTCGCCGTTGATCCACTCCTCGGCGCGCTCCTGCGCCTGCGCGTACGTCACCATCGTCTGCGTCTCACTCCCCCACCGGGCCGGACGAAGCCGAACCGGACGACACCGGCACGACACGGGCGAAACCGCCGTCCACCATCAGGCTCGCCACCGTCTCCAACTCCGGCGGACTGCCCGCCAGCCGGGACAGAAAGGCATCGAAGTCCTCACCGCACGGCAGCAACAGGCGCTCCACCCGCTCCGCCGGCGACCACGACGGATCGGCGTCGCGCACATCGTCGTACGCGCAGAACCACACCGAACCCACCCGCTCGCCCTTCACCTTCACCGCGAGCAGCCCGCCCTGCACGAACGACACACACAGGTAGTCCTTCGTCAGATGGTCACGCAGGCACTTGTTCACATACACCAGATCGTTGACCGCGGCCTCGTCCCGCACCGTGAAGAACGGCTGGTCCACCAGCAGACCCAGCTCCGGGTCCAGCGCCGTACCGACCGGCGCACAACCGCCCGCGGCCTTCAGGAACGACCGGTACGCGCCCGGCAGCCGGTAGCCCAGATCCTCCTCGACCCCCTGCACCTGCGCCTCGGTCACCGCCACACCCAGCTTCGGCAGCCCGAAGTGCGCCGGCCGCGTCTCCTGCAACGGCCGCGTCCCCCGCTTGTCGTGGTCCACCCGCGTGGTCGCCAGCCCGGCATGATGCCGCAGCAACGCCTTCACCTCGACCGGAACCAGCTCCAGCCGCCGCGTCCCCGCCACGTGATGCCACGTCCAGCCGTGCGGCGTCGCCACATCCGGCACCGTGTCCCACAACTCGTGCTCCGCCGCCGCCAGCGCCGCGTTCGCCGTCACGAAGTCCGTCAGCCGCAACTCGTCGACACCGAACCCCTCCGGCGGCTCGGCGATCTCCACCGCCACGCGCGCGTACGGCGAGAAATCCGGGTAACCCCGCTCATCGACCCGTACCCCTCTCGGGTGACGTGCCGCACGGACCGGATCCGGAAAGTGCACGACCTGCCCGGCATAGGCCGCGTTCGGCGGCGCGGCTTCCTGCCCGAGCCGACCTGTCGTCATGGCGGTTGCCCCCTGCGGCGTTCTCTCTGGCCTGAACGGCGGTGTCGATCGCGGATGGCGACAGCCTATGCGCTCCCCGAATCCCGGTCACCGGCCCGTCACAACCCCGCCGCCACCGCCGCATCCCGCACACCACACCCCACCCGCCCCCACCGTGACCAGCCGTCACCCCACCATGACGGACCGTCCGTACCCTGGCGTGTCGCGCCGCCCCAGCTTCCACACGAGCCACGGCATTTGGCACCCTGTGTCCTTCGGGGACGCCCGGGGAGGAAAAGCAATCATGAGTACGATCATGAAAACTGCGCAGACCGGAGGTACCGACGTGCGGGCCGGCGACCCTCGCATCGACTGGAGCGGCACCGACACACGCCCCGCTCCCGCCCTCCGTCAGCGCCGCGACGGCATCCTGCCCACCATCGCCGCCGCCCTCTCCGTCCGCGGCACCACCCTCACCGGCACCGCCGCCCGCGGCGAGGAACCCCCCGCCCTCCACCCCCTCGTCCAGGACTTCCTCGACACCCTCACCAGCACCCAACGCGACCGCTTCACCGGCCGCTGCGCCGAAACCATCCTCATCTCCCGGCACATCGCCGCCGCCGACGCCGCCCGCAGCAAACGCGCCGCCCGCAGACCCATGACCAACAGCGAAGCCCGCAAAACCCTCAAGCACGCCAAACTCACCGCCCGCCGCATACGCGAGGACGGCGACCCCCTCCACGGCAGCTTCGCCACCCCCTGCCGCGCCTGCACCGCCCTCAGCGCCCACTTCGGCGTCCGCATCGTCGACCCCACGGCAACCGACGGCTGACCCGGCGAACACCCCGCCCCGGACAGCAACCAGGACAGCGAACACGGCAGCCGGCAACCCCGCCCCCCGCCCACCCACCCGGCACCACCCCGCCAGCACGACGAACGAAGGGCAGATGCACCCCGACCGCACCTCCCCCACGCCCTCGACCCCGCTCGGGCAAGGGGGACCCCCCTCCCGCTTCCCCGTACCCGTCGACGCCGCCCTGCGCGCCGCCGGCTGGCAACCCGGACGCTGGGACATAAAACAAGCCGAGATCTGGGCCGACACCCTGCGCGCCCACACCTCACCCGCCGGACACCGGCACACCGTCTTCCCCGCCGCCGTCGAGGCATGGGCCGAATTCGGCGGCCTCCACATCACCCCCACCGGCCCCGGCCGCCACGTCGCCCCCGCCACCCTCCACCTCGACCCCCTGCACGGCCTCCACCTCGCCCGCACCCTCGGCGACCTCGGCCGCGCCCTCGGCACCCAGCTCTGCCCCCTCGGCCAGGAGACCGACACCGCCGCCGCCCTCGCCATCGACAGCGAAGGCCGCGTCTACGCCCTCGACCACACCGGCGACTGGTACGCCGGCCCCGACATCGACCACGCCCTGACCACCCTCATCACCGGCATCCGCCCCATACGCCTCACCGCCGGCTGACCGACCCCCTCACCCCGCCGGAATCACCGCCGACACCCGGAACCCACCCGCATCCGTCGGCCCCGACACAAACACCCCACCCAGCGCCACCACCCGCTCACGCATCCCCACCAGACCATTCCCACCCGAGGGCAACCGCGCCGCCGACGCGGACCCCGGCTCCGGCGGCGGACCGTTCTCCACCTGCATCGCGATCTCCGACACCCGATGCGCCAACCGCACCCGCGTCCGCGCCCCCGCCGCATGCTTGTGCACGTTCGTCAACGCCTCCTGCACCACCCGGTACGCCGTCTGCTCCACCTCCGCCGCATACGACCGCACCTCCCCCTCCACCGACAGATCCACCACCATCCCCGCAGCCGCCGACTGCCCCACCAACTCCGCCAGCTCCGACAGACACGGCCCGTCCCCCGAACCCGGAGAAACCTCCCCGTCCCCGGCCGCCCGCGTCGCCGCCGCCGCAGCCGCCTCACCCACCGCCGCCAACGGCACCCTCGCCGCAGCACGCGGGACCACGTCCTCCCCCGCCCGCAGCACCCCGAGCATCTCCCGCAACTCGGTCAACGCCTGCCGCCCCATGTCCCCCACCAGCGCCGCGTTCTTCACCGCCTTCTCCGGATCCTTCCGCGCCACCGCCTGCAACGCCGCCGCATGCACCACCATCAGGCTCACCCGATGCGCGACCACGTCATGCATCTCCCGCGCGATCCGCGTCCGCTCCTCGTTACGCGCCCACTCCGCCCGCTCCTCCGCCCGCTCCGCGAGCAACTGAAGCTCCCGCTCCAGCGAATCCGCCCGCTCCCGCAGGCTCTCCATCAACCGCCGCCGCGCCCCCACATACAGCCCCAGCAACACCGGCGGCGCCGTCAGCCCCAACGCCGTCGCCACCGCCGCGAAGGACACGAACCAGTCACCCAGCGTGAGATCGCCCCGCGCCATGTCCTGCCGCACCCGCACGAACGTCACCACGGCCGTGCCCACCAGAGACATCCCGGCCAACGCCCCGATGATCCGCCGCGGCAGCTCACACGCGGCCAGCGTGTACAGACCGACAATGCCCAGCAGGAAGCCCATCTCGGCCGGCGTGATCGCGATCGCCACCAGCACGACAGCGACCGGCCACCTCCGCCGCACCAGCAGCACCGAACCCGCCACCAACCCGAACAGCACGCCCAGCCACACGGGAATCCCCGCGTCCCGGGCGAACGGAACCCCCTCCGCACCGCACTCCACGGCGGACACCAGCGCCAGGCTCCCGTCGAGCAGTGCGCTGCGCCACCTCGCCCACCACCAGGGGCCGGTCAGAGCCCTGGCATGGTCTTCCCCCGTCGTGGTCATAGCTCCAGCCTACGGGCGAGTGCCACCCCCTTTTCCGGTGACTTTCCCCGGCCCCAGCTCACCACACTCCGTAACCGGGTGGGCTCGAAACAGCCCCAAATCCCTCGAACAGGCGAACCTTTCCTGTTCGACCCCGGAACATCACATTCCGTCCGGACGGTATGCGTATGACAAGCGGCAAGTACGCAGACCTCGAAGGCCTCCGGAACCAGGCGATCGCCCTGCGCCGGGCCGGCCACAGCCTCCGGCAGATCCGGGACGAGCTGAAGATCTACAACAACGACATCCTCAACCAACTGGTCAAGGGCGAGCCCCCACCGGAGTGGACCAAACGCCCCAGGGCCAAGGACGACCTCCGCGAGCGCGCCCGGGAACTGCGACTCCAGGGCTGGACGTACGACCGGATCGAAGCGGAACTGGGCTGCTCCCGAAGCTCGGTCTCGCTGTGGGTACGGGATCTGCCGAGGCCGGAGCGTAAACGCACCCCGGAGGAATCGGCGGCCATCGCCAGGAAGGGCTGGGAGGAGAGGCTGCGCATCCGGGAGGAGGAGCGCAGGCGCGTCAAGGAAGAAGCCAAGCAGGCGATCGGCGACCTCTCACCCCGGGAGCTGTTCCTGCTCGGCGTGGGCCTGTACTGGGCGGAGGGCGGCAAGGACAAGCCCTACGACCGCCGTGAGAACGTCGCCTTCGTCAACAGCGACCCCGGCATGATCATGATCTTCCTCACCTGGCTGCGCCTGCTCGGCGTGGAGGCGGAGCGGCTGCGGTACACGGTGATGATCCACGAGAATGCGGACGTCTCGGGCGCCGAGCGGTACTGGGCGGACCTCGTCGGGGCCGACGCCTCCGCCTTCAACAAGACAACCCTCAAGAAGCACAACCCCAAGACGGTGCGCAAGAACACCGGCGACGCCTATCGGGGGTGCCTGGTGATCAAAGTCCTGCAAGGTGCCGACTTGTACCGTCGCATCGAAGGCTCCTGGTACGGCATAGTGGAGGCCGTGCGCGAAGCCGATCAATCGAATCGGACATAGCGCGCCAATTATCCCGGATCGTCTAAGGGCAGGACAAACGGTTTTGGTCCGTTGAATGAGGGTTCGAATCCTTCTCCGGGAGCCCACAACACACACAACCGAAGTTCGGGTCCTGACCGGCACCACCCCCCGGCAGGGCCCGCTCTCATGTCCCCCACCAAGCGCCCCGGTATCCTGCGGCTGTCACCCACACCCATTCAGAGCCGAAGGGCAACCCCGTGAGCGCCATTCGCCCGGCAGCCGTCGTCGTTCTCGCAGCGGGTGAGGGCACCCGTATGAAGTCGGCCACACCCAAGGTCCTGCACCAGATCTGCGGCCGTTCGCTGGTCGGCCATGTGCTGGCCGCCGCCCGGGAGTTGACCCCGGAGCAGCTGGTCGTCGTGGTGGGGCACGCCCGTGAGCAGGTCGCCGCGCACCTCGCCGAGATCGACCCCGAGGTCCGTACCGCCGTGCAGGCGGAGCAGAAGGGCACCGGGCACGCCGTACGGATGGGCCTGGAGGAGCTGGGCGGGGCCGTGGACGGGACGGTCGTGGTGGTGTGCGGGGACACTCCGCTGCTCACCGGCGCGACGCTGGCGCGGCTCGCCGAGACGCACCGTGCGGACGGCAACGCCGTGACCGTGCTGACCGCCGAGATGCCGGACGCGACCGGGTACGGCCGGATCGTGCGGGACGAGGTCTCGGGTGCCGTCACGGCGATCGTGGAGCACAAGGACGCGAGCGCGGAGCAGCGGGCGATCCGGGAGATCAACAGCGGGGTGTTCGCGTTCGACGGGCAGTTGCTGGCGGATGCGCTGAAGCGGGTGCGGACGGACAACAGCCAGGGTGAGGAGTACCTCACGGACGTGCTCGGGATTCTGCGGGAGGCGGGGCACCGGGTGGGTGCTTCGCCGGCCGCGGATCACCGGGAGATCGCGGGGATCAACAACCGGGTGCAGCTGGCGGAGGCCCGCCGGATTCTGAACGACCGGTTGTTGGAGCGGGCGATGCTGGACGGGGTGACCGTGGTGGATCCGGCGACGACGTGGGTGGATGTGTCGGTGACGTTCGAGCGGGATGCGGTGGTGCATCCGGGGACGCAGTTGACCGGGTCGACGCATCTGGGTGAGGGCGCGGAGGTGGGTCCGAACTGCCGGCTGCGGGACACGCGGGTGGGTTCCGGGGCGCGGGTGGACAACACGGTGTCCGAGGGGGCCGTGGTGGGTGCGGGGGCGTCGGTGGGGCCGTACGCGTATCTGCGTCCGGGGACGCGGCTCGGTGCCAAGGGCAAGATCGGTACGTACGTGGAGACGAAGAACGCGTCGATCGGTGAGGGCACGAAGGTGCCTCATCTGTCGTATGTGGGGGACGCGACGATCGGTGAGTACACGAACATCGGCGCGGCGAGTGTGTTTGTGAACTACGACGGTCAGGACAAGCACCACACGACGGTGGGGTCGCATTGCCGGACTGGTTCGGACAACATGTTTGTGGCTCCTGTCACGGTCGGGGACGGTGCTTATACCGCTGCCGGGTCCGTGATCACGAAGGATGTGCCGCCCGGTTCGCTGGCCGTGGCCCGTGGTCAGCAGCGGAATATCGAGGGCTGGGTGGCTCGTAAGCGGCCGGGGAGCGCGGCGGCGAAGGCGGCCGAGGCGGCGTCCCGGGAGGGCGTGAGCGAGGACTGACCGGAATCGTGTGCGCCAAACACGGCGTACCGTGATAAGTGCACATCCGCACACGTGCACCCGCACCCCTACCAGCTGGTTTCGGCCTCTCTTGCCCAGACGGGAGGTCGTAGACGGCGCCGGCTGGCTGAGACAACCTCTGAGGAGACTGTGCTGTGACCGGGATCAAGACGACCGGCGAGAAGAAGATGATGTTCTTCTCCGGCCGCGCCCACCCCGAGCTTGCCGAGGAGGTCGCCCAGCAGTTGGGTGTCGGGGTTGTCCCGACGAAGGCCTTCGACTTCGCGAACGGCGAGATCTATGTCCGCTATCAGGAGTCGGCGCGTGGTGCGGACTGTTTCCTGATCCAGAGCCACACGGCTCCGATCAACAAGTGGATCATGGAGCAGTTGATCATGATCGACGCGCTGAAGCGTGCGTCGGCGCGCTCCATCACGGTGATCGTGCCGTTCTACGGGTATGCGCGGCAGGACAAGAAGCACCGTGGTCGTGAGCCGATCTCGGCGCGGCTGATCGCGGATCTGATGAAGACGGCGGGTGCGGACCGCATCCTGACGGTGGATCTGCACACGGATCAGATCCAGGGCTTCTTCGACGGTCCGGTGGATCATCTGTTCGCGCTGCCACTGCTGGCCGACTATGTGGGCCGGAAGGTGGACCGGGACAAGCTGACGGTGGTGTCTCCGGACGCGGGCCGGGTGCGGGTGGCGGACCGCTGGTGCGACCGGCTGGGTGCGCCGCTGGCGATCGTGCACAAGCGCCGGGACAAGGACGTGGCGAACCAGGTGACGGTCCACGAGGTCGTGGGTGAGGTCAAGGGTCGTGTCTGTGTGCTGGTGGACGACATGATCGACACGGGTGGCACGATCTGTGCGGCGGCGGACGCGCTGTTCGCGCATGGTGCGGAGGACGTCATCGTGACGGCGACGCACGGTGTGCTGTCGGGTCCGGCGGCGGACCGGCTGAAGAACTCGCGGGTGAGCGAGTTCGTGTTCACGAACACGCTGCCGACGCCGGCGGAGCTGGGTCGTGACCTGGACAAGATCACGGTGTTGTCGATCGCTCCGACGATCGCGAGTGCGGTGCGTGAGGTGTTCGAGGATGGTTCGGTGACCAGCCTCTTCGACGAGCAGTGAGGTTTCTGCAACCCCACTGTGGAACCCGGCTCCGACCCCGCTCCGCGAGGTAGCCGGAGATCCTTTTGAATGCGGCCTCCCCCTCCGAGTAGACTGCTCCAGTTGCTCGGCGAGGGAGGCCGTACTCCGTTTCGGCGGAAGGTACGGCGGTCCGTTATCGACGCGCTCTTCGTAGCAGGCCGTTCGTGGCCGGGTGACCACGTCCGTTCCGATTTCCTACGAGGAGTGATCCATATGTCCGAGGTGAAGCTCGCCGCCGAGACCCGTACCGAGTTCGGCAAGGGTGCCGCCCGTCGCATCCGCCGTGACAACAAGGTTCCGGTCGTTCTCTACGGTCACGGCTCCGACCCGCTGCACCTGACCCTCCCGGGCCACGACCTGCTGCTGGCGCTGCGTACGCCGAACGTCCTGATCTCCCTGGACATCGACGGCAAGACCAACGAGCTGGCGATCCCGAAGGCCGTGCAGCGCGACCCGCTGAAGGGCTTCCTGGAGCACGTCGACCTGCTGCTGGTCAAGCGTGGCGAGAAGGTCACGGTCGAGATCCCGGTGCACACCGAGGGCGAGCTGGCCCCGGGTGGCAACCTGCTGGAGCACGTCCTGGCCGCGCTGCCGGTCGAGGCCGAGGCCACGCACATCCCCGAGGCCGTCACGGTCTCCGTCGAGGGCCTGGCGGCCGGTGCCTCGGTGCACGCCAAGGACATCACCCTGCCGAACGGTGTGACGCTGGCCGTGGACGCCGACGCCGTCGTGCTCCAGGTGCTCCAGGCGCAGGCCGAGGAGACCGAGGGTGAGGCCGCCGAGGGCGAAGAGGCCGCCGAGGCCTGAGTTCCGGCAGTCTGCCCACAGCGGTAGCTGTTCGTTCCAGCCGCTGCTTCCCTTGGGGAGCAGCGGCTGTTGCCTTGCGTGAGGAGAGATGGACGTGACCACCCCCGCCAGTGCCCCCTGGCTGATCGTCGGGCTCGGGAATCCCGGGCCGGAGTACGCCATGAACCGGCACAACGTCGGTTTCATGGTGGTGGACCTGCTCGCCGAACGGATCGGCGGGAAGTTCAAGCGGGCCGGCAAGGCGCAGGCGCAGGTGCTGGAGGGGCGGATCGGTCCGGCGGGTCCGGCGAACCGCCGGGTGATCCTGGCCAAGCCGATGTCGTACATGAACCTGTCCGGCGGTCCGGTGAACGCGCTGAAGGACTTCTACAAGGTGCCGGTGGCGAACATCGTCGCGGTCCATGACGAGCTGGACATCGACTACGGCACGCTGCGGCTGAAGCTGGGCGGTGGCGACAACGGGCACAACGGTCTGAAGTCGATGACGAAGGCGATGGGCGCGGACTATCACCGGGTCCGGTTCGGGATCGGGCGGCCGCCGGGGCGGATGCAGGTGGCGGACTTCGTGCTGAAGGATTTCGGGTCGGCGGAGCGCAAGGAGCTGGACTACTTCGTGGACCGGGCGGCGGACGCGGTGGAGTGTCTGGTGACCGAGGGCCTGGAGCGGGCGCAGGGCGCGTACAACTCCTGAGCCATTGGCCCGTACGACTCCTGAGCCATCGGGCCGTACAACTCCTGACATGTGCTTCTACGGCGGACAGCGAGGTTGACCGCCCGTACGGGTATGGCCAATGATCCCGGCCATGCCTGCCACAGCCAGCACTGCCCGTAGGGGCTCCGCCCGTCAGGGGTCCGTCGCCGCGTTGCGGTTCGGCCGGGTCGCGGCGGCGGGTCTGGTCGCCGCTGTGATCCTGTTCGCCGGGGTGTGGGGTTCCTGGGGCACCGCGCAGCACGTGATGCTGACCAAGGGCCGGGAGCAGGGCACGGTGCGGGTGACGTCCTGCGCGGGCGGCTCGTGCAGTGGCCCGTTCCGGCCGGTCTCGGCGGGGGCGCGGGCCCGCGCGCGGGTGGAGCTGGCGGAGTCGGTCGCGGTGCGCGAGGGGCGGACGTACGACGTGGTGTTGAAGCCCGGCACGGGGGACGCGGTGCGGTCGGGTCCGGCGGGGGTGCTGTACGCGTGGCTGCCGCTGGCCGGGGCGTTGCTGCTGGCGTCGGTGGTGGTGGGCGGCGGGATGCGGCTGCGGCGGTCGGCGTGGGCGCTGGGCCTGTCGGGCGTGGCGTTGCTGACGGCGGCCTTTCTCGCGGTGCAGACGGGTGGGTGAGCCCCACACGGCAGAAGAGGGTGCCCCCGGGGTCGTACGACCTCGGGGGCACCCTTTTCTGCTGTGGGGGGTCCGGTGATCAGCCGGTGTTGCGCAGGCCCGCCGCGACGCCGTTGACGGTGAGGAGGAGGGCGCGGGAGAGCAGCGGGTCGGGGCTGACGCCGGCCTCCGTGGCTTCGCGCTGCCGCTTGAGCAGGGCGACCTGGAGGTAGGAGATGGGGTCCAGGTAGGCGTCGCGGATGGCGAAGGTCTGCTTGAGGACGGGCTGGGCGTCGAGGAGTTCGTTCTCGCCGGTGACGCGCAGGACCTCGCGGACGGTCAGTTCGTGTTCGGCCTTGATGGTGTCGAAGACGTGCTTGAGCTCGTCGGGGACGAGGGTGTCGACGTAGTGCTGGGCGATGCGCAGGTCGGTCTTGGCGAGGGTCATCTCGACGTTGGAGATGAAGTTGCGGAAGAAGTGCCACTGCTGGTGCATCTCGTCGAGCACGGTGTCCAGGCCGGCCTCGCGCAGGGCCTTGAGGCCGGAGCCGACGCCGAACCAGCCGGGGACGATCTGCCGGGACTGGGTCCAGCCGAACACCCACGGGATGGCGCGCAGTCCGTCGAGGGAGACGCCGGAGCCGGGGCGGCGGGAGGGCCGTGAGCCGAGGTGCAGGTCGGCGAGCTGGTCGACCGGGGTGGAGGCGAGGAAGTAGGTCGGCAGGTCGGGGTCCTCGACCAGGCGGCGGTAGGCGGCGTGGGCGGCGTCGGAGACGACGTCCATGGCGGCGTCCCAGCGGGCGAGGGCCTCGTCGGACTGGCGGGGCGCGGTGTGCAGGGCGGAGGCCTGGAGGGTGGCCGCGACGGTCAGTTCGAGGTTCTCCCGGGCGAGGGAGGGGATGAGGTACTTGTCGGAGATGACCTCGCCCTGTTCGGTGACCTTGATCTCGCCTTCCAGGGTGCCCCAGGGCTGGGCGAGGATCGCGTCGTGGGAGGGGCCGCCGCCGCGGCCGACGGTGCCGCCGCGGCCGTGGAAGAGGCGCAGTCGTACGCCGTAGCGGTGGGCGACGTCGCGCAGTCGGCGCTGGGCGCGGTGGATCTCCCACTGGCTGGTGGTGATGCCGCCGAACTTCGAGGAGTCGGAGTAGCCGAGCATGACCTCCTGGACGTCGCCGCGCAGCGCGACCAGGCGCCGGTAGGACGGGTCGGAGAGCATGTCCTCGAGGATGGTGTCGGCGGCCTTCAGCTCGTCGGTGGTCTCCAGGAGCGGGACGATGCCGATCTTCGCCCAGCCGGCGTGCAGGTCGATCAGGCCGGCCTCGCGGGCGAGGACGGCGGCGGCGAAGACGTCGTCGGCGCCCTGGCACATGGAGATGATGTACGACTCGATGACCTCGGGGCCGAAGACCTCCAGGGCCTTCTTGACGGTCTGGAAGACGCCGAGGGTCTTGGCGCCGGCGGCGTCGACGGGGGCCGGGGTGGAGGCGAGCGGGCGGCGGGAGCGGAGTTCCTTGGCGAGGAGCTTGGCCCGGTACTCGCGGGGCATGTCGGCGTAGCGCCAGGACTCCTCGCCGAGGCGGTCGAAGAGCTGGCCGAGGGCGTGGTGGTGGGCGTCGGCGTGTTCGCGGACGTCCATGGTGGCGAGCTGGAGGCCGAAGGCGGCGAGGGTGCGGATGGTGCGGCCGAGGCGGCCGTCGGCGAACAGGGTGCCGCGGTGCTCGCGCAGGGAGGTCTGGATGATCCGCAGGTCCTGGAGGAGTTCGCCGGTGCCGAGGTAGTCGCGGCCGGGCTCGTGCGGGGTGCCCTTGGCGAGGCGCTGCTTGGTGTTCTCCAGCTTCTGCCGGATGCAGGTGGCCTTGAGCCGGTAGGGCTCCTCGGCGTTGAGGCGCTTGTAGCGGGGGCTGATCTCGGGGAGCTGTTCGAGGTCGCGTTCGAGGGACTGGAGCAGTTCGTCGGTGGCGCCCGCGTAGCGGATGGAGTTGGAGAGCAGGCCGCGCAGCTCGTCGATCATCTCCAGGGCGTCGTTGATGCCGTGTTCGTGCTGGAGGATGAGGACGTCCCAGGTGACCTGGGGGGTGACGTTGGGGTTGCCGTCGCGGTCGCCGCCGATCCAGGTGCCGAAGGTGAGCGGGCGGGTGTCGTCGGGGAGCTTGACCCCGACCCGTTCCAGCTCGGCGGTGAGGTCCTCCAGGACGTCGCCGACGGCGTCGGCGTGCAGTTCGTCCAGGTAGTAGATGGCGTTGCGGGCCTCGTCGGCGGGTTCCGGGCGGACGACGCGCAGTTCGTCGGTCTGCCAGACCAGGTCGATGTTCTCGGCGAGGCGGACGTCGTGGCGGCGGCGGTCGGTGTCGAGGACGGGGGTGTCCAGGAGCGCGGCGATGCGCCGGAGCTTGTTGAGTACCGACCGGCGTGCGGCCTCGGTGGGGTGGGCGGTGAAGACCGGGCGGACGTTGAGGTTCTGGACGGTCTGCCGCAGGTGCTCGGGGTCGGCGTCCTTGAGCCGGTCGGCGGTGCGGGAGAGCAGGCCGCCCTCGGCGGCGCGCCGGGCGCGCAGTTCGCGGCCGCGGTGTACCTGCTCGGTGATGTTCGCCAGGTGGAAGTAGGTGGAGAAGGCGCGGACCAGCTTGGCCGCGGTCTCCAGTTCGGTGCCGCGCAGCAGCTCGGCGGCGGCCTCGCCGTCCTCGCGGGTGAGGCGGCGGACCTTCTCGACCAGTTCCAGGAGCTCGGGGCCCTCCTGCCGTACGAGCGTCTCGCCCAGGAGATCACCCAGTCGGCGGATGTCGGCGCGCAGCTCGCTGCCGGTCGTGGTGGTCTGGTCGTCGGCACTGCTCACAGGTGCGGCTCCTTGCAGTGTTGAAGCTCGTCTGGGAGGGAACCCGGCGTCTGCCACGCGGCGGGTGCCGCATACGGGCCGGAGCGTCCGGGAAGGAAACTTCAGCGGACCGCGCTGTCCGACCGTCTCCAAGGATAGGTGTCGAGGCGGACGCGCTGGCCCGTGGGGCTCTTGCCGCCGGGTGACACGCTGCCATACTTACGTCGCCGTAGGTTACGGAACCGTAGGGAAGTGCCTTCGAGTCCCGCACGGCTCCGGCTGCCCGGCATCTCCGGCCCGAATCCTCGACCCCCCAGGGGACCGCATGACATCACGTTCCGATGTGATCGACGAAGCCCGTACGGCCAACGACACTCTTTCCCCCTCCGCCACGCTGGGCGGCGAGCAGAAGCGTTCGATCGAGCAGATCACGCTGCTCCTGTTCATCACCGTGCCGTTCCTGGCACTGGTGGCGGCCGTGCCGCTGGCGTGGGGCTGGGGGGTGAGCTGGCTCGATGTGGGCCTGCTGGTGTTCTTCTACTTCCTCGGGTGCCACGGCATCACGATCGGTTTCCACCGGTACTTCACCCATGGTTCGTTCAAGGCGAAGCGGCCGCTGCGGATCGCGCTGGCGGTCATGGGGTCGCTGGCGGTGGAGGGACCGCTGGTGCGCTGGGTGGCCGACCACCGCAGGCACCACAAGTTCTCCGACGCGGAGGGTGACCCGCACTCGCCGTGGCGGTACGGCGAGACGGTTCCGGCGCTGCTCAAGGGCCTGTGGTGGGCCCATGTCGGCTGGATGTTCGACGAGGAGCAGACGCCGCAGGAGAAGTACGCCCCGGATCTGGTCAAGGACCCGGCGATGCGGGCGGTTTCCCGCCTGTTCGTGCTGTGGACCGCGGTGTCGCTGCTGCTGCCGCCGCTGATCGGTGGTCTGGTGACGATGTCCTGGTGGGGCGCGTTCACCGCGTTCTTCTGGGGTTCACTCGTACGAGTGGCGCTGTTGCACCATGTGACGTGGTCGATCAACTCGATCTGCCACGCGGTGGGCAAGCGGCCGTTCAGGTCGCGGGACCGTTCGGGCAACGTGTGGTGGCTGGCGGTGCTGTCCTGCGGCGAGTCCTGGCACAACCTGCACCACGCCGACCCGACCTCCGCGCGGCACGGTGTGATGCGCGGCCAGATCGACTCCTCGGCGCGGTTCATCCGCTGGTTCGAGCTGCTCGGCTGGGCGTACGACGTGCGCTGGCCGTCACGCTCGCGTATCGATTCGCGCCGGAACACCGCGGAAGGCGGCGCCCGGCGGCGGAGGGAGACCGCGAAGGCGGCATGATTGACGCCGTGGCGACCGATTCGAGCAGCACTTCCGGCAGTGACAAGCAACGGCGGACCCGCCGGACCCGTATGACCGGTGCCGAGCGCCGCCAGCAGCTGCTGGAGATCGGTCGCACGCTCTTCGCGGCGAAGGGGTTCGAGGGCACCTCGGTGGAGGAGATCGCGGCGAAGGCCGGGGTGTCCAAGCCGGTGGTGTACGAGCACTTCGGCGGCAAGGAGGGGCTGTACGCGGTGGTCGTGGACCGGGAGATGCGGCGGCTGCTGGACATGGTCACCGGCTCGCTCACGGCCGGGCATCCCCGGGAGCTGTGCGAGCAGGCGGCGTTCGCGCTGCTGGACTACATCGAGGAGTACACGGACGGCTTCCGGATCCTGGTCCGTGACTCGCCGATCCCGCAGTCGACGGGGTCCTTCGCCTCGCTGATCTCGGACATCGCGACGCAGGTGGAGGACATCCTGGGTCGCGAGTTCAAGTCCCGCGGCTTCGATCCGAAGCTGGCCCCCCTGTATGCCCAGGCGCTGGTCGGCATGGTCGCGCTGACCGGCCAGTGGTGGCTGGACGTGCGCCGCCCGAGGAAGGCGGAGGTGGCGGCGCACCTGGTGAACCTGGCCTGGCACGGCCTGGACGGCCTGGAGCAGAAGCCCCGGCTGATAGGTCACCGCAAGGCGTAGGAGCGGCCCTAGCGGGGCTGGAGGAATTCCAGCCGGTTGCCGACGGGGTCCTCGGAGTAGCAGCGCAGATGGCCGGGCAGGTCGTCGTCCCAGGTGACCGAGGCGCCGTGGGCGGTGATCCGGGCGGCGTACGCCTGGATGTCGGTGACCCTGAGCCCGGGGTGGGCCTTCTTCGCCGGGCGGAAGTCCTTCTCGATGCCCAGGTGGAGCTGGACGGTCCCGGCCTGGAACCAGCAGCCGCCGCGGGCGGCCAGGACCGGCGGCTTGGGGATCTCGGTCATGCCGAGGGCGTCCACGTAGTACGCGCGCAGGGCGTCCTCCGTGCCGGGCGGGGCGGCCAGCTGGACGTGGTCGATGGCGGCGAGCACGGTCAGACCTCCTTGACGGCGACGGCGAAGAGCCGGCGGAAGGGCAGGACCGTGCCGTAGGGGGCACGGGGGTACGCCTGGCGGAGCAGGTCGCGGTACTCGGTGACGAACGCGTCCCGGGCCTCGGGGTCGTCGGCGAGCACGGTCAGCGCGGGCCGCAGCCCGGTGCCCCGCACCCAGTCCAGGACCGGGTCCTCGCCCTTCAGGACGTGGAAGTACGTCGTCTGCCACACGTCGGTGGCGCAGCCGAGGCGGGCGAGGCGGTCCAGATAGGCGCCGGGGCTGTGGACGGAGTCGGTGGCGCGCAGGACGTCGCCGAGCCGGGACTTCCAGCGGGGGGTGGCGGCGAGGTCGCGCATCAGGGCGTGCAGGGGCGCGTCGATGTTGTCGGGGATCTGGAAGGCGAAGGTGCCGCCGGGGCGCAGGGCGGCGGTCCAGTCGGCGAAGCGGTCGGCGTGGCCCGGCACCCAGTGGAGCGTGGCGTTGCTGATGATCACGTCGTACGGCTCGGCGGGCGTCCAGGTGCGGGCGTCGGCGTGGGCGAACTCCAGCCGTCCTCCGCCGGGCGTGGGCCCGGCCTGTTCGGTGTGGGCGCGGTCGAGCATCTCGGGCGAGTTGTCGTAGCCGGTGATGTGGGCGGTGGGCCAGCGTTCGGCGAGCAGGGCGGTGGCGTTGCCGGGGCCGCAGCCGAGGTCGGCGATCCGGGGCCGGCCGGTCGAGGGCGGTTCGGGCACCCGGGCGAGCAGGTCGGCGAAGGGGCGGGCGCGGTGGCCGGCGTGGCGGAGGTACTGGGCGGGGTCCCAGGCGGGGTTGGTCATGGCACCACTGTCCCCACCCCGCTATCTCGATGTCAAGAGACTCGACATCAAGAGACTTCACGTCGACACAACCACTACACTGATCTCCATGGAGGACGAGGTCGATCGGCTGGTCGCAGCGTGGCGCCGGGAGCGTCCGGACCTCGACGTGGAGCCGCTGGAAGTGCTCAGCCGGGTGAGTCGGCTCGCCCGGCACCTGGACCGTGCGCGCCGGCTGGCGTTCGCCGAGCACCAGCTGGAGCCCTGGGAGTTCGATGTGCTGACCGCGCTGCGGCGCGCGGGCACGCCGTACCAGCTCTCCCCCGGACAGCTGCTGACGCAGACCCTGGTCACCTCGGGCACGATGACCAACCGGATCGACCGGCTGGCCAAGAAGGGCCTGGTGGAGCGGTTGCCGGACCCGAGTGACCGGCGGGGCGTGCTGGTGCGGCTGACCGACACCGGCCGGGACCGCGCCGACCAGGCGCTCGCGGGCCTGCTGGAGCAGGAGCGGGCGATCCTGGGCGAGCTGTCCCGGGCCCAGCGTGCGGAACTGGCCGGCCTGCTACGCCAGCTGACCGCCCCGTTCGACAACATCCCCGGCTAGGTCCGCCGGCCCGACCCCGGCCCGCCGGGCCAGCGCCACGGCGGCCAGGGTGGAGTGGACGCCCAGCTTGCCGAGGACGTTCTGCATATGGGTGCGCACGGTGTGCGGGGAGAGGTAGAGCCGCTCGGCTACGGCCTTGCGGCCCAGGCCCGCGACCATGCAGCGCAGCACCTCGCGCTCCCTCGGGGTGAGGGACTCCACCAGCCGCTCGCTCTCGGTGCGGTGCCTGCGGGCCGCGGTCAGCTCCCGGAGCACCCCGGTGAGCAGGGCCGGCGGCAGATGGGTCTCGTCCCGCAGCACGCCCCGGATCACCGCCAGCAGCCGGGACAGCGAGCAGTCCTTGGCCACCCAGCCGGAGGCGCCGGCCTGGAGGGCGAGCGCCGCCCGCCGGGGATCGTCCTTCTCTGCGAGGACGACGGTCCGCACGGCCGGCTGCGCCGAACGCACCCCGGCGACCAGCGAGATGCCGTCGACCAGTCCCTCCTCGTTGCCCGCCCGCACCGGCACGGCCGGGCGGGCGCCGGGCGGCAGCCGGCCGCCGAGGTCGGCGTCGACGAGGAGGACGTCGAAGCGGCGGCCCTCGGCGGCCGCACGCTCCAGACACCGCAGCGCGGCGGGGCCGCTGCCGGCGGCCGAGACCTCGACGTCGGGCTCGGCGGCCAGTGCGGCGGCCAGCGACTCGGCGAAGATGCGGTGGTCGTCCACGACCAGGACTCGGATACGAACCACAAAACCCCCACTGGTACGTGCAGAGAGAGCTACCCCCACCACGGGCTTCGTACCCGGCCGTCTCGCCCCCTGATCGGCACCGGCCCCCACCGGCACCGCTCCTCAGAGTACGGCTGGGCGCCGACAGGGGAAGGCGGTTTGCGGAACTGGCCGAACAGCGCGTTTAGGGTGAGCCGCATGTTTCGTATTGAGGCAGAAGTCGACAAGGAACGGCGCGATCTGCTCCGCTCCCGCCTCCGCGACACCAACACCGCGGCCTCGCCGGTCCTGCGCGCGCTGCGGGGCACCCCGGGCGAGCGGGAGGTACCGGTGCACGTGTGGGCCCTGGACGCCTCCGGTGATCTGGCGGGCGGCCTGGTCGGCCATACCTGGACGACCTGGCTGCACATCACCTACCTGTGGGTGGACGCCCGTCACCGGGGCGCGGGCCTGGGCTCGCGCCTGCTCACCGAGGCGGAGCGCGTCGCCGCCGGCCGCGGCTGCACCGGCGCCCGGCTGGAAACGTGGGACTTCCAGGCCCCGGACTTCTACCGCAAGCAGGGCTACGAGGTGGTCGGCGTGATCCCCGACTACCCGCCGGGGATCACGGAGTACACCCTGACCAAACGGCTGACCGGCTAGCCGGGCGACCGGCTCAGCTCAGCCGGAGCGCCCCCGGCGACGGCACCGCCTCGAAGACGCGCGGGGCGGTGTGGCCGTTCGCCGCGAAGGCGTCCTCGACCGCCTTGGTGAGCGTCTCCACGTCGGCCGTCTCCGCGAGGACGATCGCCGAGCCGCCGAAGCCGCCGCCGGTCATCCGGGCGCCGAGGGCGCCGTTCGCCAGGGCGGTGTCGACGACCAGGTCCAGCTCCGGGCAGGAGACGCGGAAGTCGTCGCGCAGCGAGGCGTGGCCCTCGGTGAGGACGGGGCCGATCGCGCGGATCTCGCCGGAGCGGAGCAGCGCCACGGCCCGCTCCACCCGCTGGTCCTCGGTCACCACGTGCCGGACCAGCCGGACGACCTCCTCCTCGTCGCCCAACCGGGCGAGGGCCGCGTCGAGTTCGCCGTAGGGGATGTCCCGGAGGGCGTCGACGCCGAGCAGGGCGGCGCCCTTCTCGCAGCCGGCACGGCGCTTGCCGTACTCGCCGCCGCTGTGGGCGTGCGTGACCCGGGTGTCGACCACCAGCAGGCGCAGGCCCTCGGCCGCGAGGTCGAAGGGGATCTGCTGCTGGGAGAGGTCGCGGGTGTCGAGGAAGAGCGCGTGGCCCTCCTCGCAGCAGGCGGACGCCGTCTGGTCCATGATGCCGGTCGGCGCGCCGACGTAGACGTTCTCGGCGCGCTGGCAGACCCGGGCCAGCTGCCAGCGCTCCAGGCCGAGGCCGTACAGGTCGTTCAGCGCCAGGGCGACGACGACCTCCAGGGCCGCCGAGGAGGACAGGCCCCCGCCGGTGGGGACCGTGGAGGACAGGTGGATGTCCGCGCCGGTCACCGGGTGGCCCGCCTCGCGCAGCGCCCAGGCGACGCCCGCGGGGTAGGCCGTCCAGCCCTCGGTGCGCTGCGGCGCGAGGTCGTCCAGGCGCAGCTCGACCGGGCCGCCCTCGATGTCCGCCGAGTGCAGGCGCAGCCGGCCGTCACTGCGCCGGGAGACGGCCGCGGTCGCCCGGTGCGGCAGGGCGAACGGCATGACGAAGCCGTCGTTGTAGTCGGTGTGCTCGCCGATCAGGTTGACCCGGCCGGGCGCCGCCCAGACGCCCTCCGGCTCGGCGCCGTACAGCTCGGCGAAGCGCTCCGCGACCTGTTGTGCCCCCACTACTGCTCCCTTGCGATGTGCTGCGCGAACTGCCAGGCGTCCGCGACGATGTCCGCGAGATCCGTGCGGGACGGGTTCCAGCCCAGCTTCTCGCGGGCCGTGTCCGCCGAGGCGACCAGGACCGCGGGGTCGCCGCCGCGGCGCGGGGCGATCACCTCCGGGATGGGGTGGCCGGTGACCTGGCGGACGGTCTCGACGACCTCGCGGACGGAGAAGCCGTTGCCGTTGCCGAGGTTGCAGATGAGGTGCTCGCCCGGGGTGGCGGCCTGTACGGCCAGCAGGTGGGCCTCGGCCAGGTCCGCGACGTGGATGTAGTCGCGGATGCAGGTGCCGTCGGGGGTCGGGTAGTCGTCGCCGTAGACCGAGATCGCGTCGCGGCGGCCCTGGGCGACCTGGAGCACCAGCGGGATCAGGTGCGACTCGGGGTCGTGCCGCTCGCCGTGGACGCCGTAGGCGCCCGCGACGTTGAAGTAGCGCAGGGAGACCGCCGCCAGGCCGTGGGCGTGCGCCTCACTGGTGATCATGTGGTCGACGGCGAGCTTGCTGGCGCCGTAGGGGTTGGTCGGCCGCGTGGCGGCGCTCTCCACGATCGGGACCTGCTCCGGCTCGCCGTAGGTGGCGGCCGTGGAGGAGAACACCAGCCGGCGTACGCCCGCCTCGCGCATGGCGCCGAGCAGGGCGAGCGAGCCGGCCACGTTGTTGTCCCAGTACTTCTCCGGCTTCACCACCGACTCGCCGACCTGCGAGCAGGCGGCGAAGTGCAGCACGCCGTCGTAGGACGGGTCGAGCCACTTGGCGGCGTCGCGGATGTCGCCCTCGACGAAGGCCGCGCCGGCGGGCACGCCCTCGCGGAATCCGGTGGAGAGGTTGTCGAGGACGGTGACCTCGTGGCCGGCCTCCAGCAGGTGCTGGGCCACGACACTGCCGACGTAACCCGCGCCACCCGTCACCAGGTACTTCATGAAGTCGCTACCTCTCGCAGTCGCTCGGCCGCGCGCTCCGGCGGCACGTCGTTGATGAACACGCTCATGCCGGACTCGGAACCCGCGAGAAACTTCAGCTTGCCGGAAGTGCGGCGGATGGTGAAAAGCTCGAGGTGCAGCGCGAAGTCGTCGCGGGTGACACCGTCGAACTCCTCCAGCGCGCCGAACGGGGCCTGGTGCCAGGCCGCGATGTAGGGCGTCGGAGGCTCCCCCTCGCCGAAGATACGGTCGAAGCGCCTCAAGAGTTCCAGATAGACCTGGGGGAACTCTGTGCGCGCGGCCTCGTCCAGCGCGAGCAGGTCCGGCACCCGGCGCTTGGGGTACAGGTGGACCTCGTACGGCCAGTGCGCCGCGTACGGCACGAACGCCGCCCAGTGTTCACCCTCAAGGACGACCCGCTCACCGGCGAGTTCCCGGGCCAGGACCGCGTCGAAGAGGTTCTCCCCGCCGCTCGCGTCCCTGTGCGCGGCGAGCGAGCGGAGCATCAGCGCGGTGCGCGGGGTGGTGAAGGGGTAGGCGTAGATCTGTCCGTGCGGGTGGCCCAGGGTCACACCGATCTCGGCACCCCGGTTCTCGAAACAGAACACCTGCTCGACGGAGGGCAGATGCGACAGCTCCGACGTGCGGTCCGTCCAGGCGTCCAGCACCAGGCGCGCCTGCTCCTCGGTGAGGTCGGCGAAGGAGGCCTCGTGGTCGGAGGTGAAGCACACCACCTCGCAGCGGCCGGAGTCGCCGGCGAGCGAGGGGAAGCGGTTCTCGAAGACGACGACGTCGTACGACGAGTCCGGGATCTCGCTGAGCCGGTCACCCTGGGTCGGGCACAGGGGGCACTCGTCGGCCGGCGGGTGGTAGGTGCGCCCCTGGCGGTGGGAGGCGACGGCGATGGCGTCGCCGAGCAGCGCGTCCCGGCGGACCTCGGACGTGGTGACCGTGCGGTCCAGCGGACGGCGGTCGACCGCGTCGCGCACGGTGTCGTCGCGGAGGTCGTAGTAGATCAGTTCACGACCGTCGGCCAGCCGGGTCGAGGTCTTCTTCACGCCGGACTCCTTGTTCGAGCGCCCCGGGGCGGCGCCCCTGGGGGCGTGTCCGCACCCACTCACTCACTCAACACAATCAAACATAACAGACCACACTCGACCACGACTCCGACCATCACAATCAAACAAAGAACACCACCAGAAGTGTTCAATTAACGAACTCGGAGGCGTAGGTTCCGCCCTGGACCAGTTCGCGCAACGAAGCGAGTACTCATGCAAACCCCCACATACGGCCACCTCGATCTGGCGGCGGGGCTACGGCTCCCGACCAACGGGCTCGACTACACGATCCTGGCGATCTACTTCGTCGTCGTGCTGGGCATCGGCTTCGCGGCCCGCCGCTCGGTGAAGACCAGCCTCGACTTCTTCCTGTCCGGACGCTCGCTGCCCGCCTGGATCACCGGTCTCGCCTTCATCTCGGCGAACCTGGCGGCCACCGAGATCCTGGGCATGGCGGCGAACAGCGCCCAGTACGGCGCGTACACCGTGCACTGGTACTGGATCGGCGCCATCCCGGCCATGGTCTTCCTGGGCCTGGTGATGATGCCCTTCTACTACGGCAGCAAGGTCCGCTCGGTCCCCGAGTTCCTGCTGCTGCGCTTCGACCGGGCCGCCCATCTGCTCAGTTCGGTCCTGTTCGCCTTCGCGGCCATCCTGATCGCCGGCGTCAACCTGTACGCCCTCGCGATCGTCGTCGAGGCGCTGCTCGGCTGGCCGCAATGGGTGGCGATCGTGGTGGCCGGCGCCTTCGTCCTCGCCTACATCACCCTGGGCGGCCTGTCCTCGGCGATCTACAACGAGGTGCTCCAGTTCTTCGTGATCCTGGCCGCCCTGATCCCGATCACCGTCCTCGGCCTGAAGAAGGTCGGCGGCTGGGGCGGGCTGACCGACAAGCTGACCGCCACGCACGGCGCGAACTTCACCACCGCGTGGGGCGGTACCGGCATCGGCCACGCCAACCCGCTCGGCGCGAACTGGCTGACCATCGTCCTCGGCCTCGGCTTCGTGCTGTCCTTCGGCTACTGGACGACCAACTTCGCCGAGGTGCAGCGCGCGCTGTCCGCGAAGAACCTCTCCGCCGGCCAGCGCACCCCGCTGATCGCCGCCTACCCGAAGATCTTCATCGTCTTCCTGGTGATGATCCCGGGCCTGGTCGCCGCCGCCGTCGTCCCGCACTTCGGCACCCCCGCCTCGGGCTACCAGTACAACGACGCCATCCCCTACCTGATGCAGGAGCTGCTGCCCAACGGTGTGCTCGGCATCGCGGTCACCGGTCTGCTGGCCGCCTTCATGGCCGGCATGGCGGCCAACGTCTCGTCCTTCAACACGGTGTTCACCAACGACATCTGGGCCAAGTACGTCGTCACCGACCGCGAGGACGGCTACTACGTCCGCTTCGGCCGGCTGATCACCGCGATCGGTGTCCTGGCCTCCGTCGGCACGGCCTTCCTGGCGTCCTCGTTCTCGAACATCATGAGCTACCTCCAGACGCTGTTCTCCTTCTTCAACGTGCCGATGTTCGTCGTCTTCATCGTCGGCATGTTCTGGAAGCGCGCGTCCGTGAAGTCCGGCTTCTGGGGCCTGCTCGCCGGCACCGCCACGGCGATGATCAACTACTTCGTCCTCTACAAGAAGGGCATCATCTCCATCCCGTCCGACCAGGGCGCCAACTTCGTCTCGGCCATCGCGGGCTTCGTCGCCGGCGCGGTCGTGATGGTCGCGGTGTCCCTGTTCACCAGGCCGAAGCCGGCCGAGGAGCTCCAGGGCCTGGTCTACGGCACCCGCTCCCCGGGCATGTCCGAGCCGCCGGCCGCCGGCGACGACGCCTGGTACCGCAAGCCCGCCCTGCTGGGCTGGGGCGCGGTCGTCCTGGCCGCCGCCTGCTACATCCCGTTCTCGTTCTGACGCGGGAGGATCGAGGAAACCATGTCCGAACACTCCGAGCCGCGTCGTCACGACCACTACACCGAGGAAGACCTCCAGCGGGAGGTCACCGACCTCGAGAGCAAGTCCGCGACCGCGGCGCGCATCTTCGACCTGCGCCGCATCATCGGCGGCCTGTTCGTGGTCTACGGCGTCATCGTCACCATCACCGGCATCACCGACTCCCAGGCGGCGATCGACAAGGCACAGGGCGTCAACATCAACCTGTGGACCGGGATCGGCATGCTCCTGCTGGGCATCTTCTTCCTGGCCTGGCTGAAGCTGCGCCCCACCCCGCCGCCGCTGCCCCCGGAGGGCCTGCCGGAGGAGAAGGAGTAGCACCGCTTCGGGGCCGGAGTCAGAGCAGCTCCGGCCCCCCGCCCTCCCTGGGCACAGCCGCCCTGTCCAGCAGCCCCGTCCGTGCCGCCAGCGCCGCCGCCTCCAGCCGCGACCCCACGCCCAGCTTCATCAGCACCCGCTGCACATGCGTCCGCGCCGTGCTCGGCGCGATCCCCATGCCCGCCGCGATCAGCCGTGTGTCCTCGCCGTCGGCCACCCGCACCAGGACCTCCACCTCCCGCGGTGTGAGCACCCCCAGCAACCGCTGCGCCTCGTCGTCCGGCTGCGCCGCGGGATTGAGCAGCTCCCCGAAGGCCCCCTGGAGCAGCTGCGGCGCCACCGCCGCCTCCCCGGCCCGCGCCTTCATGATCGCCCGCTCGACACCCTCTATCCGCTCGTCGTGCCGCACATACCCCGACGCCCCGGCCGCGAAGGCCGCCGCTATGCCCCGCGGCGACGGCACCGGCCCCAGCACCACCACCGCCACCTGCGGCCGCTCACGCTTGATCTTCACCACCGGATCGAACGCCCCGGGCTCGGCCGGCGCCGCCGTACCCAGCAGGCACACCTCCGGCGCCCGCGCGATCACCAGGTCCGCCGCGCCCGCGGCCGGCGCCGCCGCGGCGAGCACCCGGTGCCCGCGCAGCTTCAGTGCCGACGCCAGCGCCTCCGCGAGCAGGCGATGGTCGTCGACGACCATGAGCCGCACTCCCATAGAGCAACCCCCCAGTACGTGAGGCCCCCCGGCCCCCCGGCCCCTTCATGCCCCCGGAAGCTACACGCTTGTTCGACGTCGCGCTGCCCCTCTTCATGAGAAGTGGGGGGGGGGGGGGGGGTGGGGGGGGGGGGGGGGGGGGGGGCGCGCGGGGGGGGGGGGGGGGGGGGGGGGGGCGGCGGAGCGCGCCGC
>NZ_JBHXVE010000016.1:141869-172743 GCF_042672505.1 Streptomyces sp. NPDC127190
CGTCGGCGAGCGTGTCGGCGGCCACCCGGTGGGCCCCCCGCCCCCCCCCCCCCCTCCCGCCCCCCCCCCCCCCCCCACTTCTTGGTAAGTCACCCATTCGGGTGAGTGCGGCGGGGGCGCCGGCGACCGGTCAGCCGCTGGTGCCGAACGCCAGGACCAGGAACTCCTTGTCGTACGACGAGCTGGACTTGTGGGCGAAGGTGTCCGCCATGTACAGCCGGCCCTGCGAGAAGAGGATCTCCGCGTAGTCGGGCAGCATGCTGCTCTCCGCCTCCCGCACGTTCTCCGTCGCCGGGTTCTCCAGCAGCGTGGTCTGCTTGAAGCTGCCGCCGTCGATGCTGACGACCTGGCCGCCCTTGTCGTACGGCGGCCGCTTGTAGGCGAGCAGGTTGGTGCCGTCGACGCGCAGCGGGGACATGGTGTAGCCGGCCCCGGCCTCGGCGCGCTGGCCGGTCATCTTGCCGGTGTTGAGGTCGAAGGAGACGATCTCGTTGGTCTCGGTGCCGTCGCCGCTGCCGCTGTCGTGCTCCTCGGTCGGCACGTACAGCTTGCCGTTGCCGGCCACGATCTGGTGGCAGTCCTCGATCCGGGTGATGCCGTCGCAGCGGCCGCCGTAGGTCTTGCCGGGCGCGGAGATACGGGCGAGCAGCTTGCCGGTCTTGTTGTCGATGGAGAAGTAGTCCGAGATGCCGCTGCCGTCACCGGCGCTGTCGCCGACGTCGGCGGCCACCACCAGCGGGTCCGTGGAGACCACGGAGGCGTACTCGATACCGGTGTCCATCTTGTACTCGGTGATCACCTTCCCGGACTTCGGGTCGATGTTCTGGATGTGCAGCTGGCGGTTGCCGTACTCGCCGCACTTGCGCACCGCGACCAGCTTGCTGCCGCCGCCGTAGCCCGCGTCGTAGCAGGTGTCGTCCGGCTTCGGCTGCCACAGCACGCGGCCGGAGTCGAGGTCGAACGCGGCGCCGCCGTCGGTGCTGCCGACCGCGACGGTGTGCTGGGCGACCGTCACGTTGTCCCAGGTGACCATGGAGGCACCGGAGCCGATCGACTTCGTCCACAGCTTCTTGCCCGCGTCGAGGTCGATCGCGGCGACCTGGCTGCATCCCGCGGAGGAGTCCTTCGCCGGCATCTTCGGCTGGAAGACCACCGCGGTCCTGTCGTCCGAGGACACATGGCCGGTGGCCGCGCAGACCGGGCCGGGCAGCTTGACGGTCCACAGCTTGGTGCCCTTGGCGGGGTCGTAGCCGACGATCTCGGCGACACCGCTCTTGGCGTACACCTTGTCGGTCAGCCAGGAGCCGTTGGTGGCGACCGTGTCGTCGGTCTGCGGCAGCGGCACCTTGAACAGCAGGCTGCCCGCGGTATTGGACGGCACCTTCTCCTTGCCGCCGGTTCCTCCGGTGCCGCCGGAGCCGCCCTTGTCGCCGCCGGTGCCACCGCTGGAGGAGGCGGTCTCGTGCGTCTTGTCGTCACCGCCGGAGGAGTTGGCGTACCAGATCCCGCCGACGACGATCAACGCGATCGCGACGACCGCCGCGACGACGACGAGCACCGTGGAGTTGTTCCGCTTGCCGCCGCCCTGGCCGGGCTGCGGGTGCATGGGCATGGTGGGCGGCTGGCCGGGATAGCCGTACCCCGGCTGCACGGCCTGCATCGGCTGGGTGGGCTGCGCGTACGTGTTCTGCGGCTGGCCCGGGTAGCCGTAGCCGGCGGGCTGCTGGCCGTACGCCTGCTGGCCGTAGGCCGGGGGCTGCGGAGCGGCGGGGTAGCCGTAGCCGGACTGCGGCGGCTGTCCGGGCGGGCCCGGCTGGGGGGCCGGGGCGGGGTGCGGGTAGCCGTACGCGGGCTGCGGCGGCTGCGGCGGGGGCGCGGGCGGACCCGCCGGGGGCGGCGGGGTCGGCGGGCCGAAGCCGCCCTGCGGCGGCTGGTTCGGCGGCTGGTTCGGCGGCGGAGGGGGCGGCTGGGTCATGACGGGGTACCTCGGGGCAGCTCGGAGGGCCGGACGGCGGACAGGGCGGAGGAGAGGGCCGGGCTCAGTTGCCGAAGGCCATCATCAGCTTCTCCTTCGCGTCGGTGCTGCCGGACAGCCGGCCGTTCGAGACGAAGAACCGTCCGTCGGCCCAGTCGATGACACCGTCGAAGAAGGAGTCCTCGATCTCGGCGGTGCCCGAAGGGTTCTGCAACAGCTTGGTCGTCGGGTGGGAGGAGCCGGTGGTCGGGATCGACACCACCTGGCCGCCCGCGTCGTACGACGGCTGCACATAGGCGATGAGCTTGCCGCCCTCGGTCTTCATCGGCGACATCGGCTCGTCCGCGGGCGACTTGACGCGCCACTTGGCCTTGCCGGTGGAGAGGCTGATCGCGACGATCTCGTTGGCGCTGCTGGTGCCGTCCGTGGGCAGGTACAGCGTGTCGGCGTCGGCCACGGCGCCCTGGCAGCCCTGGAGATCGCGCTCCAGGATCGCCCAGCCGCAGCGCGGGGAGAACTTCTCGTCGACCTTCACCTCGGAGCGGAATCCGCCGCTCTTGGTGAACGTGGAGATGTTCCAGGCCTTCTTGTCCTCGTTGGTCAGGTACACCACGAGCGGGTCCAGCGAGTACACCCGGGACACCTGCCAGCCCTTCTTGACCGGCTGGCTCCACTTCACCTTGCCGGTGGCCGGGTCCAGTTCCTGGATCTCGTCGTGCTCGCCGCTGGTGCTCGCCCCGCAGGACGCCACCTGGACCAGCCGGCCGGAGCCGCCCGCGTACCCGGCGGGGTAGCAGGACGAGCCGTACTTCTTCTTGTCGTACAGCTTCTTGCCGGTGTCGATGTTGTACGCCGTGCCCGACTCGGAGCGGCCCACCATCAGCGTCTTGCCGCTCACCGACAGCTCGACGTTGAGCGCGCTGTCGAAGAGCCCGCCGTCGGCGACCTGGCCGCTCCAGCCCTTCTGACCGGTGTTCAGGTCGATCTGCTGGAGCTGGTTGCACTTGGCGTTGTCGCTGACCCCGCTCATGTACGCCACGACGACCTTGTCGTCCGCCGACTTCTGCGGGGTGACCGCGCAGATCTTCTGCGGGAAGGTGATCGGGCTCCACGCGTCCTTGCCGTCGGTCACGTCGTAGGCGAAGACCTGCTTGTACGCCGCCTTGACCGCCGCCTTGCCGGTGATCCACATGCCGGGCGCCTCGGCACCCGAGCCCGGGACCTCCGGCGCCGACTTGTACCAGAGCACCTTCGCCTCACCGGACTTGCGGCCCTCGTTGAGGTTCTCCGGGTCGTCACCGGTGCTTGCGGAGGCGGACGGGGAGGCGCTGGAGGACGTAGTCGGCTTGTCGTCCTGGCTGTGCTCGGCGACGGGCTTCTTCTTGCCGCCGCCACCGCCGCCACCGCTGCTCACCGCGTACACCGTGCCGCCGATGACGAGCAGCGCGGCCACCGCGGACCCGACGATCAGCGCCGTCTTCTTCCGGCCGGCCGGGCCGCCGGGCGCCGCTCCGGGCGCGCCGGGGTACGGCGGCTGCGGCGGGTAGCCGTAGCCGGGCTGCGGCGCCGCGTAGGGGCCGGCCGGCTGCTGGCCCGGCTGCGGGTAGCCGTAGGGGCCGGGGGTGCCGGGGGCGGTGGGCGCGCCGTACGGGCCGGGGGCGGCGGGCGGGGTGGGAGCGCCGTAGGGGCCGGGCTGTTGGGGGTAGCCGTAGCCGGGCTGGGGCGCTTGCGGGGGGCCGGCGGGCGGCTGCGGCGGGGGCGGGGGTGTCTGTGGAGCACCGAACCCGCCAGGCTGTGGCGGCTGGTCCTTCGGCGGCTGGTCCTGTGGTGCTCCGAAACCGCCGTGCGGCGGCTGACCGGGCGGCTGAGTCATCAGCGCTCTCCCCCTCGTTCACTGATTTTTAGCCACGCCCTGAGGTTCGTGACGGACCCAAGGTCGTACTCAGACAGTTCTCAGACGGCCCTTTCTATCACCCGGTACCGGCCGGGCAGGGGTCCGCGTCCTGCGCTGTTCCCAAGGGAGGACCGCCTCGTGACGCCGCCGTTATGCGCCTTCACGCCCCCTTCACGCGGCGCGCGCACCGGCGCCGCGCGCGGGGGGCGCATCATCTCTGGGCGGGGCTGGGTGTTACGCGTCCTCCGCCAGTTCCAGCCAGCGCAGCTCGAGTTCCTCGCGTTCCCCGGCGAGGTCGCGCAACTGGGCGTCCAGTTCGGCCACCTTGGCGAAGTCGGTGGCGTTGTCGGCGATCTGGGCGTGCAGCTTGGTCTCCTTCTCGGAGATCTTGTCCAACTGCCGCTCGATCTTCTGGAGTTCCTTCTTGGCGGCGCGCTGGTCGGCGGCGCTCTTCTCCGTGGTGGCCGGCTTGGGCGCCGCGGCGGCCGTCTGGGTGGCGACCGCCTCCTCCATGCGCCGGCGGCGCTCCAGGTACTCGTCGATGCCGCGCGGCAGCATCCGCAGGGTGCCGTCGCCGAGGAGGGCGAAGACCCGGTCGGTGGTGCGCTCGACGAAGAACCGGTCGTGGGAGATGACGATCATCGAGCCGGGCCAGCCGTCGAGGACGTCCTCCAGCTGGGTGAGGGTCTCGATGTCGAGGTCGTTGGTGGGCTCGTCCAGGAACAGGACGTTGGGCTCGTCCATGAGGAGGCGCAGCAGCTGGAGGCGGCGGCGCTCACCGCCCGACAGGTCGCCGACCGGCGTCCACTGCTTCTCCTTGTTGAAGCCGAAGGTCTCGCACAGCTGCCCGGCGGTCAGCTCGCGGCCCTTGCCGAGGTCGACGCGCTCGCGGACCTGCTGCACGGCCTCCAGGACCCGCCAGGTCGGGTCGAGTTCGGCGACCTCCTGGGAGAGGTAGGCGAGCTTGACGGTCTTGCCGACGGCGATGCGCCCGCCGGCCGGCTGCACCTCGCCCTCCGTACGGGCCGCCTCCGCCATGGCCCGCAGCAGCGAGGTCTTGCCGGCGCCGTTGACGCCGACCAGACCGATCCGGTCGCCGGGGCCGAGATGCCAGGTGACGTGCTTGAGCAGCACCTTGGGGCCCGCCTGCACGGTGATGTCTTCCAGGTCGAAGACGGTCTTCCCGAGCCGCGAGGAGGCGAACTTCATCAGCTCGCTGCTGTCCCGGGGCGGCGGCACGTCCGCGATCAGCTCGTTGGCGGCCTCCACCCGGAAGCGCGGCTTGGACGTGCGGGCGGGGGCGCCGCGGCGCAGCCAGGCCAGCTCCTTGCGGATCAGGTTCTGCCGCTTGGCCTCTTCGGTGGCGGCGATCCGCTCGCGCTCCGCGCGCGCGAAGACGTAGTCCGAGTAGCCGCCCTCGTACTCGTAGACGGAGCCGCGCTGCACGTCCCACATGCGGGTGCAGACCTGGTCCAGGAACCAGCGGTCGTGGGTCACACAGACCAGCGCCGAGCGCCGGGTCTGGAGGTGCCGGGCGAGCCAGGCGATGCCCTCGACGTCGAGGTGGTTGGTGGGCTCGTCCAGGACGATCAGGTCCTGCTCCTCGATGAGCAGCTTGGCGAGCGCGATACGGCGCCGCTCACCGCCGGAGAGCGGTCCGATGACGGTGTCCAGCCCCTTGGGGAAGCCGGGCAGGTCCAGGCCGCCGAACAGCCCGGTCAGCACGTCGCGGACCTTGGCGTTGCCGGCCCACTCGTGGTCGGCCATGTCGCCGATGACCTCGTGGCGGACGGTCGCTGCGGGGTCCAGGGAGTCGTGCTGGGTGAGCACGCCGAGCCGCAGCCCGCCGGAGTGCGTGACCCGCCCGGTGTCGGACTCCTCCAGCCGGGCGAGCATCCGGATGAGGGTGGTCTTGCCGTCGCCGTTGCGGCCGACGACCCCGATCCGGTCCCCCTCCGACACGCCGAGCGAGACGCCGTCGAGCAGGGCACGGGTGCCGTACACCTTGCTGACGTTCTCCACATTGACCAGGTTGACGGCCATTTCACTCCTGTGCGCGGGGCTGGGTCGACAGCGGCTCCGCCGCGGTCAGCCTTCTAGCCTAGGGCCTCGCGGCCCCCGGGCGGGCGCCGCGGGGTGGGTCAGTGGCCCGGGCCGCCGTGGACGACCGTCGCCCCCGGTACCGGGCCGGCCGCCGTGCGCACGGTCCGGCAGGTGCCCGACGCCCGGAGCGCCGCCGCCACCTTCGCGGCGGACTCGGCGTCGCGTACCAGGAACGCCGTGGTCGGGCCGGAGCCGGAGACCAGCGCGGTGAGCGCGCCCGCCGCCCGGCCGGCGTCCAGGGTGTCGGCCAGCTCGGGGAAGAGGGACAGCGCGGCGGGCTCGAGGTCGTTGGAGACGGTCCCGGCGAGCGCCTCCGGGTCGCCCTTCGCGAGCGCCTCCAGCAGCTCCGGCGAGGCCACCGGGGCGGGGATCTCCCGGCCCTCGGCGAGCCGGTCGAACTCGCGGAACACCGCCGGGGTGGACAGCCCCCGGGTGGCCATGGCGAACACCCAGTGGAAGTCGCCGCCGGTGTCCAGGACGGTCAGCCGTTCGCCGCGGCCGACGCCCAGGGCGGCGCCGCCGATCAGGCTGAACGGGACGTCGCTGCCCAGCTCGGCGCAGATGGCGAGCAGCTCCGCGCGGGAGGCGCCCGCGTTCCACAGGGTGTTGCAGGCGAGCAGCGCGCCCGCGCCGTCGGCGCTGCCGCCGGCCATGCCCCCGGCGACCGGGATGTCCTTGGCGATGTGGAGGTGCACGGCCGGTTCGATGCCCCGGCGGGCGGCGAGCGCGAGGGCCGCGCGCGCGGCGAGGTTGCTGTGGTCGAGGGGGACCTGGCCGGCGTCCGGGCCCTCGCAGGTGACCCGCAGCTCGTCGGCCGGGGTCACGGTGACCTCGTCGTACAGGCCGACGGCGAGGAAGACGTTGGCGAGGTCGTGGAACCCGTCGGGGCGGGCGGCGCCCACCGCGAGCTGGACGTTGACCTTGGCGGGGACGCGGACCGTGACGCTCACTGCTGCCCGGGCTCCTTCATCGGCGGCTGGTGCGGACACTGCTGATGTCGATCGACGCTGACCGGCGCTACTCGGCGCGCGGGCCGTTCTCCGCGATGCGGGCGAACTCCTCGACCGTGAGCGACTCCCCGCGGGCCTGCGGCGACACCCCGGCGGCGACCAGGGCGGCCTCGGCGGCCGCCGCGGACCCGGCCCATCCGGCGAGCGCCGCCCGCAGCGTCTTGCGGCGCTGCGCGAAGGCCGCGTCGACGACGGCGAACACCTCCCGCTTGGAGGCGGTGGTCTTGATCGGCTCGGTCCGCCGGACGAGGGAGACCAGCCCGCTGTCGACGTTGGGCGCGGGCCAGAAGACATTGCGGCCGATGGCCCCGGCCCGCTTCACCTCGGCGTACCAGTTGGCCTTGACCGACGGCACGCCGTACACCTTCGAGCCGGGGGCCGCGGCGAGCCGGTCGGCGACCTCGGACTGCACCATCACCAGCGTCCGCTCGATGCTGGGGAAGGTGTCGAGCATGTGCAGCAGCACGGGCACGGCGACGTTGTAGGGCAGGTTCGCCACCAGGGCGGTGGGGGCGGGGCCGGGCAGCTCGGCGACGTGCATCGCGTCGGAGTGCACCAGCGCGAACCGGTCGGCGCGCGCCGGCATGCGCGCGGCGATGGTCGCGGGCAGCGCGCCCGCCAGGACGTCGTCGATCTCTACGGCGGTGACCCGGTCGGCGACCTCCAGCAGGGCGAGGGTGAGCGAGCCGAGACCCGGGCCGACCTCGACGACCACGTCGTCGGGGCGGACCTCGGCGGTCCGGACGATACGGCGGACCGTGTTGGCGTCGATCACGAAGTTCTGGCCGCGCTGCTTGGTCGGGCGGACACCGAGCGCGGCCGCGAGCTCGCGGACGTCGGCGGGGCCGAGAAGGGCGTCGGGGGTGGGGCTGCTCACGGGACAAGGGTACGGGGGCGGAGCCGGCCGGGATCGCCAGGTGCCCGGCACCGGCGGCCGGCCCCGCGCCCGCCGGCGTCCTCAGCCGTGCAGCCGCGCCCCGCAGTGCGGCCAGGGGCTCGCGCCCCGGCGCACGTACAGCTTCTTCGCGCGGTACGTCTGCTCCTCCGCCGGTGCGTCCTGCGGACGTCCGCTGCCGCCGAGGCTCTGCCAGGTGCGCGTGTCGAACTGGTACAGCCCCCCGTACGTCCCCGACGCGTCGACGGCGTGCGGCCGGCCGCCGGACTCGCAGGCGGCCAGACCGCGCCAGTTGAGGCCCTCGGCGCCGTCGACCGAGGTGGGCCGGGGCTTGGTGCCGACCCTGACCGTCTGCCGGCGCGGCTCCCGCACCACCTCGGAGCGCTCCTCGACCGGCTTCTGCCGCACCCCGTTGACGGTGCGCAGCAGAAAGGTGGTGCGCCGCAGCCCCGGCCGGCCGGGCCGGGAGACGACCTCGGTGCCCTTGAAGAGGGTGGGGTCGGCGGTCCGCTCGACGGCGAAGGGGATCTGCTCCTCGCGGACCTCCCGGGCACCGGTCACCCGCAGCACGGTGATCGTCTGCCCGTCCCGCGGGAAGCTGTCCGGCGGCACGGAGGTGGTGTCCTCGCCCGCCAGGGTGATCCCGGCCTCCTCGACGGCTTCGCGGACGGTGGCCGCGTTGGTGCGGATGGTGCGGGCGCGGCCGTCCGCCAGGACGGTGACCGCCCGCTCGGTGCGCACGTCGAGCGCGAGACCGGCGCGTCCGATGCTCTGGGAGCGCGAAGCCGACAGGTACGCGCCCTCCGCGCGCACGCCCAGCTCGTCCAGGGCGCCTTCCACCGTGTGTGCCGTCGTCCACACCTCGCGCCGCCGGCCGTCGAGCGTGAGCTGCACCGGGCGGCCGTAGCGCACCGCGACCGCGTCACCGCTGGCGAGGGCCGCGCCGGGGGCGGGCGCGACCATGTCGTGCGCCCCTACCTTGACGCCCTCGTCGGCGAGCAGTTCGGTCACGTCGTCGGCGTAGGTGTGCAGGGTGCGCTGCCTGCCGTCGACGGTCAGCTCGATCGCCTTGTCCTTGGCGACGAACGCGGCGGTGCCGCCGGCCAGGAAGGCCACGACCAGCGCCTGCGGCAGCAGCCGGCGGACGGCGGACTCCGGGCGCTCGCTGGAGCGCGAGCGCGCCTTGCGCCGGCGCGCGGCACGTCCGCGCGCCCCGGCGGGCTCGCAGTCCTCGCGCGCCCCCTCGGCCGACGCCCTGCCGGTCGCCGCGCTCCCGGTCGACCCGATCCCGGTCGACCCGCTTCCGGTCTGCCGCGGCAGCACCGGCTCGGTCACAGGGTCCTGAGCGGGCGCCGATGCCTGCGCCAACGCCTGCGCCACCATCTCGTACGCGGGCCGGTACGGGTCGTCGTACGCCACGGGGCGGGCGACGGTCTCCGCGTCGTGCACGCCCGGCCATCCGCCGCCGAAGGCGCCGTCCGGGGCGCTGTAGGGGCCGTACGCCGCATACGTCTCGTACTGCGAGTTGCTCACGCCGACGCTCCTGAGAGCCAGAGGGGTCCCGATTCGGGCCACCAGAACCTAGCGGAGCACCGGTCACTCTCCAAAGCGGCGCGACTACCCACGGTCGCGATCTGCCCTGAGCCGGGCGGGTGCGGACGTTATCGGCCGGTTACCATCGGCGCACGCTCAGTAATCGAAGGCGCGGGCGGTGTTCGCGCCCAGGGCGGTCGCCAGGGCGTCTTCGTCGATGCCGCGCACGGCGGCCATGGCGCGCACCGTGACCGGAACGAGATACGGGGCGTTGGGCCGTCCGCGGTACGGCGCCGGGGTCAGGAAGGGCGCGTCGGTCTCCACGAGGACCAGCTCCAGCGGGGCGACGGCGAGGGCGTCGCGCAGGTTCTGGGCGTTCTTGAAGGTGACGTTGCCGGCGAAGGACATGAAGTAGCCCTCGCGGGCGCAGACCGCGGCCATCTCGGCGTCGCCGGAGTAGCAGTGGAAGACGGTGCGCTCGGGCGCGCCCTCCTCCTTCAGCACACGCAGCACGTCGGCGTGCGCGTCGCGGTCGTGGATGACGAGCGCCTTGCCGTGCCGCTTGGCGATCTCGATATGGGCCCGGAAGGACCGTTCCTGGGCCGCCTTGCCCTCGGGGCCGGTGCGGAAGTAGTCCAGGCCCGTCTCGCCGACGCCCTTCACCTGGGGCAGCCCGGCCAGCCGGTCGATCTCGGCGAGGGCGTCGTCCAGCGCGGCGTCGCCGCCGGGCCGGCGGGCGCCCTGCCGGGACCAGCCGTCGGGGTCGCCGTGGACGATGCGCGGGGCCTCGTTGGGGTGCAGGGCGACGGCCGCGTGGACGCTCTCGTGGGCCGCCGCGGTCTCGGCGGCCCACCGTGAGCCCTTGATGTCGCAGCCGACCTGGACGACCGTCGTGACGCCCACCGAGGCGGCCTTCGCGAGGCCCTCCTCGACCGTGCCCGACTGCATGTCGAGGTGGGTGTGGGAGTCGGCGACGGGCACCCGGAGGGGCACCGGGAGCGGCGGGGCCGCGTTCTTGTCGTCCTTGGAGCTCTGGCCGGCGTTCGAAGGCATGCCCCGATCCTACGAAAGGCCCTGCCCTCGGCCGCGGGCGTCTCCGCCGCCCCCCGGGCGCGGCGGACGCCTCAGCCGGCCTTGCGGTGGAAGGCGTGCAGGAGGTCGGACAGATGCCAGTGGTGGTGCTCCCCGGTCGCGGCGCCCTGCGCCGGCACCTCCGGCGCCTCGACGGGTCCGGCCTGCGGTGCCTGGTGGCGACGGCCCTCGGCCGCGCTGCGCACCGACGACACCTGCCCCGCGCGCATGATGCGCACCACATGGCCGTCGCAGTTCTGGCAGCTGGGCCGGCTCAGCGGCGACGGCACGATCTCGCCGTCGGCCACGTACAGCACGAACTCGTGCCCGTCGGCGTCCGTGTGGTGCTCTATCTCGTACGACTGCTCCCAGCCGTGTCCGCATCGCATGCACGCGAACGAGTACGACTCGTGAACGACGGCGGTGGCCGTACCGCGGAGGCCGGTCTGCCCTGCGATCTCACTCATGCCAGCTCCTCTTGTCCGCTGGACAAGCACCCCGGCGCAGCGGTTCCCGAAATCCGCCGGGGCGAGGGACGGGTGCGTCCCTTCGACCAGTGGACGCCTCCGCCGGCGTGAATGCATCAGGCCTGTCGAGTGTTGGATGCGTTTTGGACGTCCCTTGCCAAAAAGCCCCGTTCACCCCTGTTGGGCTTTGCTTTCGGCGACAGCCTTTTGCCCTCCCATGGGCCGCCCGCTCAACCGAGAACGCCCCTGCTCAGAGGCGGTTTTCCGGCAGCCGCGGAAACCTCGGCGGAGGGGGCGCGCGGGCTCATTCCCCGGCGCGTTTGGCGGCGACCACGGCGTCGAAGACGACGCGCTTCGGCACTCTCGCCTCCGCCGCCACGGCCGCGATCGCCTCCTTGCGGCGCTCCCCGGCCTCCTCCCGCACCCGCACCCGGCGCACCAGTTCCTCGGCGCCCAGCTCCTCGGGGGCGGCCTCCGGGGCGCCCTCGACCACGACGGTGATCTCCCCGCGCACGCCCTGTGCGGCCCACTCGGCCAGCTCGGCCAGCGGACCGCGCCGTACCTCCTCGTACGTCTTGGTCAGCTCGCGGCAGACGGCGGCCCGGCGGTCCGGGCCGAACACCTCGGCCATGGCGGCGAGGGTGTCGTCGAGCCGGTGCGGGGCCTCGAAGTAGACCAGGGTGCGCCGTTCACCGGCCACCTCCCGCAGCCGGGACAGCCGCTCCCCCGCCTTGCGCGGCAGGAAGCCCTCGAAGCAGAACCGGTCGACGGGCAGCCCGGACAGGGCGAGCGCGGTGAGCACGGCGGACGGCCCGGGGACGGCGGTGACCTTGATGTCCTTCTCCACGGCGGCGGCGACCAGCCGGTAGCCGGGGTCGGAGACCGACGGCATGCCCGCGTCGGTGACCAGCAGGACGCGCGCTCCGCCGAGCAGCTCCTCGACCAGTTCCGGGGTGCGGGCGGATTCGTTGCCCTCGAAGTAGGACACGACGCGGCCCTTGGGGGTGATGCCCAGCGCCTGGGTGAGCCGGCGCAGCCGCCGGGTGTCCTCGGCGGCGACGACGTCGGCGCCGGACAGCTCCTCGGCCAGCCGGGGCGGCGCGTCCGCGATGTCGCCGATGGGGGTTCCTGCGAGGACAAGGGTTCCAGTCACCCCCCCATCCTCCCAGGGCCGCCGTGGCGGCACGCACCCGCGGCGGCGGGGGCCGGTCCGGGGACGGAACACGCGCGCGCGTGGCCGGTAGGGCACATGCACGGGACTCGCACAGAACGGTTCCCTACGATGGCGCGGTGACCAGTACCGCGTCCTCCATGGACCTCCGGCAGGGCCGGGCACCGCACGACCGGCGGCCGTCGTGGCAGCAGCGGCTGCGCCGATTCGGGTACGCGCCGGCCGCGGACGTACCCGCGGGCGACGTACGCGACCGGCTGGTGCCGCCGTACGCCGAGCCGAGCCCCCGGCTGTGGCGGGCGCTCGGGGTGCCGCCGGTCCTGGCCGAGCGGATCACCCGGTGGTCGGGCTGGGGCGGGCCGCTGCTGGTGACGCTGATGGCGGGCCTGATGCGGTTCTGGCACCTGGGCAGCCCGCGCGCGGTGATATTCGACGAGACCTACTACGCCAAGGACGCCTGGGCGCTCGTCCACCGCGGTTTCGAGGTCAACTGGGACAAGAACGCCAACAATCTGGTCCTCCAGACGCATGGCCATCTCGCGGTGCCGACGGACGCGGCGTACGTCGTGCATCCGCCGGTCGGCAAGTACGTCATCGGGCTGGGCGAGCTGATGTTCGGGTTCAACCCGTTCGGCTGGCGGTTCATGACGGCGCTGCTGGGCACGTTGAGCGTGCTGCTGCTGTGCCGGATCGGGCGCCGGATGTTCCGCTCGACGTTCCTCGGCTGTCTGGCGGGCGCGCTGATGGCGGTGGACGGGCTGCACTTCGTGATGAGCCGCACCTCGCTGCTCGACGGGGTGCTGATGTTCTTCGTGGTGGCGGCGTTCGGCTGTCTGATCGTCGACCGGGACCGGTCGCGGGCGCGGCTCGCGGCCGCGCTGCCCGCCGGGCCGGACGGCCGGGTCCGCCCGGACGCGGCCGTGGCGGACGGTTTCCGTTTCGGGCTGCGGCCCTGGCGCTGGGGAGCCGGCCTGATGCTGGGCCTGGCCTGCGGCACGAAGTGGAACGGCCTGTACATCCTGGCGGCGTTCTGTGTGATGGCGGTGCTGTGGGACGTGGGCGCCCGCAAGGTGGCCGGTGCCCGTCACCCGTATGCCGCAGCTCTCAAGTACGACACCGGCATCACCTTCCTGGCGACGGTTCCGGTGGCGATCGCCGTCTACCTGGCCTCCTGGACCGGCTGGATCCTTTCCCCCACCGACGGCAGCGGCGGCTACTTCCGCAACTGGGCGGCCACCGACGGCAAGGGCGGCAGCTGGACCTTCCTGCCGGACTGGCTGCGCAGCCTGTGGCACTACGAGCACGAGGTGTACGAGTTCCACGTCGGCCTGACGTCCCCGCACACGTACCAGTCCAACCCGTGGAGCTGGATCGTGCTGGGCCGCCCGGTGTCGTACTTCTACGAGTCGCCCAACCCCGGCGCCGACGGCTGCCCGGCCGACGCCGGCCAGAAGTGCGCGCGCGAGGTGCTGGCGATCGGTACGCCGCTGCTGTGGTGGGCGGCGTGTTTCGCGATCCTGTACGTGCTGTGGCGCTGGGCGTTCCGCCGCGACTGGCGGGCCGGCGCCATCGCCTGCGCGATCGCGGCCGGCTATCTGCCCTGGTTCCTCTACCAGGAGCGGACGATCTTCCTCTTCTACGCGGTCGTCTTCCTGCCGTTCCTCTGTCTGGCGGTGGCGATGATGATCGGCGCGATCATCGGCCCCCCGGGCTCCAGCGACACCCGCCGAGTGATCGGCGCGTCGGCGGCGGGCGTCCTGGTCCTGCTGATCGCCTGGAACTTCATCTACTTCTGGCCCCTGTACACGGGCACGGCGATCCCGATCGACCAGTGGCGGTCGCGGATGTGGCTGGATACGTGGGTCTGAACGCACGCGCGACACGCGCGAGTCCGATCACAGTTTGAGCAACTTCGGTCACAGCGGCTCCACAAGCGCATACCGTGCCTCACGGCAACCTTCTTGAACGCGTTCAAGACCGGACGCGGACGGGTTCTACGGGGAGACGGGGGTGCGCGGATGCGCAGTGGGGTGAAGGGTGCGCTCATCGGGAGTGTGTGCGCTGTGGTGCTGGGGGGGTGCGGGTACGGGGCGTACAACGTGCTGTCCGCGCTCGCCGGTGACGGGGGGACGGGTGGCCCGGAGACCAAGTCGGCGCCCGTGCGGACCGGTCCGCCGAGCGATACCGAGGTGAAGCAGGCGACCGGCGCCTTCTTCGCCGCCTGGCAGAAGGGCGACGCGGCGAGCGCGGCGTCGTACACGAACTACCCGCAGGCGGCCGAGGAGCTGCTGACGGCCTATCAGCGGGACGCGCACATCGCGCAGGTGCACATCACCCCGGGCACCCCGACGGGCAGCACCGTGCCTTTCACGGTCAAGGCAACGGTGTCGTACGGCGGAAAGTCGCACGCGCTGTCGTACCGGAGCAACCTGACCGTCGTCCGCGGCCAGACCTCGCACCGCGCGCTGGTGGACTGGCAGCCCGCCCTGGTCCATCCGCGGCTGAAGAAGGGCGACACGCTGGTCACCGGAACGTCGGCCACCGCGCCGATCCAGGCGGTGGACCGCGACGGCGCCGTCCTGACGAAGGAGAAGTACCCCTCGCTCGGGCCGATCCTGGACGAGCTGCGCAAGCGGTACGGCGACAAGGCGGGCGGCCGGGCCGGTGTGGAGCTGGTGATCCGCCATGAGGGCAGCGCGCCCGACACCTCGCTGCTGACGCTCGCCAAGGGCCGCCCGGGCAAGCTGCGCACCACGCTGAGCGCGAGCGCCCAGGCGGCGGCCGAGAAGGCGGTCGGCACGTACGGCGAGTCCTCCGTGGTCGCGGTCAAGCCGAGCACCGGCGAGATCCTCGCCGTCGCCAACAACCGCGCGGACGGCTTCAACGCGGCCTTCCTCGGCGAACGCGCCCCCGGCTCCACCATGAAGATCATCAGTGCGGCGACCCTCATCGACACCGGGCTGACCACGGCGAACGGCTCCGCGCCCTGCCCGGACACGGCCGTGTGGCAGAGCCAGACCTTCCACAACCTCAAGAACATGGCGCCGAACGAGAAGGCCACCCTCTCCGAGGACTTCGCCCGCTCCTGCAACACGGCGTTCGTGAAGTTCGCGGACTCGGTGAAGGTCGACTCCCTCACCCAGGAGGCCGAGCAGCGGTTCGGGATCGGCAACGACTGGCAGGTGGGCGTGCCGACCTTCGACGGCCGGGTCCCGGCCTCCGGCGGCCCGGACACCGCGGCCAACCTCATCGGCCAGGGCCAGGTCCAGATGAACCCGCTGAACATGGCCTCCGTGACGGCGACCGCGATGACCGGCACGTTCCGCCAGCCGGTGATCGTGCCGCTGCAACTGGACGGCCGCACCCCGGCACGCGCGCGTGGGCTGTCGGCGGCCACGGTCGCGCAGCTGCGCGGCATGATGAGCCGCACCGCGCACAGCGGCACGGCGGCCGGCGTGATGGCCGGGCTGGGCGGGGACATCGGCGCGAAGACCGGTTCGGCGGAGGTCGACGGCGAGGCGAAGTCCGACAGCTGGTTCGCCGGTTACCGGGGCGACGTGGCGGCCGCGGCGATGGTCCAGGACGGCGGCCACGGCATCGACGCGGCCGGTCCGATTGTCGCAAGCGTGCTACGGAATGCCCGCTGACATCACCCGCCGAGGCAGGGACTTTAAGGTGATTGCCGTCGTTGGGGACGGTGAGGGCTGCGGGGACCCTGGGGAAGTGGCGGAGGAATCGAGACCGTGGGCAAGAGAAGGCGCGTCGCCGAGCGACGGAAGACCCGGCCTGCCGTGCTCGGCGGGGTGCTCGCCGTGGTCGTCGGCGGCGCCGGGTTCGGCGTCTACGCGCTGACCGGCGGTGGCGCGGCGGCCGACGAGCAGACGTCCGCCACGGCCGACCACAAGCCGGTCGTCAAGACCGGCCCGCTCAGCGCGGCCGAGGTGCGCACGGCCGCGAGCCGCTTCCTGACCGCCTGGCAGCAGGGCCGGGTCACCGAGGCGGCGGCCGCCACCGACGACCCGTCGGCGGCCGCCTCCCTGCTCACCGGCTCCACCAAGGACGGCCGCCTGAAGGACGTCACGCTCACCCCGGGCCGGGCCACGGGCGCGAAGGTGCCGTTCTCCGTGAAGGCGACGGTGGCGTACCACAAGCTCGGCAAGCCGCTGGCCTACGGCAGTTCGCTCACCGTCGTACGGCGGCCGAGCGACGGCCGGCCGCTGGTCGACTGGCACTCCGCCGTCGTCCACCCGGACCTGAAGGACGGCGACACCCTCGTCACCGGCGAGTCCGGCACCCCGCCGGTCAAGGCCCTGGACCGCGACGGCGGCGAGCTGACGGCCGCCAAGTACCCCTCGCTGGGCACGGTCCTGGACGGGCTGCGGGACAAGTACGGCAAGACGGCCGGCGGCAAGGCCGGCGTGGAGCTGCGCGTGGTGCGCGGCACGGCGTCCCGCAAGGCCGGGCTGTCCGACAGGACGCTGCTGGAGCTGAGCAAGGGCACGTCGGGCACGGTGCGGACCACGCTGAGTCCGTCCCTTCAGGCGGCGGCCGAGCAGCAGGTCGGCCGGCGCGCGCGTGCCTCGGTGGTGGTGCTGCGGCCCTCGACCGGTGAGATCCTCGCGGTCGCCAACAGCGAGCACGGCTTCAACGTCGGCTTCCAGGGCTCGCTCGCGCCCGGCTCCACGATGAAGATCGTCACCTCGACCATGCTGTTCGAGAAGGGGCTGGTCACCGCGGACGCGTCGCATCCGTGCCCCAAGAAGTACAAGCTGGCGGGCTGGACGTTCCACAACGACGACGGCTCGGAGATCAAGAAGGGCACGTTCAAGCAGAGCTTCGGCGCGTCCTGCAACAACGCCTTCATCGACTTCGCGCCGAAGCTGTCCGACCGCGACCTGACCCAGGAGGCGCAGCAGGTCTACGGCCTCGGCATGGACAACTGGGCCATCGGCGTGCCGTCGTTCGACGGCGCCGTGCCGGTGCAGAGCGGCGCGCAGATGGGTGCCTCGCTGATCGGGCAGGGCGGGGTGCGGATGAACCCGCTGAACATGGCCTCGGTGTCGGCCACGGTCGAGTCGGGCGCCTTTCACCAGCCGTACCTGGTGTCGCCCTCGGTGGACCACCGCACCCTGGCGAAGGCCACGCGCACCATGGCGTCGAAGGTCCGGTCCCAGCTGAAGGAGGTCATGCGGTTCACGGCGGACTACGGCACGGCCGCCAAGGCGATGGCGGGCATGAGCGGGGACTACGGCGCCAAGACGGGCTCCGCCGAGGTGGACGGCCAGCAGAAGCCGAACGGCTGGTTCACCGCCTACCGCGGCGATCTCGCCGCCGCGGGCGTGGTCCAGGCGGGCGGTCACGGCGGTGACACGGCCGGGCCGATCGTGGCGGCCCTGCTGAAGATGGGCGGCTGACGGACCCGTAGGGCCCGGCCGCTCAGCCCCGGACGGGCTCCACGGTGTAGGTGCGGCGCAGGAACCTGAGCAGCGTCTTGGACTCGAACTGCACCACCTCCACGCCGTGGTCGGTGTGGAACTCCACCACGGCCTGGACGCGTCCGCACGGCCACACCCGTACGTCACCGCTCTCGGCCGGCGACCTCAGCCCCCGTTCCAGCAGGGCGCGCGAGAAGGTCCACTCGTGCGGTCCCGGCAGACCGACCCGGACCGACCGGGGATCCGCGTCGGGGTCGTACCGCAGTACTACGGGTACGGCCCCCGGGTCCTCCTCGTCCGTGACGATATGGGCGCGTGCGTACTGTTCGACCACAGACATCGGACCGCCCTCTCACGCTGAGTGACCTATGCGAAAGCTGTTCATCCGCTTCCCCTCCAATGTCGCACATTTTCCGGTTCGCGCCCCGGTGGGAGACGAGACTTTGTCTCTCTTGCAAAGGGTTCGCAACAAGGGCCTAAAATCAAACGGTGCATGTACCTGACGGATTCATCGACGCCCCGACCTCGGCGGTCACCGCGGTGGTCGCCGCCGGCGCCCTCGCGGTGAGCCTGCGCGGCGCCCGCCGAGAACTCGACGAGAAGGCGGGCCCGCTGGCGGGCCTGGTGGCGGCGTTCATCTTCGCCGTACAGATGCTCAACTTCCCCGTCGCGGCGGGAACAAGCGGCCATCTGCTGGGCGGTGCGCTCGCGGCGATCCTGGTGGGGCCGTACACGGGCGTGCTGTGCGTGTCCATCGTGCTGCTCATGCAGGGCGTGCTGTTCGCGGACGGCGGGCTCACCGCGCTCGGCGTGAACATCACCGACATGGCGCTGGTCACGACGGTCGTCTCGTACGCCGTCTTCCGCGCCCTGCTCGCCGTGCTGCCCCGCAAGCGGCGCTCGGTGACCATCGCCTCCTTCGTCGCCGCCCTGGTGTCCGTACCGGCCGCGGCCGTCGCCTTCACACTGATCTACGCCGTCGGCGGCACCACCGACGTCTCCCTCGGCAAGGTCGCCACCGCGATGATCGGCGTGCATGTGCTGATCGGCATCGGCGAGGCGGTCATCACCGCGCTCACCGTGAGCGCCGTCATCGCCGTACGCCCGGACCTGGTGCACGGCGCGCGCGGCCTGCGGCAGCGGCTCAAGCTGCGCGTGAACGGCACGCTCGTGGAGGCTCCGGCGCCCACCGCGCCCGTCGCGGCGCGCACCTCGCGGCGCGCGCTGTGGATGTCCGGTCTCCTCGCCTCCCTCGTCCTCGCCGGCTTCGTCAGCTTCTACGCCTCCGCGAACCCCGACGGCCTGGAGAAGGTCGCGCACGACAAGGGGATCGACAAGACCGAGCGGCAGCACGCTGCCGCCGACTCCCCGCTCGCCGGCTACGGCGTCAAGGACATCGCCGACGCCCGGCTGTCCGGCGGTCTCGCGGGCGTGATCGGCGTCGGGGTCACCGTCGTCGCCGGCAGCGCGGTGTTCTGGGCGCTGCGCAGGCGCCGCACCGAGGACGTCTCCCCCGTGAACACGGGCGTCTGAGGTGGGCGCCGGACACGCGCACAGGCTCTACCGGCACGGGCACTCGCCGGTGCACGGTCTGCCCCCGCACACCAAGCTCGCCGCCGCGTTCCTGTTCGTGGTGGTCGTGGTCGCGACCCCGCGCGAGGCGATGTGGGCGTTCGCCGGGTACGCCGTGCTGCTGGCGGCGGTCGCGCAGCACGCGCGCGTGCCCGCCGGTTTCCTGCTCCGGCGGCTGCTCATCGAGGTGCCGTTCGTGGCGTTCGCGGTGCTGATGCCGTTCGTGGCGGAGGGCGAGCGGGTGCAGGTGCTGGGCCTCTCGCTGAGCGTGAGCGGGCTGTGGGGCGCCTGGAACGTGCTCGCCAAGGGCACGCTGGGCGTCGCCGCCTCGGTGCTGCTGGCCGCCACCACCGAGCTGCGCGAACTGCTGCTCGGGCTCCAGCGGCTGAAGCTGCCGCCGCTGCTCGTGCAGATCGCCTCCTTCATGATCCGCTACGGCGACGTCATCACCGACGAGATGCGCCGGATGCGGATCGCCCGTGAGTCGCGCGGCTTCGAGGCGCGGGGCGTGCGGCACTGGGGCGTGCTCGCCAAGTCCGCCGGTGCGCTGTTCATCCGCTCCTACGAGCGCGGGGAGCGCGTCCATCTGGCCATGATGAGCCGGGGGTACGCCGGTGCGATGCCGGTCATCGACGAGGTGACCGCGTCCCGCGCCCAGTGGCGCCGCGCGCTCACCCTGCCCTGCGCCGCCTTCGTCGTCTGTCTCCTGGGATGGGTTCTGTGACACCTTCACTGGAAGTGGCCGGACTGGCCTTCGCCTACCCGGACGGGCACCAGGCCCTGTTCGGCGTCGACTTCTCCCTCGCGCGCGGCGAACGGGTCGCGCTGCTCGGCCCCAACGGCGCCGGCAAGACCACCCTCGTGCTGCACCTCAACGGCATCCTGGGCGGCGGCACCGGCACGGTGACCGTGGCCGGGCTGCCGGTCGGCCGAGAGCACATGGCGACCATCCGGCAGAAGGTCGGCATCGTCTTCCAGGACCCGGACGACCAGCTGTTCATGCCGACCGTGCGGGAGGACGTGGCGTTCGGACCGGCCGCCGCCGGGATCAGGGGCGCGGCCCTGGAGGAGCGCGTACGGCACGCCCTGGAGCGGGTCGGCATGCAGGACTTCGCCGACCGGCCGCCGCACCATCTCTCCTTCGGCCAGCGCCGGCGCGTCGCGGTGGCCACCGTGCTCGCCATGGAACCGGAGATCCTGGTCCTGGACGAGCCCTCCTCCAACCTCGACCCGGCCTCCCGCCGCGAACTCGCCGACATCCTGCGCTCCCTGGACGTCACGGTCCTCATGGTCACCCATGACCTGCCGTACGCCCTGGAACTCTGCCCGCGCTCGCTGATCCTCAGCGACGGCGTGATCGCAGCGGACGGCCCGACGAGCGCGCTCCTCTCCGACGACGAGCTGATGCGGGCCCACCGCCTGGAGCTGCCCTTCGGTTTCGACCCGCGTGCGGTGGCGCAGGCGTAGGCGGGGGGCGCTGGGGCACGTCCGGGAGAATGGGGGGTGTGACGCGACATGAGGACCGAGCCGACCGTGGGGCCGCGGGGTCGCTGGTGCTGGATGATCAGCTGTGCTTCGCTCTGTACGCCGCGCAGCGCGCCGTGACCGCCGCCTACCGTCCGCTGCTGGACGATCTCGGGCTCACCTACCCGCAGTACCTGGTGCTGCTGGTGCTGTGGGAGCGCGGCGAGACCAGCGTGAAGGAGCTGGCCCGGGCCCTCCGCCTGGACTACGGCACCGTCTCCCCGCTGCTGAAGCGGCTGGAGGCGGCGGGGCTGGTGCGCCGGGAGCGCGCGGCGGGCGACGAGCGCTCCGTGCTGGTCGCGTGCACCGGGCGCGGGGAGGAGCTCCGGGAGCGCGCGGCGCGTGTGCCGGGCACCCTGCTCACCACCACGGGGCTCGACGCCCAGGGGGTCGCCCGGTTGCGCGAGGAGCTGTGGCGGCTCACCGAGCGCGCCGACGCGGCGGCCGACCGGCACTGAGCGCCCCTTACCGGTACTGACCCCGCGTTACCCGCGGTTGCCCCACCCCTGGCCAGCGCAACAGACCTACCGGCCAGTACCTTGTGCACGATGTACTTGTGCGCCACTTGTTCCGGGGGAGGCTGGCCATGACCGAGGACACCACTGTCGACACGCGCCCGTCGAAGATCGTCTACGTGGCCGAGGCCACCGCACACGGCGGCCGTGACGGCTATGTCACCAGCCATGACGGCCGGCTGGAGCTGAAGGTCGCGATGCCCCCGGAGCTGGGCGGCGACGGCAACGGCACCAACCCGGAGCAGCTCTTCGCGGCCGGCTACGCCTCCTGCTTCCACAACGCGCTGATCCTCGTCGGCAACCGCGCGGGGTACGACCTGACGGGCTCCACCGTCGCCGCGAAGGTCGGCATCGGCCCGAACCGGCACCGCGGCTACGGTCTCGCGGCCGCCCTCAGCGTCTCCCTGCCGGTGCTGGACCGGGAGCTGGCGGCCCGGCTGGTGGACGCGGCCCACGAGGTGTGCCCGTACTCGAACGCGACGCGCGGCAACATCGACGTAACGATTCTGTTGGGCTGACCACACCAAGGAATCGCAGGCGCCCGGCCGCTGTTGCACGCACTGTCGCAGGCGAATCGAAGGGACGGCGGGCGTGGACGTGAACGGCACTGTGGCCGAGGGCTTCGAGCCGGTCAGGGAGGCGTTCGCAGCGAACTTCGCCCTGCTCGGGGACCGCGGCGCCGCCGTGGCGGTGTACCGCGACGGACACAAGGTCGTGGACCTGTGGGCCGGAACCAAGGATGTCGACGGCACGGACGGCGCCGCCTGGGAGGCCGGGACGGCGCAGGTCGTGCGCTCCGCCACCAAGGGCGTCGCCGCCGCCGCGCTGCTGCTCCTGCACCAGCGCGGCGAACTGGACCTGGACGCGCCGGTCGGCTCCTACTGGCCCGAGTACAAGGCGGCCGGCAAGGAGCACACCCGCGTACGGCACCTGCTCGCGCACCGCGCGGGCGTGCCGGTGCTGGACCGCCCGCTGACCCCGGCCGAGGCCGCCGACCCCGACCTCGGCGCCGCCGCGATCGCCGCCCAGGCGCCGGTGTGGGAGCCGGGCACCGAGCACGGCTACCACGCCCAGACCTACAGCTGGCTCACCGGCGAACTGGTCCGGCGCGTCACCGGCCGCCCGGTCGGCGAGTGGATCGCGGAGGAGATCGCCCGCCCGGTCGGCGCGGACCTGTGGCTGGGCCTGCCGGAGTCGGAGCACGCGCGTGTGGGCCGCGTGGGCCCGGTGGAGGGGCCGGAGAGCACCGGAGCGCTGAAGACCCGGCCCAAACGGGCGGTGACCGAGGCCTACGCCGACCCGGACTCGCTGACCCGCCGCGCCTTCGCCGCGATCACCCCGCTGCCGGACGAGAACGCGCCCGCCTACCGGGCCGCCGCCCTGCCCGCCTCCAACGGCATCGCGACCGCGGACGGCCTGGCCCGCTTCTACGCCTCGCTGATCGGCGAGGTGGACGGCGGCAGCCGCCTGTTCACCCCGGAGACCATGGAGCTGGCCCGCTCCGAGCAGTCCGCCGGAGCCGACCGGGTGCTCGTGGTCGGCACCCGGTTCGGGCTCGGCTACATGCTGCACGGCAGCGCGTCCCCGCTGCTGTCCCCCGGCTCCTTCGGCCACCCGGGGCGCGGCGGCGCGCTGGCGTTCGCCGACCCGGAGACGGGCGTCTCCTTCGGCTATGTCACCAACGGCTTCCGCAAGAGCGTGACGGCGGACCCGAGGGCCCAGGCGCTGGTGCGCGCCCTGCGCACAACGCCGGCGCAGGCGTAGACGTAGACGTAGACGTCACACGTTGATCGGGTGCGAGGTCCGGCCCGACGCCGTGTCGATCTCTTCGTGTGCCTTGGTCAGCAGCTGCATGGCCAGTTCGTTGAGCGCGCGGGCGCCGGCTATCTCCTCGCCGACCCGGGGCTGGTTGGAGTCGACCCGGTGCCGGCTGGCGCGGCCGTGTGCCCGTACCTCGCTGCCGTCGGGCAGACGCACCATGGCCACCGCGCGCGTGTGCTGGTCGTCCTCCATGAACTCCAGCTCGACGTGCCATCCCACAGCGGTGTGCATCATGTCGACCACCTCCGAGAACCACTGCTTCCAGGGTGCTCCTCAACCCCCTGCCCGTCATGTCGGCACCGGCCGACCTCGCCTACTCCTCGACGTTCTCCTCGAAGCTGGCGAAGTACGCGGCGGCCATGTCCTCGTCGGCGTGCCCCTGGGCGGCGGCGCGGGCGAACCGTTCGGCGGCCGCGGCGGCGACGTCGAGCCGTACCCCGCCGCGCTCGCCGGCCTGGACGATGAGCCGGGCGTCCTTCTCGGCGGTGGCCACCGCGAAGGACGGCGGGGTCAGCCTGTCCTCCAGCACCAGCGCGGACTTGGCCCGCAGATAGCCCATGTCGAGCGGGCCGCCCTCGATGAGGTCGAAGAAGCCCTGCGGGTCGACGTCGAGGGCCTTGGCCAGAGCCAGCACCTCACCGGCCGCCGCCGTGGCCGCGAGGACCCAGCTGTTGGCGACGAGCTTGAGCCGGCTGGCGCTGCCCGCCGCCCCGTCGGTGCCGGTCCACATGGTCCTGGCGCCCACCGCCTCGAAGACCGGCGCGACCTTCTCCCGACCCTCCTCCGGCCCGGCGGCCAGTACGGTCAGCTCACCGGCCTCGGCGGGCTGCCGGGTGCCGAGGACGGGGGCGTCGTAGAAGACGAGTCCGTGCTCGCGGGCGAACGCGGCCAGGTCGGTGATCAGCTCGGTCCCGGCGGTGGTGCACTGCGCCCACACCGTGCCGGGGCGCAGCGCCGGGGCGGCCTCGCGCATGACGTCCAGCGCGGTGTGGCCGTCGTACAGCATGGTCAGGACGACGTCGGCGCCCTCGACGGCCTCGGCGGGCGTGCCGGTGATCCGCGCGCCGTCGGCGGCCAGCGGTTCGGCCTTCTCGCGGGTGCGGTTCCAGGCGCGGACCGTGAGCCCGGCACGGCACAGGTTGCGGGCCATGGCGGCGCCCATGATGCCGGTGCCCAGGACGCTGACGGTCGGCTTGTCGGTCATGCGACTGCTCCTCGTGGTGCGGTTCGGACGACGTTGCCCTGCCCGGGGCAGCGCCGAGTGGCGCTGCCCCGGGTGCAGTATCAACCCGATCCGTAACCCCGGCAGTCCCGCCGCGGGCCGGCTGTCGCAGAGGACGTCAGACCCGGGCCGGCTCCCGCTCGGGCTCCGCGCCGGACGGCGTGCGCAGTCCCTCGCCCTCGACGTCCACGTTGGGCAGCGCCCGGTCCAGCCACGTCGGCAGCCACCAGGCCCGCTTGCCGAGCAGGGCGAGCACCGCCGGGACGATGGCCATCCGGACGATGAACGCGTCGAAGAAGACGGCGATCGCGAGACCGAAGCCGATCATCTTGATCATCGCCTCGCTGGAGCCGATGAAGCCGGAGAAGACGGCGATCATGATGACGGCGGCGGCGGTGACGACCCGGGCGCCGTGCTTGAAGCCGGTCACCACCGCCTGGCTCGGCCGCTCCCCGTGGACGTACGCCTCCCGCATCCGGGTCACGAGGAAGACCTCGTAGTCCATCGCGAGACCGAAGACCACGCCCACCATGAAGATCGGCATCATCGACATGACGGGGCCGGTCTGCTCGACGTTCATCAGGCCGGACAGCCAGCCCCACTGGAAGACCGCGACGACCGCGCCGAGCGCCGCGAGCACGCTGAGCAGGAAGCCGAGGGCCGCCTTCAGCGGGACCAGGACCGAGCGGAAGACCACGATCAGCAGCAGGAAGGCGAGGCCGACCACGAGCGCCAGGTAGGGGATCAGGGCGTCGTTCAGCCGCTGCGAGACGTCGATGTTCATCGCGGTCGAACCGGTGACGAGCACCTCGGAGTCCGTGGTGCGGGCGATGTCCGCGCCCTTGTCCCGGATGGCGTGCACCAGGTCCTCGGTCGTCGCGGAGGACGGCTTGGACTTCGGTACGACGGTGATGATCGCGGTGTCGCCCGCCTTGTTGGGCGCGGCCGGGGTCACCGTGACGACGTCCTTCAGGCCCTTGATCGCGTCGCCGGCCTCGGTGAAGGCCGCCTTGGGGTCGGAGCTGCCCTTGGCGTCGACGACGACCATGAGCGGGCCGTTGAAGCCGGGTCCGAAGCCCTCGGAGAGCAGGTCGTACGCGCGGCGCTGGGTGGTGGAGACCGGCTGGGAGCCGTCGTCCGGGAGGCCCAGTTGCAGCGAGGCGGCCGGGAGCGCGGCCGCGCCGAGGCCGAGCACACCGAGGAGCAGCACGGCGACCGGGCGACGGACGACGAAGCCCGCCCAGCGGGTGCCCATGTTGGGCCGCCCCGGCTTCTTCGGGGTGCGGCCGCCACCGAGCAGCCTGCTCTTCTCACCGGCCGGCTTGACCCTGCGGCCCGCGTAGCCGAGCAGCGCCGGGATCATGGTCAGCGCGATCAGTACGGCGATGGCGACCGTGCCCGCCGCCGCGACGCCCATCTTCGTCAGCATCGGGATGTCGACCACGGACAGACCGACCAGGGCGATGACGACGGTCAGGCCGGCGAAGACCACCGCCGAACCCGCCGTACCGACGGCGCGGCCGGCCGCCTCCTCGCGGGCGCGGCCCTCGGCGAGTTCCGCGCGGTAGCGGGAGACGATGAACAGGGCGTAGTCGATGCCGACGGCGAGGCCGATCATCGTCGCCAGGGTGGAGGTGGTGGAGCCCAGGTCCAGCGCGCTGGCCAGCGCCGTGATCGAGGCGACGCCGATGCCGACGCCGACGATCGCGGTCAGCAGCGGCAGCCCGGCGGCCAGCAGGGAGCCGAAGGTGATGACGAGGACGACGGCGGCGATGCCGATGCCGATGACCTCGCTGGAGCCCGTCTCGGGCGTCGCGTTCAGCGCGTCGCCGCCGACCTCGACGGTCAGCCCGGCGTCCCGCGCGTCCTGTGCGGCCTTCTTCAGGGCGTCCCGCGAGGAGTCCTTGAGCTCCATGCCGGAGACCTTGTACTTCACCGAGGCGTAGGCGATCGTGCCGTTCCGGCTGACCGCGTGCCCGGTGTAGGGGTCGGCGACGGAGGCGACCTCGGCGCCGGTGCCCAGCTCCTTGACGGTCTTCTCCACGGCCGCCTTGTTGCCGGCGTCGGTCATCTTCTCGCCGCTGGGCGCCTTGAAGACGACCCGCGCGGTGGCGCCGTTGGCGCTCATCCCGGGGAAGCGCTGTTCCAGCAGGTCGAAGGCCTTCTGCGCCTCGGTGCCGGGGATGGAGAACGAGGTGTTGCCGGCGGCGGGTGCGCTGGCCGCACCGACGCCCGCGAGGGTCAGCAGCGCCACCCATATGAGGGCGACGACGTGCCGTCGCCGGAAGGCGAGCCGGCCCAGTTTGTAGAGGAATGTGGCCACGAGGGCGTACTCCCGGTCAGTCGTGGGTTTTCAGGGCAGGGGTGATCAGCCCGACGACGTGAGCGGATACGTCAGGTGGTGGGCTTGCCGGGGGGTTGCTGGGGAGAGACCTGTGGTCAGCCGGCGGGTACGCCGAGGGCGGGGAGGACCACGGCGTCGATGTAGGACTTCAGGAAGTCCTGGGTGGGCGGCAGGTCGTCGATGAGCGTGCGCGCGGTGAACGCGCCGATCATCATGTGCACCACGAACTGGAGCGCCGGCCGGTCCGCGGGGATCTCACCCCGGTCGACGGCCCGCTGCAACACGCGGCGGAACTCCGTCAGCTCGGGTTCGATGAGCTGCTCCCGGAACGCCTGGAGCAGGTCCGGGTTGGTGTGCGTGGCCATGGCCAGACCCCGCATCAGGGCGTTGTTCTGTTCCATGGTGCAGTCGTCCTCGCGCGTGACGAGGGCGTGGAGGTCGCCGCGCAGCGAACCGGTGTCGATGTCGGCGATGCCGCGCGGCTTGCTGTGCCGGATCGCCTTCGCCACCAGCTGGGCCTTGCCGCCCCACTGGCGGTAGAGCGTGGCCTTGCTGGACCGGGTGCGGGCCGCCACGGCGTCCATGGTGAGGACGTCGTAGCCGACCTCCCGGAGCAGGTCGAGGACGGCGTCGTACAGCTCGGCCTCGCGCTCGGGCGTGATCCGGCTGCGACGCCCCGTTGCGACGCTTTCGGTCATCCCGCTCGCCTCCCGTTCCGCCGCCTGCTTCCGCGTACGTCCATGAAGATACCGCGCCCGCCTAGCGAAACGAAACGGTTTCGTACGTGTGGTGGGTCACGAAGGTGAAGGACACATAAGCGGCGGTTCCACAAGTTGCCCGCCCCGGGTGGGCGGAAAAGCATGGGGAGGTGAGCTATCTGCGCCTTCCCCACCTCAGCGGCGACCTGCTGTGCTTCGTGGCCGAGGACGACCTCTGGCTGGCACCCCTCGACGCCCCGGGCCGCGCCTGGCGGCTCACCGTGGACCGCACCAAGACCGGTCACCCGCGCTTCTCCCCCGACGGCCGCCAGATCGCGTACACCACCTGGCGCAGCCTCGTCCCCGAGATCCATCTGGTCGGCATCGACGGCGGCCCCGCCCGGCAGCTGACCTACTGGGGCAACGCCGACACCCAGGTCTGCGGCTGGACACCGCCCGACGAGGACGGCAGCAGCGACATCCTGGCCGTCGCCTCCCACGGCCAGCCGTTCTCGTACTTCACCTGGGCCTACAAGGTGACCACCGACGGCGACCCCGGCCGCAAGCTGCCCTGGGGCCCGGTCTCCGACATCCAGGTCGCCGACGTCGACGGCCTGCACAAGACCCTGCTGCTCACCGGCACCCCACCGCACGAACCGGCCTCCTGGAAGCGTTACCGCGGCGGCGCCATGGGCCGGCTGTGGCTGCACGGACAGCGCCTGCTGCCCGACCTCCAGGGCCATCTGGCCTGCCCCATGTTCGTCGGCGGCCGGATCGCCTTCCTCTCCGACCACGAGGGCGTCGGAAACCTCTACTCCTGCGCGTACGACGGCTCCGACCTGCGCCGGCACACCGACCACGACTCCTTCTACGCCCGGCACGCCGCGAGCGACGGCACCCGGGTGGTCTACCAGTGCGCCGGCGACCTGTGGCTGGTGGACGACCTCTCCCCGGACGGCGCACCGCGCCGGCTCGACATCCGCCTCGCCGGGCCGCGCACCGGCCGCCGCCGCTACCAGGTGCCGGCCGCGCAGAACGTCGACGGCATCACCGTGGACGAGACCGGCCGGGCCAGCGCCGTCGTCGTACGCGGCAGCCTGCACTGGCTCACCCACCGCGACGGCCCCGCCCGTACGATCACCGACACGCCCGGCGTCCGGGTCCGGCTGCCGGAGATGCTGGGGTCCACCGGGCAGGTGGCGTATGTGACGGACGCCGAGGGCGAGGACGCCGTCGAGATCGCCCAGCTGCCCCGCGCGTCCGGCGACCGCCCGCCCCGCCGGGTGGCCTCCGGCGAGCTGGGCCGGGTCCTGGAGATGGTCTGCGACCCGCTCGGCGAACGCATCGCCATCGCCGCGCACGACGGCCGGCTGCTCCTGCTCGACGTGGGCGAGGAGACGGTCGACGTGGGCGAGGAGGCGGAGAGTGCCGTGACCGTCGGAGAGGGTGAGGAGGCGGTGAATGCGGGCGTCTCCGCGCCGGAACCGGCCGACGGGCGCGTCGTCGAGCTGATCCGCTCCGTCAACGGCCCGGTCCGCGACCTCGCCTTCTCCCCCGACGGCGCCTGGCTCACCTGGTCCCACCCCGGCATCGGCCGCTCCCTGCGCCAGATCAAGCTGGCCCGGATCAAGGACCGGCTGATCGTGGACGTGACCGACGGCCGCTTCGAGGACGAGAACCCCGTCTTCACCCGCGACGGCCGCTACCTGGCCTTCCTCTCCTGGCGCGGCTTCGACCCGGTGTACGACGTGCACACCGGCGACCTCTCCTTCCCGCTCGGCTGCCGCCCGTACCTGGTCCCGCTCAACTCGGCGACCCCCTCCCCCTTCGCCCTGAACCCCGAGGGCCGCCCGGCCGCCGGCGGCCTGGACCCGGCCGAGGACGAGGAGACCGGCGAGCACGGCACCGTGACCGTGGAGGTGGAGGGGCTGGCGAACCGGGTCACCCCGTTCCCGGTGATCGCCTCCAAGTACTCCGCGCTGTGTCCGGTCGCGGGCGGCGGCCTGGTCTGGCTGCGCTGGCCGATCTCCGGCGCGCTCGGCGAGACCTTCGCCAACCCGGCCGACATCAGCGGCCGCCCGACCCTGGAGTACTTCAACCTCACCAAGGCGAAGAAGTCCGAACTGGTCGACCACCTGGACTGGTTCGCGGTGAGCGGCGACGGCACCCGGCTGGTCGTCGTGGACGAGGGCGATCTGCGGGCCGTGCCGTCCACCGAGACGGGCGACAGCGACAGCACCGTCTGGATCGACCTGCGCCGCATCCTGCACGAGGTGGACCCGCCCGCCGAGTGGCGCCAGTCCTACGAGGAGGCCGGCCGGCTCATCCGCGCCTACTTCTGGGACCCGGGCATGTGCGGCATCGACTGGGCGGCGGTGCTCGACCAGTACCGCCCGCTGGTCGACCGCGTCGCCTCCCCCGACGAGTTCGCCGACCTGCTGCGCGAGGTGCTCGGCGAACTCGGCACCTCGCACGCCTATGTCACCGCCGCCCGGCGCAACGAGGGACCGCCCCACTACCAGCGCTGGCAGGGCCTGCTGGGCGCCAACCTGGTGTGCCGCGACGGCCGGTGGGTGGTCAAGCGCATCCTGCCCGGCGACTCCTCCGACTCCAGGGCCCGTTCGCCGCTGGCCGGCACGGGCATCCGCGAGGGCGCCGCGCTCACCCATGTCGACGGCCGCCCGGTGGACCCGCTGACCGGCCCCTACCCCCTCCTCGCCGGCTCCGGCGGTACGACCGTGGAGCTGACCTTCACGCCCCCCGAGGGCGAGCCCGGCGGGCCCCGGCGGGTCGCCGTCGTGCCGCTCGTCGACGAACGGCCGCTGCGCTACCAGGACTGGGTGGCCAAGCGCCGCGAGGTGGTCCGCGAGCTGAGCGGCGGCACGTGCGGCTACCTGCACATCCCCGACATGGGCGGCTCCGGCTGGGCCCAGTTCAACCGCGACGTGCGCATGGAGATGTCCCGGCCCGCGCTGATCGTGGACGTACGCGGCAACGCGGGCGGCCACATCAGCGAACTCGTCATCGAGAAACTCACCCGTACGATCCTCGGCTGGGACCTGACCCGCAACGCCCAGCCGGTCTCGTACGCCTCCAACGCGCCCCGGGGTCCGGTGGTCGCCCTGGCCGACGAGGCGACCTCCTCCGACGGCGACATGATCACCGCCGCCTTCCGGCTGCTGAAGCTCGGCCCGGTGGTCGGCCAGCGCACCTGGGGCGGCGTGGTCGGCATGACCGGCCGCCACCGCCTGGGCGACGGCACGGTGATCACCGTACCGATGAACGCGGCCTGGTTCGACGCCTACGGCTGGTCCGTCGAGAACCACGGCGTCATGCCCGACCTGGAGATCCTGCGCACCCCGCTGGACTGGGCCGAGGGCCGCCACGCCCAGCTGGACGACGCCGTGCAACTCGCCCTGGAACTGCTGGACTCCAACCCGCCGGCCGTCCCCCCGGACTACACCGACACCCCCAACCGGGCCCGCCCGAAGCTGCCGCCGAGGCAGTAGGGGACAAGGGGAGGGGGGGCCCCCGCACTGGGGGGGGGCCGTGTGCGGGCGCGGGCGCGCCCCGGGGGATAATTATGTGAGTGTGTGTGGTCGAGCGAGAGACTATCCCCCCCGG
>NZ_JBHXVE010000016.1:172753-185353 GCF_042672505.1 Streptomyces sp. NPDC127190
TTCCCCCCTTCATACCCCGACACCCCCCACCGGGCCCGCCCGACTCGGCCGCCTCGCAAGTTGGGGACTGGGTGCGGGCGCCCCCCTTAATGGCGGGCGCCCGATGACCGGCCGGGGCCGAGCACGGTGCTACATGTCGTAGTCGTGGTCGAGCCGGTCCTGCATCTCCCGCTCCGTGTCGTCGATGTCGCCCATGTTCTGGCGACCCCGCTCGGACGGCGGCTGCTGACCGCGCTGCGGCTGGCCGTGCTGCGGCTGCTGACCGCGCTGCGGCTGCCGGCCCTGCTGGCCGGCGCGCTCACGCTCCTGGCCCAGCTTGTCCTTGGCCTTGTCCTGCCACTGGCCGGCCTTGTCGCGGAACTGGTCCTTCGTACCCATGTGGGTTCACTCCCGTGGTGGGTGAGGGTTCTGGGGTCGGCCCCTCGGTGGGGCCTCGACCAGCGTCACACGGGCCCTCACGGTACGCATGTGGATCAGTTACGGTGCGTAGTGCTCGCCTCTTCGTCCGCCTCCCCACCTGCGCCGATGAGTCCCAGACGCATCCCCTGCAACCGGGGCGCGAACCGCTTCATCTCGCGCTGGCCGACCGACCCGATGAGCGCCGGCAGATATCCGCGCACGCCCTGCATGCCGCGCAGCCACCACTGCGCGTACACATGCGCCGAGCGCCGCTCGATCCCCTCGACCAGCCGGTCCACCGCGGGGCCGAGCGGATACGTCTTGTTCGACGGCCAGGGCAGCCGCTGCCGCAACTCCCGCATCGTGTCGTCCCGGTCGGCGCCGCGCACCATGTCGGTGTCGGTCCAGGAGAGATAGCCGACGCCCACCCGCACGCCCAGGTAGCCGACCTCGGCGCGCAGACTGTGCGCGTACGCCTCGACGCCCGACTTGGAGGCGCAGTACGCCGACATCATCGGCGCCGGGGTGAGCGCGGCGAGCGAGGCGATCTGGAGCAGATAGCCACGGCTCTCGACCAGCACCGGAAGGAACGCGCGCCCGGTCACCGCCGAACCGATCAGGTTCACCTCGATCACCCGCCGCCACGCCTGCGGGTCGGAGTCGATGAACGGACCGCCCGTCGCCACCCCGGCGTTGGCCACCACGATGTCGACCTTCCCGAACCGCGCCTTCACCTCCTGCGCGACCCGGCTCATCGTCTCGTGGTCGGTGACGTCGGCGTACCAGTACGCGCTCTCGCTGTGCAGCCGCCCCGACACCTCCTTGAGCGCCTCCTCCTCCAGCCCGACCAGCGCGACCTTCACCCCGCGCGCGGACAGCTTGCGCGCCAGCAGCTCGCCGACGCCGCGCGCCGCCCCGGTGACGACCGCGACCTGTCCTTCGAGGCCGACCCTGCTCATGCGCCCTCCTTGATCTGCTGCACGGGGGTGGGGTGCGGCTCGGGGCCGTTCCCCGCGACGTACGGGCCGTTCCCCGTGACGTATGTGGTGACGAGTTCCCGGATCCGGCCGGTCACCAGCTCGGGCGCCTCGATCGGGGTCATATGGCCGACGCCGGTCAGCTCGGTGAGGCCGACGCAGTGCGGCAGCGCGGCGACCAGCGCGTGGGCGTGTGCGGGGGGCGTGAGCCGGTCGGACGCGCCGTGCACGATCGCGGTGGGCACGCGCAGTTCCCGTACCCCGTGCTCCAGATCGAGCGCCGCGAGCACGCCGCCCCAGACCTGGCGCACGGCGCGCGGGCAGGCGTGCACGATCCGCGCGCACGCCTCCACCATGTGCGGGGCGGAACCGGCGCCCATGGTGGCGTACTTGAGGATGCTCTTGGCGACCGGCGTGACCGGGCCGAGGGGGGCGCTCGAGCCGAGGATGCGTCCGGTGATCCAGGTGCGCACCCGCCCGGCGCGCATCGGCAGCACGCGCGCCTCGGCGACCAGCCGGGAACTGCCCGTGCTGCACAGCAGGACGGCGGCGGCGTGTTCCCGGAAGCGGGGGCGCCCGGAGGCGGCCATGACGGTCATCCCGCCCATGGAGTGGCCGACGATCAGGGCCCGTTCCCCGCGGGTGAGCGTCTCGGTGAGCACCGCTTCGAGGTCGTCCGCCAGCGCGTCGGTGGTGCAGTCGGGGCTCGCGGGGCTGCGCCCGTGCCCTCTCTGGTCGTACGCGATCACCCGGTGGTCGGCCGCCAGTTCCCGTATCTGCGCGGCCCAGAAGGCGGTCGAGCAGGTCCAGCCGTGGGAGAGGACGACGGGGGGCGCGTCCTCGGGACCGTGCACCTCGACATGCAGCCGCGCGCCGTCGGCGGAGGTGACGGTGAGGACCCGGGAGGGTACGGGCGGGACGTACGGGCCGGAGGCGACCGGGGTCGGCCGGATCATGCGGCGCCCTCCCCCTGCTGAGCGCTGCCGGCGTGCGCGGGAGCGGGTTCCTGGGTCGCGCGCGCTGGTCGCCGCGGCTCAGCGGGCCTCCGGACGACCTCGTACTCCGCCAGGTCCACCCGCCGGGTCGCCCGGCGGAACTCCGTCGTCGTACCGGGCCAGATGGTGGTGTTGCGGCCGCTCGCGTCGAGGTACCAGCTGGTGCAGCCGCCGGTGTTCCAGACGGTCCGCTTCATCCGCTCCTGCACCCGGTGGTTCCAGGCCTCGACGGCGGCGGGCCGGGCGTCGAGGGCGGTGCGGCCGCCGAGGACGTCGAGCTGGCGCAGATAGTCCGCCATGTAGTTCAGCTGGGACTCGATCATGAGGATCATGGAGGAATTCCCCAGGCCGGTGTTGGGGCCGATGATCGTCATCCAGTTCGGGAAGCCGGCCACGGCGGCGCCGCGCAGTGCCTGCATGCCGTTCTTCCAAAACTCGGCGAGCGTGACGCCCTCCGTCCCGACCACGCGCTCGGCGATCGGCATGTCCGTGACGTGGAAGCCCGTACCGAAGATGATCGCGTCGACCTCGGCCTCCGTACCGTCCGCGGCGACGACCGTCGAGCCGCGGATCTCGCTCAGCCCGCTCGCGACGACGTCCACATTGGGCCGGGCCAGCGCCGGGTAGTAGGTGCTGGACAGCAGGATCCGCTTGCAGCCGATGCGGTAGTCGGGGGTGAGCTTGGCGCGCAGGGCCGGGTCCTTGATGGCGCGGGCCATGTTGCGCTTGGCCAGCTGCTCCACCAGGCCGAGTTCGTCGGGGTGCTTGGTGAACGCCTGCACCTGGAGCTCCCGGATGCCCCAGAGCAGCCCGCGGCGCAGCTGGGTGGTGAAGGGCACGGCGCGGTGCAGTCGGCGTTCGGCGCCGCTGATGGCGCGGTCGGCCCGGGGCATCACCCAGGCCGGGGTGCGCTGGAAGAGGGTGAGCCGGCCGACCTTCGGCTGGATGGCGGGGACGATCTGGATGGCGGACGCGCCGGTGCCGACCATGGCGACGCGCTTGCCGCGCAGGTCGTAGTCGTGGTCCCAGCGCGCGGAGTGGAAGATCTTGCCCGGGAAGGACTCGAGGCCCGGGATCTCGGGGATCTTCGGGTCGGACAGCGGTCCGGTGGCGGAGACGACGACATCGGCGGTCAGGGAGCCGCGGGTGGTCTCGATGTTCCACCGCAGTTGCTCGTTGTCCCAGCTCATCAGTTTGACCTCGGAGTCGAGGCGGAGGTGCGGGCGCAGTCCGAACAGGTCGGTGACGTGCTCCAGGTAGGCGCGGATGTGCCGCTGGCCGGAGAAGGTGCGCGGCCAGTCCGGGTTGGGCGCGAAGGAGAAGGAGTACAGATGCGAGGGCACGTCACAGGCGCACCCGGGGTAACTGTTGTCCCGCCAGGTGCCGCCGACGCTGTCCGCCCGCTCCAGGACGACGAAGTCGGTGATTCCCTCGCGGCGCAGCCGCACGGCGGCCCCGAGTCCGCCGAACCCGGACCCGATCACCGCCACCCGCACATGCTCTTGCTCGGCCATCCCGAAGCCTCCAGGCCCCATCGAGGAACTCTGCCAGTGAACACTGGCGCAATGGGACTGTAGAGCAGCTCCGTACCGAGCGGTAGGGGGCGCGGAAGGAAAGTTACCGGCGGTACGCCATAGGCTGCGGGCGTGGCAGAGGACGCAGAACACCCGAGCGCCGGCACCCCGCGCGAGTACCGCATGGAGGAGCTGGCCCGCCTGGCCGGCATCACGGTGCGCACGCTCCGCTTCTACCGCGAGCGCAAACTGCTTCCGCCGCCCCGCCGCGAGGGCCGTATCGCCTGGTACGACGACCATCACCTGGCCCGTCTGCGCACCATCGCGGCCCTGCTGGAGCGCGGCCACACCCTGAACGGCATCGCGGAGCTGGCCGAAGCCTTCGAGCACGGCCGGGACGTCGCCGACCTGCTGGGCGTCGGCGCCCCCACCGAGGAGGAGCCGGTGCGGCTCACCCCGGAGGAACTCGCCGCCCGCTTCGAGGGCGAGGTCACCCCGGAGAACCTCGCCGCCGCCCTGGACCTGGGCTACCTCGGCACCGACGGAGACGAGATCGTCCACATCAGCCGCCGGCTGCTGGACGTCTCGTCCGCACTGGTCCGCGAGGGCATTCCGCTCGGCGAGGTGCTCGCGGCGGGCGCGCGCGTGCGGGAACACGTCGACGCCCTGGCCGAACTCTTCGCCGACCTGGTCCTTCGCCACGCCCCGGAAGAGGACCTGAACCGGCTGCGCCCGCTGGCCCGCAGCGTCGTGGAGGCGGAACTCTCCCTGGCCCTGGACCGCCGCATATCCAAGGAGAAGACCGGCTGACCAGGCGCCGCTACAGGTCGTAGACGACGGTCACCGGGGCATGGTCGGACCACCGTTCGGCGTGTGTGGCCGCGCGCTCCACGAACCCCTTGACCGCCCTGCCGGCGAGCCCGGGCGTCGCGACCTGGTAGTCGATGCGCCAGCCCGAGTCGTTGTCGAAGGCCCGCCCGCGGTACGACCACCAGCTGTACGGCCCCTCGACATCCGGGTGCAGGGCGCGCACGACGTCGGCGTAGCCGCCGTCCGCCGCGTCGAACACCCGGTCGAGCCAGGCGCGCTCCTCGGGCAGGAAACCCGCGTTCTTGGTGTTGGCGCGCCAGTTCTTGAGGTCGGCCTCACGGTGGGCGATGTTCCAGTCGCCGCAGACGACGACCTCGCGCCCGTCGGCGGCGGCCCGGACCCGCAGCTCCTTGAGGTGGGCGAGGAACTCCCCCATGAAACGGATCTTCTCGTCCTGCCGCTCGGTGCCCACCTCGCCCGAGGGCAGATAGAGGGAGGCGACCGTGACGCCGGGCAGATCGGCCTCGACATAGCGGCCGCTGCCGTCGAACTCGGCGGAACCGAAGCCGACCCGGATCCGGTCGGGTTCCCGCCGTGTGTAGAGCGAGACGCCGGCGCGCCCCTTGGCCGCGGCCGGGGCGTGCGCGACGTGCCAGCCCTCGGGCTGCCGGACCTGCTCGGGCAGCTGGTGCGGCTCGGCGCGTACCTCCTGGAGGCAGACGACGTCCGCGGAGGTCTGGGCGAGCCACTCCACGAAGCCCTTCTTCGCGGCGGCCCGCAGCCCGTTCACGTTCACCGAGGTCACAGTCAGCACCAGGGCACGATACCGGCACACTGGTCGGAGCCCGGAAAACCCCGGGACCCGCCTTCGCATAGAAGTACGATGCCCAGCATGAATATACGCCGCGTCCGCTTCGACCACCCCGACGCCGTCAAGCTCAACGACGAGGTCCAGGCCGAGTACCACCTCCGCTACGGCGACGGCGGCGACGCCACGGCCCTCGACGCCCTGGAGTTCGACCCGCCCCGGGGTGTGTACCTGATCGCGTACGACGAGTACGACCGCCCCGTGGCCACCGGCGGCTGGCGCAGCCAGGACCGCAACGAGGAGGGCAACGAGGACGGCGACGCCGAGCTGAAGCGCATGTACGTGATCGCGGAGATGCGCGGCCGCGGCCTGGCCCGCCGCATGCTCACGGCGCTGGAGGAGGACGCGCGCGCCGCCGGCCGCGTCCGCATGGTCCTGGAGACGGGCACCAAGCAGCCGGAGGCCATCGCCCTGTACACCTCCAGCGGCTACGCCCCGTGCGCCAAGTTCGGCTACTACCGCCACCACGAGGAGAGCCGCTGCTTCGCCAAGCGGCTCTGAGAAGGGGCGAGTTCCGGCGCCGAGCGGGGCCGGAAACGACGAAGATCCCGGCGATCATGATGATCGCCGGGATCTCGTTACCGACTTGAGTCGCCTCAAGAAGGTGATGCGTGGACCTGAGGGGATTTGAACCCCTGGCCCCCTCGATGCGAACGAGGTGCGCTACCGGACTGCGCCACAGGCCCTTGCAACGAGTGAAACTCTAGCATCCCGATCGCGGTGCTTGGAAATCCGCTCCCCGACTGGTCAGGACGGGGGTCACCGGCGGGCCACCGATCACTCGTTGGCCGCGCGCGGGCGGTCGCCGTCCTCGTACTGGTCGAAGAGCGGCGTACGTCCGCGATCCCGCGCCCGGCGCGCGGAGGCCGCGCCGGAGCTGCCCCCGCGCGAGCGCTTCCGGGCGGGGGGAAGCGCGCCGCTCCGGCCGTCCGCCGGCTTGTCCTCGGAGCCGAGCGCCGACTCGTCCGCCTCGGTCCCCGGCGCGTGCCCCGCCTCCTGCTCCGGCGCGACCGAGCTGGACCGCGCCGAACTCCAGGTGTCGGGCGCCCCGAGGTCCACGTCCGAGGTGGCGCGCGGTGCGACCGGCGCGGTCACATACGTCGGCAGCGGCACCGGCACCGGGTCCCAGCTGTCCCCGTGGCCCGGCCGGCGCTGCCGCTCGCGCTGCTGGTCGACCCATTCGGCGTGGTCGGTCTGCTCCACGAGGGCGCGCCGGTCGGCGGCGAGCGTGGAGAGACCGGTGTCCGTGCCGCTCTCGGGGGCGCCCTCCGGTTCGTCGGCGCCGGGGCCGTCGTCGAGGACCGCGCGGCGGCGCGGCTGACGCTCGCGCAGGCGCTGGGCGGCGACCTCGGCCCGCCGGCGGTCCATCTGGTAGGCGAAGCGGCGACGCTCCTGGGCCCGCAGATAGGCGATGTACGCGCTGAGCATCACGGCGGGCGCGGCGGGCGCCCAGAGGAAGGCCAGCCCGCCGACGGCGGCGACGATCGCGCCGAGGGTGAAGGCGAGGAAGAGCAATACGGTGGTGCGCCTGCGGCGCGCGAGTACCTTCGAGCGCCGGGCGCGTGCCGCGGCCGCCTGTGCCGAGGGCGAACGCCGCTCGGCCGGCCCGCGGTTCTGCGCGGGCGCGGTGGCGGACTGGGGCGCCGGGGCGGTGATCCGGTCGTCCGCCGGTTCCGCGCTCGACGGCGCCTCCGGCTCGCCCTCCGGGCGCACCTGACGGCGGGTCGGAGGCATGGCGAAGGCCCGGACGTCCACCGAGTCGGTGACGGCGTCCGGATCGCCGGTGTCCGGCTCCCCCTCCTGGGCGGAGCGCGCCCGCAGGTCCCTGGCGTATCGGCGCTCCATGCCCGCCCTTCCGGACAGCAGCCGGATGGCGGTGCTGAAGCGTTCCGTCGGACGGGCTTCGTTCAGCTCGTCCTGCCTACGGAGCCACATCGGCACCAAGTAGGCGGCCCAGGCCCCGACGATGACTGCGTAGATGAGGCCGCTGCTGCTCACGTCTCACACCGTAGAGGGGTTTGCGTGAGGCCATCTGCCAATTGAGCCGGTGTGTCGCACGATCCGGCTGATATTTCCAGCTTTTTTTGCGACCGATGCGATCAGCGGGCGGCCACAGGGGTGAATTCGATACGCCGGCCCGGTCAACCGCCGATCAATTTCGAACACATATTCAATTTCTAGGGCTGGGTGCGATTCCCGGGGGCGTTCCCCGTGGCGTTCCCGGAGGCGTTGCCCGAGGCGTTGCCCGAGGCGTTCCGGGAGCGTTCCCGCCGCCAGCGGGCCAGCAGCCCCTCGGGCACCTCTTCCGCGGTGAGCGCGAAGACGAGATGGTCCCGCCAGGCCCCGTCGATGTGCAGATACCGGGGCCGCAGCCCCTCCGAGCGGAATCCGAGTTTCTCCACGACCCGCCGGCTGGGCCGGTTCTCGGGGCGAATGCAGACCTCGATGCGGTGCAGTCCCACGGCGCGGAAGCAGTGGTCCACCGCGAGCGCGACGGCCGTCGGCATCACCCCGCGCCCGGCCACCGCCTCGTCCACCCAGTAGCCGACGTGCCCGGAGCACATCGACCCCCAGGTGATCCCGGCGACCGTCAGCTGTCCGACCAGCTGCCCCTGGTACTCGATCACGAACGGCAGCATCCGTCCCGCGTTGGCCTCGGAGCGCAGATGCCGCACCATCTGCCGGTAGGTCGGCCGGTGGGTGACCGGTCCGCTCGGTGTGGGCGGCGGAATGGTCGCCTCCCAGGGGCGCAGCCAGTCCCGGTTGCGCCGGTTCACCTCGCGCCAGGCCCGCTGGTCGCGCAGCTTTATCGGGCGGAGGACGACATCGCCGTCCGCCAGCACGACGGGCCAGGAAGGGCTGTTCAGCTCGCACCCCCGCTGCTGGGTCTGGGGTGGTCACCGCCGCGGATCTGGTCGACGGCGTGCACCAGCAGGGGCTCCAGGACGGCGAGGCCGTCCTTCACACCGCCGGTGGACCCCGGCAGGTTCACGATCAGGGTCCCGCCCGCCACCCCGGCCAGTCCGCGCGACAGCGCCGAGGTCGGGACCTTCTCCCGGCCGAACGCCCGGATGGCCTCCGCGATCCCCGGCACCTCGCGGTCGATCACCGCGCGGGTCGCCTCGGGGGTGCGGTCGGTGGGCGAGATGCCGGTGCCGCCGGTGGTCAGGATGGCGTCGTAACCGGCCTCCACGCCCGCCCGCAGGGCCGCCTCCACGGGATCCCCGTCGGGGACGACCTGGGGGCCGTCGACGTCGAACCCGAAGCGCTTCAGGCCGTCGGCGATCAGCGGGCCGCCCCTGTCCTCGTAGACGCCCGCGGCGGCCCGGTTGGAAGCGGTGATCACCAGCGCGCGGTAGCTCATGCCCGGCTCCAGTCGCCCGACTTTCCGCCCGTCTTCTCCTCCACCCGTACGTCCGTGATGACCGCCCCCTTGTCGACCGCCTTGACCATGTCGATCACGGTGAGCGCGGCGACCGTCACGGCGGTGAGGGCCTCCATCTCGACGCCCGTGCGGTCCGTCGTCTTCACGGTGGCCCGGATCTCCACGGCGTCGTCCGCGACCGACAGGTCCAGTGTCACACCGGACACCGACAACGGGTGGCACAGCGGGATGAGATCCGGGGTCCGCTTGGCGCCCATGATGCCGGCGATGCGCGCGGTGGCGAGGGCGTCACCCTTGGGCACCCCCTCGCCGCGCAGCAGCTCCACCACCCGGGGCGAGACCAGGACCCGGCCGCTGGCACGGGCGGTGCGCGCGGTCACGTCCTTGCCGGATACGTCGACCATGCGGGCCGCGCCCGCGTCGTCGATGTGCGTCAGTCGGTCCTGCGTACTCATGCTGTGTGGCGCTCCCGGTCCGGGCCCGTCGCAGTGCGGTGCACGGGCCTGTTGTGCGCGACACGGTACCGCCATGTCGGCGGGCGCAGCGGATCAGGACCGTCCGGCGGACGGCACCCGCGCGTGCGTCAGCCGAGCAGGACGACCTCCACCTCGGTTCCGGGCTCGACGGCCTCCACGTCCTCCGGCACGACGATCAGGGCGTCGGCCTGCGCCAGAGCCGCGATCAGGTGGGAGCCGGCACCGCCGACCGGCGTCACCTCGCCGTCCGTGTACGCGCCGCGCAGGAACTGCCGGCGGCCCTTGGGCGAACGCAGCGGCTTGTCCGCGGTGAGCGTGGCCCGCGCGCGGGGCCGGTGCAGGTCCTCCAGGCCCATCAGGGCGCGGATGGCGGGGCGGACGAACAGCTCGAAGGAGACGTACGACGACACCGGGTTGCCGGGCAGCGCCAGCAGGGGCGTGTGGTCGGGGCCGATGGAGCCGAACCCCTGGGGCTTGCCGGGCTGCATGGCGAGCTTGCGGAACTCCACGCCGCTGCCCGGCTCGTCCTCGTCGCCGACGTGCGACAGCGCCTCCTTGACGACGTCGTACGCCCCGACGCTGACCCCGCCGGTGGTCACCAGCAGATCGGCGCGGATGAGCTGGTCCTCGATGGTGGAGCGCAGGGTCTCGGCGTCGTCGGCGACGGCACCGACCCGGTAGGCGATGGCGCCGGCGTCCCGCGCGGCGGCGGTGAGGGCGAAGCTGTTGGAGTCGTAGATCTGGCCGCCTGCGAGCCCCTCGCCGGGCTGGACCAGTTCGCTGCCGGTGGACAGCACGACCACGCGCGGGCGCGGGCGCACCCGGACCGTGCCGCGGCCGATCGCGGCGAGCAGGGCGATCTGCGGCGGCCCGAGGACCGTCCCGGCCGCCAGGGCGCGGTCGCCCGCCCGCACATCGCTGCCCTTGGCGCGCACATGCGCGCGTGCCTCGGCGGGGCGGTGCACGCGTACGTGCCCCTCGGCGCCCTCGGGCGCGAGGCTGCGCGCCCGCATGCCGCTCACCGGCCCCTCGCCGAGCCCGCCGTCGGTCCACTCGACGGGTACGACGGCCTCGGCGCCGGGCGGCAGCGGGGCGCCGGTCATGATCCGGGCGGCCTGCCCGGGGCCGACCCGGACCGGCTCGGCCGCACCGGCCGCGACGTCCCCGACGACCTCCAGGACGGCGGGGAACTCCTCGCCGGCACCCGCGACGTCCGCGACCCGCACCGCGTACCCGTCCATGGAGCTGTTGTCGAACGGTGGCAGGGACACCGGCACCGTGATGTCCTCGACCAGGACGCACCCCTGGGCGTCGAGCAGTTGCAGCTCGATGGGTTCCAGGGGGCGGACGGTCGAGAGGATGTCCTCCAGGTGCTCGTCCACCGACCACAGGTCGTCCGGGCCTGCGGGGCGGGTCGCGGCGCTGCTCAAGACTGCTGCATCTCCTCGGCTACGTAACTGCGGAGCCAGGTCCGGAAGTCCGGGCCCAGGTCTTCACGTTCGCACGCGAGTCTGACAATGGCACGCAGATAGTCGCCGCGGTCGCCGGTGTCGTAGCGGCGGCCCTTGAAGACGACGCCGTGCACCGGGCCGCCGAGCTTCTCGTCCTGGGCGAGCCGTTCGAGGGCGTCGGTGAGCTGGATCTCGCCGCCGCGGCCGGGCTCGGTGGTGCGCAGGATGCCGAAGACGCTCGGGTCGAGGACATAGCGGCCGATGACCGCGTAGTGCGACGGCGCGTCCGCCGGGTCCGGCTTCTCCACCAGACCGGTCACCCGCACCACATCGCCCTCGGCGGTGGCCTCCACGGCCGCGCAGCCGTAGAGGTGGATCTGCTCGGGCGCGACCTCCATGAGCGCGATCACGCTGCCGCCGTGCTGCTGCTGGATGTCGATCATGCGCTGGAGGAGCGGGTCGCGCGGATCGATCAGGTCGTCGCCGAGGAGCACCGCGAAGGGCTCGTCACCGACGTGCGGGGCCGCGCACAGCACGGCGTGACCCAGACCCCGCGGATCGCCCTGGCGCACATAGTGCATGGTCGCCAGATCGCTGGACTCCCGCACCTTGGCGAGCCGTTCCGCGTCGCCCTTCTTCTCGAGCGCCGACTCCAGCTCGTAGTTGCGGTCGAAGTGGTCCTCCAGCGGGCGCTTGTTGCGCCCGGTGACCATCAGGACGTCGTCGAGCCCCGCCGACACGGCCTCCTCGACCACGTACTGGATCGCCGGCTTGTCGACGACCGGCAGCATCTCCTTGGGAGTCGCCTTGGTGGCCGGCAGGAACCGGGTGCCGAGGCCCGCCGCGGGAATGACAGCCTTGCTGATCCTGGGGTGCGACTGAGTCATGCCCGCAACCATATCCGGTGCCTTTGTGGGGAAACTGTGGCTCCGGTTGGTTGACCCTTTATGGCTGCATTGAGGAAGGGTGCGAGAACGACCGGTGGAACACGACGGAAGCACGGACGAGCCTGACAAGCGAAGGTTGCGTCGGGAGATCCTCGCGGTGAGACGCGGGTTGACGCAGGACGACGTCCGCGAGACGGGCCGCGCGCTGGCGGAACGCGCCCTGGACCTGCCGGAGCTGGCGCGGGCGCGCACGGTGGCGGCGTACGTCTCCGTGGGCAGCGAGCCCGCCACGTTCGCGCTGCTGGACGCGCTGCGGGCGCGGGGCGTGCGCGTGCTGCTCCCCGCGCTGCTGCCCGACAACGACCTGGACTGGGGCGAGTACGCCGGACCGGACTCCCTCGCGCGAGTCCAACATGGCGGGAAAATGGCCCTCTTCGAGCCCTCCGGCGCACGGCTCGGCCCGGACGCCGTGACGAGCGCCGATGTCGTCCTGCTCCCCGGACTGGCGGTGGACGCGCAGGGCATGCGGCTGGGGCGGGGCGGCGGGTCGTACGACCGCGTGCTGGCGCGCCTGGCGAACGCGGGCGCGCGCCCCAGTCTCGTGGTGTTGCTGTACGACGCGGAGGTCGTCGCCCACGTCCCGGCGGAGGGGCACGACCGGCCGGTGCACGCGGTGGTGACGCCCTCCGGTGTGCGCCGCTTCCCGGGCGGCTGAGGCAGCGGGACGAAACGGGCCCCCCCCCCAGGGCGGGGGGTGGAGTGGGGGGGTGGTCGCGAGAGAGGTTTGACCGTGGGTTTAGCTAGGGGGTCGGGTTTCGATGTTTACACACACTGCCCC
>NZ_JBHXVE010000016.1:185363-217374 GCF_042672505.1 Streptomyces sp. NPDC127190
GGCGCTGCCGGCCGGGGTCCCCCCCCCCCCCCCGCGGGGGGGGGGGGGGGCCCGTTTCGGTGTCTGCCGGTCAGCGGGTCACGGCTTGAGGACGAGCGTGTCGCTGGTGCCGTCGTCGACCGCCTTGCCCGAGAACGACCAGGGCAGCAGCTCGCCCTTGGCCCACAGCCCGGTCTGGTCGGTGTAGTGCGCGCTGAAGGCGTGCCCGGAGGCGCCGGTGAGGTTGATCCACCGGGACTTGTCGAAGTCGGCCAGGTTCACGACCATCCGCATGGACGGAACCCAGACGACGTTGTAGCCGCCGGCGGCGTTCCACCCCGTGGCGTTCACCGTGGCCTCGCCGCCGCTGAGCTCCCAGGGGCCGCGGTTGAGGATGTACTGCAAGACCTCCGGGCCCTCGGTGCCGAGCGTCTGGTTCTTCAGGAACAGCCGGTGCAGCCTGCCCCAGCTCCAGGTGTCGATGTCCTTGCCGAGCTTGGCGGTCAGCTCCCAGCGGGCGTCGATCATCGCGCGCGCGAACAGCTGGTCGCGGTTGTCCGCGGCCGGGCGGGTGCCCGACTTGGGCGTCTTCCACCAGTCGCTGTCCGGCTTGTCCATCAGGGTGCGCACGACCTCGAACCAGCGGTCGCCGCCGTCCGGCTGCGCCTGGTCGGCGTCGCGCTCGCCGCACTCGCGGACCTTGGCGTCGTCGTCCAGCGGCCCGGTGCTGTCGATCTTGTCGACCCACAGGCACTGTCCGTCGACGCGCAGCTCCTTGGGGAGCTTGTTGCCGAAGGCGAGCTTGAGGACGTTGCGCCACACGGCGTTGAAGTACGCGGCCGCCGCGGAGTCCGAGTCCTGGGTGTAGTCCCAGCCCTCCAGCAGCTTCTGTGCCTCGCGCACGCTCTTGTCATCGATGTTGATCTTCAGCAGCTTCGGTACCAGGAGCTTGGCGATCTCGCTGCTGTTGTCCAGCTGCATCTGCCGCATGTCGTCCGTGGAGATCTTGCCGCCGTCCTTGATCTTGGACTCGATCAGGTCGGTGATGCGCTGGCTGCGGGCGCCGTAGCCCCAGTCGGTGGTGAGCGTGTAGGGGTACTTGGCCTGGTCGACCACGGCCTGGTTGGCGGTGACGATGTAGCCGCGCTTGGGGTTGTACTCGTACGGCAGCTCGGACTTCTTGATGAAGCCGGTCCAGCGGTACTTCGGGTCCCAGCCCGGTGCGGGGATGGAGCCGTCGTCCACGGCGGAACGCGTGGGGATCCTGCCGGGCAGCGTGTAGCCGATGTGGTTGTCGGTGTCGGCGTAGATCAGGTTCTGCGAGGGGACGTCGAACAGGGCGGCCGCCGCGCGGAAGTCGTTCCAGCCGCCCGCCCTGTCGAGGGCGAACACGGCGTCCATGGAGGTGCCCGGGTCGAGCGCGGTCCACCGCAGGGCGATGCCGTAGCCGTCACCGCGGTCGGGCGCGGCGGTGTTGACCGCGGCCTTCTTGCCGACCTGGACGAGTTCGTCGTCGCGGTCGGACAGCAGCGGCATCCCGTCCTGGGTCTGCCGGACGACGATCGTCTTGGACGCGCCGCCGGCGACCTTGATGGTCTCCTCGCGGGTCTTGAAGGGCCGGACCTTGCCGTCGTACAGGTAGCCGTTGGCGGTGACCTTCTCCAGGTACAGGTCGGTGACGTCGACCCCGGAGTTGGTCATGCCCCACGCGATATTCGCGTTGTGACCGATGATCACACCGGGCATCCCGGCAAAGGTGAACCCGCTGACGTCGTACTGGCAGGTGCTCGAGACGGTGCGGCAGTGCAGGCCCATCTGGTACCAGACGGACGGCAGGGACGCCGACAGGTGCGGGTCGTTGGCGAGCAGCGGCTTGCCGGTGATGGTGTACTTCCCGGAGACGACCCAGGAGTTGGAGCCGATGCCCTGGCCGTTCACGCCGACGGCGGTGGGGACGTTGTCCAGGACCTTGTAGAGGCCCGCCAGCTGGCTCGTGAGGCCCGTTCCGGCCGTGGCCGAGGAGGAGGAGCCGGTCGTGCCCGTCGCGCCCCGAGAGGCGCCTGTGGCGCTTCCGGTGCCGGTGGTGCCGGTGGTCCCCGAGGTGCCCGTCGTACCGGTCGAGCCGGTCGTGCCCGTGCCCTGGGAGACGCTCGCGGTGCCGCCCTGCTGGAAGGTCTTGGTCAGCTCGCTGTACTGACCCTCCTGCACGATCGGCTTGTTGCGGCCGTAGGGGTACTCCGGGTACAGGTCCTGGATCTGCTGCGGGCCGAGGCGGCTGGTCATCAGGGCGCGGTCGATCTCGTCCTGCATGTTGCCGCGCAGGTCCCAGGCCATGGCCTTGAGCCAGGCGATGGAGTCGACCGGGGTCCACTTCTCCGGCTGGTAGTCGTTGGTGAGGCCCAGGGCCGCGTACTCCAGGGAGATGTCCTTGCCGTCCTTGCCCTGAAGGTAGGCGTTGACGCCCTTGGCATAGGCCTGGAGGTACTTCTTCGCGGAGGCCGACAGCTTGGTGTCGTACTCCTGCTGGGCGATCCGGTCCCAGCCGAGGGTGCGCAGGAACTCGTCGTTCTTGACCTGGCCCTTGCCGAACATCTCCGACAGGCGCCCGGAGGTCATGTGCCGGCGCACGTCCATCTCGTAGAACCGGTCCTGCGCCTGGACGAAGCCCTGCGCCATGAAGAGGTCCTCGTCGGAGGAGGCGTAGATCTGCGGGATGCCGTTGCCGTCCCGCTTCACGTCGACCGGCCCGGACAGGCCGTCGAGTGTGATCGAACCGGTGGTCTGCGGGAAGGAGGCGCGGACGGTGCTGATCGACCAGTACGCCCCGTAGGCGAGGCCGCCGATGACGGCCAGGACCAGCACCAGCACGATCAGTCGGGCTTTGCGCCCCTTCTTCCTGCCGGACTTGGCGGGCTTGTCACCCGTTGTGGCGGTGGTGTTGGGGGGCATCGCTGTCCTTGCTGTCCTAACGCGAGCGGCAGGTCGGGCTGTGACTTTGAATGAGCGCTGGAGCAACCATAGGCGCAGGGCCCTCTCCCACTTGACGCGGAGTGGGGAACCAGCGCGCACGGACGTTCGATCTTGCCCCGCCGAGCGTCAAGAAAGCGTCAAGAGTTAGGTAAGGTAACGAAGTACTTGGGTGCGGTGCGCCGCAGCCTCGGGTCTTGTGTACGCACGTCCGCGCCCCGCGCGCGGGCCAAGGAAGGGAACCGCCGCTGACTGTCGACCACCTCAACCAGCTCCTGCTCGTCTGCTCCCTCGTCCTGCTCGTCGCCGTCGCGGCTGTCCGGATCTCGTCCCGCAGCGGGCTCCCCAGCCTGCTCGTGTACCTGGGGATCGGCGTCCTCATGGGCCAGGACGGCATCGGCGGAATCCACTTCAACAGCGCCGCGCTCACCCAGGTCATGGGATACGCGGCACTGGTCGTGATCCTGGCCGAGGGCGGTCTCGGCACCAAGTGGAAGGAGGTCCGGCCGGTCCTGCCGTCCGCCTCCGTACTGGCGACGGCGGGCGTCGCGATCAGCGTGGGCGTGACCGCGGCGGGCGCGCACTACCTGGTCGGGCTGGAGTGGCGGCAGGCGCTCATCATCGGCGCGGTGGTGTCGTCGACGGACGCGGCGGCGGTCTTCTCCGTCCTGCGGAGGGTTCCGCTGCCCGCGCGCGTGACGGGCACGCTGGAGGCGGAGTCCGGCTTCAACGACGCCCCGGTGGTCATCCTGGTCGTCGCCTTCTCCACCGCCGGCCCGGTCGAGCACTGGTACGTGCTGCTGGCCGAGATCGCCCTGGAACTGGCCATCGGCGCGGCCGTGGGTCTCGCGGTGGGCTGGTTCGGCGCCTGGGGGCTCAGGCACGTGGCCCTGCCCGCCTCCGGCCTCTACCCGATCGCGGTCATGGCGATCTCCGTCACGGCGTACGCGGCCGGCGCCCTGGCGCACGGCAGCGGCTTCCTCGCCGTCTACCTGGCCTCGATGACGCTCGGCAACGCCAAGCTCCCGCACTGGCCGGCCACCCGCGGTTTCGCCGAGGGGCTCGGCTGGATCGCACAGATCGGCATGTTCGTCCTGCTCGGCCTGCTGGTCACCCCGCACGAGCTGGGCGACGACGTCTGGCCGGCGCTCGTCATCGGGCTGGTCCTCACCATGGTGGCCCGCCCGCTGAGCACGGTGCTCAGCCTGGCGCCGTTCCGGGTGCCCTGGCAGGAGGAGACCCTCATGTCGTGGGCGGGCCTGCGGGGCGCCGTGCCCATCATCCTGGCCACCATCCCGATGGTGAACGGCGTCGCCGGCAGCCGCCGCATCTTCAACATCGTCTTCGTCCTGGTCGTCGTCTACACCCTCGTCCAGGGGCCGACGCTGCCCTGGCTCGCCCGCACGCTGCGCCTGGGCGAACAGGGCGAGGCCTCCGACCTCGGCATCGAGTCGGCGCCCCTGGAGCAGCTGCGCGGGCACCTGCTGTCCGTCTCGATCCCGGAGGGCTCGCGGATGCACGGCGTGGAGGTCAACGAGCTGAGGCTGCCGCCCGGCGCCGCCGTCACGCTCGTCGTACGCGATGAAAAATCGTTTGTTCCGCTGCCTTCGACGGTGCTGCGGCGGGGCGACGACCTGCTCGTCGTGGCCACCGACCCGGTCCGCGACGCGGCCGAGCGCCGGCTGCGCGCCGTCGCCCACGGCGGCAAGCTGGCCGGGTGGCTGGGCACGGACGGGACGGGCGCGGGGCGCAGGGACCGGGGGCGGGGCGCATGACGCCCTGACGGCCCACCCCGGTGCCGATCACAGGAGAACGTGCCGTATGGTGCTCATTTTCACAGGTGCACAAGGGTGTGATCCTTATACTATGAAGGCACCCTGATCGAACCAACTCTGCCTGACGCAGAGCTGGCGCGACCGTATGGCGGCCGGAAACGCTCTTTGCAGTAGCGCCGGTATCTACCGCAGTTCCGCGCAAGAGGACAGCTCTCGGCGCCCCCGCACGGGCGCGCTACCAGGCGGAAGAAAGGCACGGGCCGTGGCATCCACGGTCACCACCACCGATTCGGCGGAGACCCCGTCGGCATCGTCCCGCCCCGGATACGGACAGCTGCTGCGCACCCGCGGCGCCTGGACGTTCCTGCTGCCGGGTTTCGCGGCGCGACAGCCGTTCGCGATGCTCACCATCTCCATCGTGCTGCTGGTGCAGCACACCACCGGCTCGTACGGTGCGGCGGGCGCCGCCGCGGCCGCCACCGGCGTCTCCATGGCGCTGTTCGCGCCCTACAGCGGCCGTCTCGCCGACCGCTACGGCCAGCGCGCCGTGCTGGTCCCCGGTGTCCTGATCCACACGGTGTCGGGCCTGTCCCTGACGGCGCTCGCCCTGGCGCACGCGCCGCTGTGGGCGCTGTTCCTCGCGGCCGTCCCCACCGGCGCCTCGGTGCCGCAGGTCGGCCCGATGGTGCGGGCCCGCTGGGGCGTGAAGCTCCAGGGCTCGCCCCTGATGACCACGGCGGCCGCGTTCGAGTCGGTCACGGACGAGCTGACCTTCGTCTTCGGTCCCCTGCTGGCGACCGCCCTGTGCACCGCGGTGACGCCCTCGGCGGGCCTGGTCACGGAGGCCGCGCTGACCCTCGTCGGCGGTCTGCTGTTCGCCGCGCAGAAGAGCACGCAGCCGCCGGTGACCGCGGAGGGCGGCCACGCGCGCGTGAAGCACGCCTCCGCCCTGCGCGTGCCGGGCGTGCGCGTGCTGGTCGTGACCTTCCTGGGCATCGGCTCCGTCTTCGGCGGCATGCAGGTGTCGCTGGCCGCGTTCACCGAGTCGATCGGCGAGCCCGGCCTGAACGGTGTCCTGTACGGCGTCTTCGCGGCCGGCAACATGCTGTCCGGCATCGTCTGCGGCGCGATCGCCTGGAAGGCCGCCCCGCAGCAGCGCCTGGTCGTCGGCTACACGGCGCTCGCCGTGGCGGCGTCCGCGCTGTGGACGGCGCACTCCGTGCTGCTGCTCGCCGCGCTCGGCCTGCTGGTCGGCATGTGCATCGCGCCGTCGCTGATCACGGGCTACACGCTGGTCGAGGGCCTGGTCCCGGCCGGTGCCCGCACCGAGGCCTTCACCTGGCTGACCGGCGCGGTCGCGCTCGGCCAGGCGGCGGCCGTCACCGTGGCCGGACAGCTGGAGGACCGGCTGTGGGGCGGCGCGGGCTTCCTGGTGCCCATGGCCGGCACGCTGGTCGCACTGGCCACACTGCTGGCGCTCCGTTCGCGGCTGGTCGCGCAAGCGCGGAACCGCACCGTCGCACGTGGCGTCGGTCACCGCGTGCCGGTGACGGTGGACTGAAACCCCGGAATACGTCACTATGGATCGTCGTTAGCACTCATCGAGTGAGAGTGCCAGGAGGAAGACAGTGCCGACCTACCAGTACCAGTGCACCGAGTGCGGCGAGGGCCTTGAGGCGGTGCAGAAGTTCACCGATGACGCCCTGACCGACTGCCCCAGCTGCAATGGCCGCCTGAAGAAGGTGTTCTCCGCGGTCGGCATCGTCTTCAAGGGCTCCGGCTTCTACCGCAACGACTCCCGCGGCTCCACGTCGAGCAGCAGCCCGGCGTCGAAGTCGTCCAGCTCGTCGTCGTCCAGCTCGTCGTCGTCCGACACGAAGTCGTCCTCGACCTCGTCGTCGTCCACGACGTCCTCCACCAGCAGCTCCGCCGCCTGAGACCTCTCCGTCCGGACCCTGCCGTCGTACGACGGCGGGGTCTTCGGCGCTCCCCGAATCCGCCTCCCCAGCGGTTTCGGGGCGAGCTAGGGTGCTGGTCATGGCGAACGCAGAGATCGGCGTAATCGGCGGTTCGGGCTTCTACTCGTTCCTCGACGACGTGACCGAGGTACAGGTGGACACCCCCTACGGGCCGCCCAGCGACTCCCTCTTCTTCGGCGAGATCGCGGGCCGGCGCGTCGCCTTCCTGCCCCGGCACGGCCGCGGCCACCACCTGCCGCCGCACCGCATCAACTACCGCGCCAACCTCTGGGCGCTGCGCTCCGTCGGCGTCCGGCAGGTGCTCGGCCCGTGCGCGGTGGGCGGGCTGCAACCCGAGTACGGCCCGGGCACCCTGCTCGTGCCGGATCAGTTCGTGGACCGGACGAAGACCCGCGTCCAGTCGTACTTCGACGGGCTGCCGCGGCCCGACGGGACCGTGCCGAACGTGGTGCACGTCTCGATGGCCGACCCCTACTGCCCCACCGGTCGGGCCGCCGCGCTGAAGGCGGCTCGGGGCCGGGACTGGGAGCCGGTGGACGGCGGCACGCTGGTCGTGGTGGAGGGGCCGCGGTTCTCCACCCGTGCCGAATCGTTGTGGCACCGGGCGCAGGGCTGGTCGGTCGTGGGCATGACGGGGCATCCCGAGGCGGCTCTCGCCCGGGAACTGGAGCTCTGCTACACCTCGATGACCCTGGTCACCGACCTCGACGCGGGCGCCGAGAGCGGGGAGGGCGTCTCCCACGAGGAAGTGCTGCGGGTGTTCGCCGCCAACGTGGACCGGTTGCGGGGCGTGCTGTTCGACGCGGTCGCGGCGCTGCCGGAGACCGGGGCGCGGGACTGCCTGTGCGGGAACGCGCTCGGTGGCATGGATCCGGGGTTTGAGCTGCCGTAGCTGCCTTGCCGGGGGCTCGGGCGGGGATGTGAGTGCTCGGAGTTCGGCTGGACGGGAGTGCTCGGTGCCGGGCCGGTGATGGGCTGGGGCCGGGAGTGCTCGGTGCCGGGCCGGTTGTGGGCTGGGGACGGGAGTGGGCTGGGGCCGGGGGTGGGCTGAGGCCGGGGGCGGCGGAATGTCCCGTTCGGGTGGGCGGGTTTTCCACAATCGGCTGATGGTCCACCGGCTCCGGCGGGATCCGGCGCGAGGCCTCATCGTGGCATCGCAAGCCGATCCCTTCGTCGCCGGTGGTGACTGCCATGCCCCTCCCCTCGTCGTCCTCGCCTCTCTCGTCCGCGGGCCCGTTCCCCCCTTCCCACGCTTCCTCCGGTCGCTCCGCCCCTCATCCCGCGGCCTCTCCGCTGCGGCTTCCGCGGCCGCTCGGTACGGACGCCCCGGCGACCTGTGAGGTGCCGCAGTTCGCGCCGGTGCGGGTGCGCGGCGGGCGGTACCGGCTGCAACGGTTCGTCCGGCACCGCGGACGGGTCATCGCGGCCGGCCTCGCGGTGACGGCGGCCGCCCTGATCGTCTCCGGGCCGCGCTCCCCGGCGGAACCCCACCTCACCCAGCGGGCCCGCGGGCACCCGGCCGGGGCACCGGTGCCGCGGCCCGGCGCGGTGGCTCTGGTGACGGCGCCGGTGCGGATCGCCGACGCCGCCACCGTCCGGCTGCTCCGGCCCGGTGACCGGGTCGACGTCATCGCGGCGCAGGACCCCTCGGCCGGGGGTGACGCCCGTGTGCTCGCGCGCGGGGTGCGGGTGACCAAGGTGCCCGCGCCGCCGGAGGGCGCGGCCGAGAGCGGTGCGCTGGTCGTGCTGTCGGTGCCGCGGGCCGCGGCGGCACGGCTGGTCGGTGCGAGCGCCACCGCGCGCCTGGCGGTGACGCTGTGCTGAACCGGACCGCTCGCCTTCCCGACGACTCGCTGTCAAGTCGCTCGATCGAGCTAAGGAATTGGACAGAACGGGCTCACGGTGCCGTAGGTTGCGGAGCGTTTGGTTCCACACCCATACGTTCCACACCCTGTGCATACGAGGAGAGTCCCCGAGGTGAGCGCGAAGAAGGAACCGAGCGTCTGGCAGGGCTTCAAGGCCTTCCTGATGCGCGGCAACGTCGTCGATCTGGCAGTCGCGGTGGTCATCGGCGCGGCCTTCACCAACATCGTCAACTCGGTGGTGAAGGGGATCATCAACCCCCTGGTGGGGGCCATCGGCACGCAGAACCTGGATCACTACAGCCTCTGTCTGAAGGACCCGTGCTCGGTGACCGCCGACGCCACCGTCAAGAGCGGTGTGCCGATCCTGTGGGGCAGCGTCGCCGGTGCGACGCTCAGCTTCGTGATCACCGCGGCGGTGGTGTACTTCCTGATGGTCCTGCCGATGTCGAAGTACCTGGCCCGGCAGGCGGCGCAGCGGGCTGCGCGGGAGGGCACCAAGGAGGTCCTCGAGGTGACCGAGCTGGAGGTGCTCAAGGAGATCCGCGACGCGCTGGTGGCCCAGCGCGGATCCGGGCACGACGCGTCCTAGCGGGGCTGCTCCGGACGGCTCAGATGTGGTGGGGCGGCTTCTCGTCGAGGAAGCGCTTCAGGTCGGCGGCGCTGTCGCCGGGCGTGCGCTCGCCCCACCCGCGGTCGGTGTCGTCCGAGGACTGCTGGTCCAGCGGGTCGTCGAAGACCAGCGCGGGCTTCGGGGCGCGCGGCTCGGGCTCGGGGGCGGTGCTCATGCCCCCAGGGTACGGCCCCGGCCCCGGCGCCCCGGCACAGTGCCCGGCACCGGCCCCGGAAGCGGCGTCGGAAGCGGCGTCTGCCGCGCGGTTCGCCCCGGCCGCGGGACCCCCGAGCGCTTGTGAATCCGTTCACAAGATTTTCGGCCGGTTTTCTGCTGTGCTGGGAAACATGACGTCCAGTTCCGCTCAGGCGCCTGCCCCCTCAGGCGCGCCCCGGCCGACCGGACCTCTGCGCCGCCTCACCGCGCGCGGACGGCATGAATCGCACCGGGTCTCCTCTCCGCTGGAGCTCTTCTTCGACCTGTGCTTCGTGGTGGCGATCGCCCAGGCGGGCACCCAGCTGGTGCACGCCGTCGGCGAAGGGCACGCGGGCAGCGGGATCCTCAGCTACGCGATGCTGTTCTTCGCCATCTGGTGGGCCTGGATGAACTTCACCTGGTTCGCCTCGGCGTACGACAACGACGACGCGCTGTACCGGGTCGTCACGCTGGTGCAGATCGCCGGCGTCCTGGTGCTGGCCGCCGGTGTCTCCCGGGCCTTCCAGCAGCATGACTACCTGGTGGTGTGGCTCGGCTATCTGATCATGCGGCTGGCGATGGCGGCGCAGTGGCTGAGAGCCGCGAGATCGGCCACCGGCCCGGAGCGGACCATGGCGCTGCGGTACGCGGGCGGTGTGCTGCTGTGCCTGGTCGGCTGGCTCGGGCTGGTGCTGCTGCCCGGGCCCGCCCGGTCCTGGGTGTTCCTCGTGATGGTGATCGCCGAGCTGTGCGTGCCGCTGTACGCCGAGCGGGACCACCAGACCGCCTGGCATCCGCATCACATCGCCGAGCGCTACGGCCTGTTCACCATCATCGTGATCGGGGAGACGATCGCCGCGGCCACGGTCGCGGTGAAGTCGGCCGTGGACGAGCACGAGGCGCTGGGCGAGCTGCTGCCGATCGCGGCGGGCGGACTGCTGATCGTGTTCTCGGCGTGGTGGATCTACTTCGTGGTGCCCATCCACGGTCATCTGCGCTCCAACAGGCAGGCGTTCCTGTGGGGCTACGGCCACTATCTGATCTTCGCCTCGGCGGCGACGATCGGCGCGGGCCTGGAGGTTGCCGTGGAACAGGCGGTCGGCACGACGCACATCTCCACGCTGTCCGCCTCGGCGGCCGTGACCCTGCCCACGGCGCTGTATCTGCTCTCCGTCTGGGCGCTGCACGCACGGCACTTCAAGGTCGGCATCGCCCAGCAGATGGTGCTGCCGGTGACGGCTCTGCTGGTGATCAGCTGCACCTTCCTCGGGGGCTGGGCGGTGCTCGCGGCCGGGCTCGTGTGCTCGGCCGCGGTGGCGACCGGGGTGACGCTGACGGCACGGATGGCGAGCCGGGAGCGCACGCCGGAGACCACCGCGCCGGCCGGCTGAACCCTTCGGCGGCGGCCGGCGCTGGGCCAGACTGGCACGCATGACAGCTGACGCATTGACGGACGTCGCCGGGGTCCGCGTGGGGCATGCCACGCACCGCGGGGACGGCTGGCTCACCGGCACCACGGTCGTGCTCGCTCCGGAGGGGGGCGCGGTCGCCGCGGTGGACGTCCGCGGGGGCGGCCCCGGCACCAAGGAGACCGACGCGCTCGACCCGCGCAACGTGGTGCAGAAGGTCGACGCCGTGGTCCTGACCGGGGGCAGCGCGTACGGGCTGGACGCCGCTTCCGGTGTGATGGCCTGGCTGGAGGAGCGGGGGCGCGGTGTGCGGGTGGGGGCGGACCCGGCGCATGTGGTGCCGGTGGTGCCCGCCGCGTGCGTCTTCGACCTGGGCCGCGGGGGCGACTTCCGGGCGCGGCCGTCCGCGGCGACGGGCCGTGCGGCCGTGGAGGCGGCAGCGGCCGAGGAGCCGGGCGGCCGGGTGCCCGAGGGGTGTGTCGGGGCCGGCACGGGCGCCGTGGCGGGGCGGCTCAAGGGCGGGGTGGGCACGGCGAGCGCGGTGCTCGGTTCGGGGGTCACCGTGGGCGCCCTGGTGGTCGTGAACGCGGCGGGGTCGGTGGTGGACCCGGAGACGGGGGCGCTGTACGGGGAGTTGGGGCGGGGGCGGCTGAGGTATCCGGAGGAACGGGTGCACGAGGCCGCGTGCCGGCGCCTCGACGAGGCCGCGGCCGAGAACGCCCCGCCGCCGCTCAACACGACGCTCGCGGTGGTCGCGACGGACGCGGACCTGTCGAAGGCGCAGGCGCAGAAGCTGGCGGGGACGGCGCACGACGGCATCGCGCGCGCCGTGCGGCCGGTGCATCTGCTGCACGACGGGGACACGGTGTTCGCCCTGGCGACCGGCGCTCGCCCGCTGGACGCGCACCCGCTCGCGCTCAACGACATCCTCGCCGCGGGGGCGGACCTGGTGACGCGCGCGATCGTCCGGGCCGTCCGCGCGGCGGAGTCGGTGGCGGGCGCGGGGGGCGTGTGGCCGTCGTACGAGGAGTTGTACGGACAGCCTTAACGGGAGCGATGGGGGGAAGTACCCTCTGGGCGACGGATTTTGAGTCGGTGTCGGCTCGCACGGGAACATCCGGCGCGGCCGGCGCGTTTTACCGGCGCACGTTTTCTCGGATCCCGGACACGATGTCCGACCGAGGGGCTACGGTATGCACCCACAAGGTGACATGCAGCAACGCCGGGAGAAGCCTTGAGCGTTCCGTACGAGACGGCAGCGTACGAACCAGCCGAGTCGCCCGAGTCTCCTGAGGAGCATCTCGCGCGACTCCTCGGCCGTGCCCTGAACTCGTTCGAGTTGCCCGACGAGGTGCTGGGGCAGCTCGACTGCGCGCTGGCGCACGACAGTTCCCTGCACTCGGCGCACCACAGCGCGGGGCTGCACCGGGAGACGTACCGGCACACCTGGCTGCTCGCCGACGGCTCGGCGGTCACGCTGTGGGAGCTGGTGCACAACACCGTGCCGGGCGGTGCCCCCGAGCACGAGGTGTATGTGGACGAGGAGGAGGTGCAGACGGCCGCGGCGCGGCTCGGACTGCCGCCGGACTCCCCCGAGCTGGAGCTGCCCGAGCTGATGCTGCTGTGGGCGATTCCCGAGCCCCGGCACATGTTCGCCGGGGACGACTCGCCGGACCACGCGCGCCGGCTTCTGCGCCGGGCGGAGAACGCCGACCGCCCGGGCGCGGAGACGGCGGCCCTGCTGGCCACGGCGACGGCCCACGAGATCACCCAGGCGTTCGGACGCCCGGGACGCGCCGGGCGGGCCGGGCGGGCCGGGCGGGCCGGGCTGAGCTACGCGCTGTACGAGCACGCGTTCCTGCTGCCGGACGGCAGCGTGGTCTCCCTCTGGGAGGTCGAGCACACGGCGACGCCGGACGGCCGGCACATGTGCGAGGTCTATATGTCGGAGGACGCGGCCAGGGACGCGATGGAACGGCGCGCGGCGCGGCAGGGGTAGCCCGGAGGCGGCCAGCACGTTCCCGCGTGCGCGGGGTGCCGGGTGCGGGGGAGGTCAGCCGTTGGCGAGTCGGCGTATCAGGCCTGCGAACGCGGCCTGTTCCGCGGGGGTCAGTTCGACGGACTCCTGCGGCGGGCCGACCGGGCTCTGCCGGGGCAGCGCCGGAAGCGGCGGGGTGACGCGCCGGGCGGCGGCCCGGTGGCCGGCGCGGCGCACCAGGCGCGTCAGCACGGCGGCCCAGACGACGGCCGTCACAGCGAGGACGGTCACGCCGAACAGCAGAAGAGTCGAGGCGTGCGCAGGCATGAACCCCAGTACACACCACGGTCCGGGACTTTGGCCCCGGACCGTGATGTATCTCGCAGGTGCCGTGAACAACTCACAGCGCATCAAAGGGACAAGACGCAGCGCGCGGGGTCAGGCGGCCACCGGCTGCTTGGACTCCTTCGACGCGGTGGACGGACCGGACGCGGGGTCGGCGGCCGGGGATCCCGGGGCCGGCTTGCGCATCCCCTTCAGGAGGATCACCAGGGCCGTGGTGGCGCAGACGCCGGCGGCGATGGCGATCAGGTAGAGGAACGGGTTGCCGATCAGCGGGACCACGAAGATGCCGCCGTGCGGGGCGCGCAGGGTGGCGCCGAAGGCCATCGACAGCGCGCCGGTGATCGCGCCGCCCACCATGGCGGACGGGATGACCCGCAGCGGGTCGCCCGCGGCGAACGGGATCGCGCCCTCGGAGATGAAGGAGGCGCCCAGCACCCAGGCGGCCTTGCCGTTCTCGCGCTCGGTCTGGGTGAAGAGCTTGCCGCGCACGGTGGTGGCCAGGGCCATCGCCAGCGGCGGGACCATGCCGGCCGCCATCACCGCGGCCATGATCTTCATCGCGGAGTCGCTGGGGTTGGCGACGGCGATGCCCGCGGTGGCGAAGGTGTAGGCGACCTTGTTGACCGGGCCGCCCAGGTCGAAGCACATCATCAGGCCGAGCAGGGCGCCGAGGAGGACGGCGTTGGTGCCGGTGAGGCCGCTCAGCCAGTCGGTGAGCCCCTTCTGGGCGCTGGCGATGGGCTTGCCGATCACGACGAACATCAGGAATCCGACGAGCGCCGAGGAGATCAGCGGTATCACCACCACCGGCATGATGCCGCGCAACGCCGCCGGGATCGGCACCCGCTGGATGGCGAGGACCACGCCGCCGGCGATGAGACCGGCCGCGAGGCCGCCGAGGAAGCCGGCGTTGATGGTCAGTGAGATCGCGCCGCCCACGAAGCCGGGGACGAGGCCGGGGCGGTCGGCCATGCCGTAGGCGATGTAGCCGGCCAGGACCGGGACGAGGAAGCCGAAGGCCACGACGCCGATCTGGAACAGCAGGGCGCCCCAGCTGTCGGCCTGGGTCCACAGGAAGTGGTCCATCACCGAGGGGGCCTTGTTGATCTTGTAGCCGCCGATCGCGAAGCCGAGGGCGATGAGGAGGCCGCCCGCGGCGACGAACGGCACCATGTAGCTCACGCCGGACATGAGCCACGTGCGGAGCTTGCTGCCGTAGCCCTCGGTGGAGTCGCCGCCGCGCTCGACCGGAGTGCCGCCGGACGCGGCCGCCGGGGTGCTCGCCTCACCGCGCGCCGCCTTCTCGCGGACCTCGGCGATGAGTTCGGCGGGACGGTTGATGGCCGCCTTCACCCCGACGTCGACGGTCGCCTTGCCGGCGAAGCGGTCCTTGTCGCGGACGGGGACGTCATGCGCGAAGATCACGCCGTCCGCCGCGGCGATCACCTCCGGGTGCAGCCGGGTGAACCCGGCCGAGCCCTGGGTCTCCACGAAGAGTTCGATCCCGGCCTCACGGCTCGCGTTCTCCAGGGACTCGGCCGCCATGTAGGTGTGGGCGATACCGGTCGGGCAGGAGGTGACGGCGACGATGCGGAAGGGGCGGTTCGCGGCGGCCGTCTGGCCCGCCGCGGCGTCGGCGGAGGCCGCCGCCGACGCCGCAGCGGTGTCTTCGGGGGCACCGCTCACGGCGCCCTGAGCGGACCCGGCCTGAGCGGGCTCGCCCTGCGCGGACCCGCGCTCCTCCGGCACGCCCTGCGCCGGCGACGGCTGTTCGTCGCCCCGGATCAGTGCCGCCGCCGTCTCCGGGTCGGACACCGCCCGCAGCGCCGAGGTGAAGTCGGCGTTCATCAGCTGGCGGGCCAGGGAGGACAGGATCGTCAGGTGGGCGTCGTCGGCGCCGGCGGGGGCCGCGATCAGGAAGATCAGGTCGGCGGGGCCGTCGGGCGCGCCGAAGTCGATGCCGGCGGCGCTGCGGCCGAAGGCGAGGGTCGGCTCGGTGGCGTGGGCGCTGCGGCAGTGCGGGATGCCGATGCCGCCGTCGAGCCCGGTCGGCATCTGGGCCTCACGGGCGGCGACGTCGGCGAGGAAGCCCTCCAGGTCGGTCACCCGGCCCTGGGCCACCATGCGCTCGGCGAGGGCGCGCGCCGCCGCTTCCTTGGTATCGGCGGACAGGTCGAGATCGACCAGGTCCGCGGTGATCATGTCGCTCATCGCGGGCTCCTATGCACGCGTATCGCCCGTGGGGAGATGTGGGCGGAGGGTGGGGACGGGGGTGCTGCGGGGAGGTGGGGCGGAGGGGGTGGCGGTGGCGGGTAACGGGGAGTGCCGCCACGACCGGGCGAGCGGAGCGGTCGCCGCCGGCGGGGTGCGCCGAGTCATCACCGGCTCTGTCGGGTGACCGTCGCGGGGGGTCATGACACCGGCTCCGTCAGGGCGCGGTCGAGGGGGATGTCGGCCGTGACGGTGACCGCGGACGGGTCGAGGTCGGCGGGGGTCGGCATGACGCTGCCGGGGAGCCCGACGGCGGCGGCGCCGTGGGCGACGGCGGAGGCGAGCGCTTCCGGGCCGGTGCCGCCGGCGACGAGGAAGCCGGCGAGGGAGGAGTCGCCGGCGCCCACGTTGCTGCGGACGGCGTCCACGCGGGCGCTGCCGAACCAGGCGCCGGTGTCCTCCACGAGGAGCTGGCCGTCGGCGCCCAGGCTCGCGAGTACGGCGTGTGCGCCCATCGCGCGCAGCTCCTCGGCCGCCTTGAGCGCGTCGCCCACGGTGGCCAGGGGGCGTCCGACGGCTTCCGCCAGCTCCTCGGCGTTGGGCTTCACCACATCGGGCCGCGCGCGCAGCGCCTCCAGCAGGGCGCGCCCGGAGGTGTCCAGGGCGATGCGCGCACCACCGGCGTGCGCTCGCGTGACCACATCGGCGTACCAGGAGGGCGCGAGCCCCCGGGGCAGGCTGCCGCAGCAGGCGATCCAGTCGGCGTCGCGGGAGTGGACGCGGACGGTGTCCAGGAGGAGCTCCTGTTCCGCCTCGGACAGTTCCGGGCCCGGCGCGTTGATCTTGGTGAGCACCCCGTCGGACTCCGCGAGCGCGATGTTGGAGCGGGTGGCGCCGACGACCGGCACCGGGGCGACCTCGATGCCCTGCGCGTCGAGCAGTTCCGCCACGAGCGCCCCCGGCGCACCGCCCAGGGGCAGCACGGCGACCGTGCGCCGTCCGGCGGCCGCGACGGCACGCGAGACGTTCACGCCCTTGCCGCCGGGGTCCATGCGCTCGCCGGTGGCGCGGATGACCTCGCCGCGCTCCAAGGAGGGGACCTCGTAGGTGCGGTCGAGGGAGGGGTTGGGGGTGACGGTGAGGATCATGCGCGCACTACTTCCGTGCCGCCGCGCTCGATGGCGGCGGTGTCTTCGGGGCTCAGCCCGCTGTCGGTGATCAGCAGGTCCACATCGCTCAGGTCGCCGAAGCGGGCGAAGTGCTCCTGGCCGTGCTTGGAGGAGTCGGCGAGGAGGACCACCCGGCGGGCGGCGGCGACCGCGGCCCGTTTGACCGCCGCCTCCGCGAGGTCGGGGGTGGTGAGGCCGTGCTCGGCGGAGTAGCCGTTGGCCGCCACGAGGAGGACGTCGGCGCGGATCTCGCCGTACGCGCGGAGCGCCCAGGCGTCCACGGCGGCGCGCGTGCGATGCCGGACCCGGCCGCCGACCAGGTGGAGCTGGATGCCCGGGTGGTCGGCGAGGCGGGCGGCGATGGGCAGGCTGTGCGTGACGACGGTGAGGGAGGCCTCCAGCGGGATCGCGGCGGCGACGCGTGCCACCGTCGTACCGGCGTCCAGGATCACCGTGCCCTCGGTGGGCAGTTCGGCGACGGCCGCCTTGGCGATGCGGTCCTTCTCGTCGGCGGCGGTGGACTCGCGCTCGGCGAGGTCGGGCTCGAAGTCGAGGCGGCCGACCGGGATGGCGCCGCCGTGCACCCGGCGGACGAGTCCGGCGCGGTCCAGGGCCTTCAGGTCCCGGCGGATGGTCTCCGCGGTGACCTGGAACTCCTCGGCCAGCGACAGCACGTCCACGCGGCCGCCGTCACGGGCGATCCGGAGGATCTCCTGCTGCCGTTCCGGTGCGTACATGCCGGTCGCCTCCGCCTGCTTCCTGTCCGAGCACTTCCGGATCATGTCCGAACGTGTGGTTTCACTCGGAGACTACGCCCGGATTTCCGGGAAGTAAACAGGTTCGGGCCTGGATCAGGCATGAACGGGCATGGACGGGCGTGGACAGACGTCGGGGCCGGGGTGCGCATGGCGCCCCGGCCCCTCCTTGCGTGCCTGGTCAGGGCAGCAGTGCCGGCTCCCGCTCCGGGGCGGTAAGGTCCGCTTCCGCTCCTTCCACATGCTGGGACGGGCGCTTCGGCAGCGCGGACATCAGCAGCAGGATCGCGGCCATGATCCCGGCGACCCACCACAGCGCGTGCTGGAAGGCGTGCACGAAGGCCGGGCGGACCTGGGCCGGGGCGAGCCGGTCGCCGATCTCACCGAAGAACACCACCGAGACGAGGCCGAGCCCGAGCGCGTTGCCCATCTGCTGCACCGTGTTGATCAGGCCCGACGCCGAACCGGCATGCTCCCGGGGCACCTCCGAGAGCACCGCGTCGGTCAGCGGGGCGACGATGAGACCCATCCCGGCGCCCATCACGACCAGCGGGAGGGCCATCTGCCAGGAGGCGATGGCGAGGCCGTAGCGGTGCGACGCGGCGATGTAGAGGAGGAGGCCCGCCACCATGAGCAGCGCCCCCGCCTGGAGGACCTTGCGGCCGAAGCGCGGGACCAGCTGCTGCACGGACAGCCCGGCCGCGACGGACACCGCGAGCGAGAACGGCACCCCGGTCAGCCCGGCGTGCAGCGGGCTCCAGCCCAGGCCGATCTGCATGTACAGCGTCCACACCAGGAAGAAGATGCCGAGCGCGACACCGAAGACGGTCTGTACGGCGATGCCGGCGGCGAAGCTCTTCACGCGGAACAGGGAGAGTTCGACGAGCGGGGAGCCGTCGCGCGCCGCCTTGCGCCGCTCGTACACCACCAGCGCCGCGAAGACGACGAACGCGCCGGCCATCAAGCCGTACCCCCACAGCGGCCAGCCCAGCTCGCGGCCGCGGGTGAGCGGGTAGAGCAGCATCAGCAGGCCCAGCGACACCAGGGCGACCCCGACGAGGTCCAGCTTCAGCGCCCTGGGCGCCTTGGACTCGGTGATGAAGCGGCGGCCCAGCACCCAGGCGATGATGCCGACGGGCAGGTTGATGAGGAAGATGGGGCGCCAGTGCAGGCCGAACAGGTTCCACTGCGTCAGCAGCGCGCCGAGCAGCGGCCCGGAGACCGCGCCCAGGCCGACGACCGCGCCGAACAGGCCGAACACCTTGCCGCGCTCATGGGCCGGGAAGGTCGCGTGCACGATCGACAGCACCTGCGGCACCATCATCGCCGCCATGCCGCCCTGGAGGAGGCGGGCGGCGACCAGCATCTCCGGGTTCACCGCGAAGCCGCACAGCGCGGAGGCGAGGGTGAAGCCGCCGACGCCGATGAGGAAGAGCCGGCGCCGGCCGTGGATGTCGCCGAGGCGGCCGCCGGTGATCAGGCCCGCGGCGAAGGCGAGGGCGTAGCCGGCGGTTATCCACTGGATCTGGCCGACCGTGGCGTGGGCGGTCCGCTCGATGGAGGGGATGGCGATGTTGACGATCGTCACGTCCACCAGGTCCATGAAGGCCGCGGTCATGACGATGGCCAGGGCCAGCCATCGGGTTCGGTCGGGAGAGGGGGAGGGCGAGGGGACGTGGCTCATGTCCGCAAAGCTATGTCGCCACTAGGCCAGATCGTGACCTATTTATGCGGCATGCTCGTCGGCATGACGACCGACACTCCTGCGCGGCTGCTTCAGCTTCTCTCGCTGCTCCAGACTCCCCGTGAGTGGCCCGGCGGGGAGCTGGCGGACCGGCTGCGGGTGTCCCGCCGTACCGTGCGGCGGGACATCGAGCGGCTCCGCGAACTGGGTTACCCGGTGCAGGCCACGAAGGGCGCGGACGGCGGGTACCGGCTGGTCGCGGGCAAGGCGATGCCGCCGCTCGTGCTGGACGACGAGGAGGCGGTGGCCATCGCGGTGGGGCTGCGGGCCGGTGCCGGGCATGCGGTGGCGGGCGTGGACGAGGCCTCGGTACGGGCCCTGGCCAAGCTGGAGCAGGTGCTGCCCGCCCGGCTGCGTCACCGGGTCTCCACGCTCCAGGCCGCGACGACCCCGCTGACCAGCGGTGACGGTGCGAGCATCGCGCCGGAGACGCTGACCGTGATGGCCTCGACGGTGGCCGGGCGGGAGCGGCTGCGGTTCGCCTACCGCGACCGGGACGGCGGCGAGACCCGGCGGCTGACGGAGCCGCACCGGCTGGTGTCGACCGGCCGGCGCTGGTACCTGGTCGCCTACGACCTCGACCGCGCGGACTGGCGCACCTTCCGGGTGGACCGGGTGAGCGAGCCGTTCGCGACCGGAGTCCGGTTCGAGGAGCGGGAGTTGCCGACCGGCAGCGCGGCGGAGTTCCTGCGGCGGTCGATCCAACGGCAGCAGGAGACCTACGGCTTCGAGGTGCGCTTCGCCGCTCCGCCGGAACGCGTGTCGGCGCGGGTGCCGAGCTGGGTCGGGGTGCCGGAGGACGACGGCGACGGCGGCTGCGTCCTGCGCGGCAGCACCGGCGATCCGATGGAGTGGCTGGCGGTACGGCTGGCGATGACGGGGGAGGAATTCCAGGTCCGGGCACCTGCCGAACTGGTCGTACAGGTACGGGAGTTGGGCGAGCGACTGCTGCGGGCGGGGGGCGCGGGCGACTGACGGCTGACGGCTGACGGCTGACGGCTGACGGCTGACGGCTGACGGCTGACGGGGAGCCGCTACGAACCTTTGGGCCGGCCCGATCCCGGGGCGGCCGGGCCCGGAAGGCGGGAGCTTGGGCGGCGGCCCAGAACTCCACGGCCACGCGTACGGCGGCCTCCGGGCGCTCCCTGACCGGCGGCGCATCTGCGGGAGCCGGGCACCCCGGACGGGGGGGGACGGGGGCGGCTGGCGGGGAGCCGCTACGACCCTTCGGGCCGGTCCGGGCCGGGTTCCGTGGCCCACTGGAAGTCCCGCAGCGTCCGCAGGTTGGCCAGGGCCAGGGCTGCGGGGCCGTCGGGGCCGGTGGGTGGGGCCGGGGTGGCGGCCCAGGATTCCACGGCCACGCGTACGGCGGCGCCGGCCACGGCAGCGGCGAAGCGGAGGGAGGGGGCCATCGCGGTGGGAGGCTCCGGCGGGGAGGCAACGTTGTCTCCCGCGGCCAGGCGCTCCGCGAGGGTCTGCGCCAGCGCGCCTTCCGAGGCCTGGCCCACCTCGGCCCAGACCTTGCGCAGGGCGGGGCTGGTGTCGGTCAGGCGGATCAGGGTGCGGACCCATTCCCAGGAGGCGGCCGAGACACCCGCCCCGGGCGTGAGGGTCTCCAGGACGGCGTGTTCCAGCGCCTCGGGAACGCCGAGGTGCGCCGGGGCGGTGCGGACCGCTTCCGTCCAGCGCTGGGCGCCCGCCGCGTAGAGCGGGGCCACCGCTTCTTCCTTGGTGGCGAAATAGCGGTAGAAGGTGCGGGGTGCGATGCCCGCCGTGTGGGCGATGTCCTCGGCGCGAGTGGCCCGCAGGCCCTGCCGGACGAAGAGGGCGGCCGCCGCGCGGGCGATCTCCATGCGGGTCTCGGCCTTGCGGCGTTCGGTGAGGGAGACCGGCTTGGCGGGGGAAAACGGCTGGTCGGCGGGGCTGGGGGTGGTGCTCATCCGGGCAGGCTATGCCCGTGTGGCAGAATCTGCCATCCAGGCGGTCCACCCCGGGGTTCAGGTACGGGGTGGACCGCCTTTCCAGTTCCGTTCCGGTGCGGTCCGGCCATGCGGAAGTTCCGTTCCGGTGCGGTCCGGCCATGCGGAAGCCGGGCCGCGGCGCCCGGGGGGGGGGGGGGCGCGGGCGCGGGGGCGGGGGGGGGCGCCCCCCCCCCCCCCCCCCCCCCCCCCCCCCCCCCCCCCGGCTCGGGGAAGGTCCCGCCGCCGGGGGGGGGATTGCGTCGGGACGTGGTTCGCGTGGGCCGGCCGGGCCCGGGTGCGCGTGGGGATGGGCCGGGCCGGGGGTGGGTGGCTGGGTGCGAGTGGCTCAGGTGCTGGTGGGGAGTGCGGTTGCCCGGGCCCGCTCGGGGGCCCGGAAGGGTTGTTCCCGCGGGCCCGGGAGTTGAAGCGACGGGACCACGCCATGTTTGCGCCGTCTTCAGCCACCGGGCGTACGCGGCCGTCGCGGGCGCACGCCCGTCACGCCCGCCCCGTCCGCCGCCCCCGGCTCCTCACACCCGCCAGGCTCGGCACACCCTCCGCCCGGCAACCCCGGGCGCCGGTCAGGCCGCCGCGTCGAACCCGGTGTCGCGGGCCAGCTTCTTCAGTTCGAGCAGGGCGTGCTTCTCGATCTGGCGGATCCGCTCGCGGGTCAGGCCGTGCTCCTTGCCGACCTCGGTGAGGGTGCGCTCGCGGCCGTCCTCGATGCCGTACCGCATCTTGATGATGGAGGCCGTGCGCTGGTCCAGGCGGCCGATCAGGTCGTCCAGTTCCTCGCTGCGCAGCAGGGTCATGACGGACTGCTCGGGGGAGACCGCCGAGGTGTCCTCCAGGAGGTCGCCGAACTGGGTCTCGCCCTCGTCGTCCACCGACATGTTCAGCGAGACCGGGTCGCGGGCCCAGTCCAGGACGTCGATGACGCGCTCCGGGGTGGCGCCCAGCTCGGCGGCGATCTCCGCGGGCTCCGGGTCGCGGCCGTTCTCCCGGTTGAACTCGCGCTGCACACGCCGGATGCGGCCCAGCTCCTCCACGAGGTGCACGGGAAGCCGGATGGTGCGCGACTGGTCGGCGATGGAGCGGGTGATGGCCTGCCGGATCCACCAGGTGGCGTACGTCGAGAACTTGAAGCCCTTGCGGTAGTCGAACTTCTCGACCGCGCGCACCAGGCCGGCGTTGCCCTCCTGGATCAGGTCGAGCAGGGGCAGACCGCTGCGCGGGTAGCGCCGGGCCACCGCCACGACCAGGCGGAGGTTGGAGCGGATGAAGACGTCCCTGGCCCGCTCGCCGGCCTCGACCAGCGCCAGCAGCTCCTCGCGGGTGGCGTCGGACGCCGTCTCCTCGAATCCGTCGAGGACCTGCCGTGCGAAGACACCCGCCTCGATGGTCTGGGACAGCTCGACCTCTTTCGCGGCGTCGAGCAGCGGCGTCCGCGCGATCTCGTCGAGGTACATGCCGACCAGGTCGCGGTCCGCGATCTCGCCGCCATGGGCGCGAACACTGCTTGCCGAGTCGGCCGTCTCGCCGGTGGCGGACTGACGACGGGCGACGGCACGGGTTGCCATGCGTGCTCCCTTGCGATGGTGGGCGGGTGGTCCTGCGGACGCTCGGCACCGGCGGGGGCAGCCTCCGGGACTTCGAGACTCACCGAGTGCCCTGCATCCGTGGGAAACAACGAGTGGAATCCGGACAGAATTCCCAACCCGCCCCTCGATTTTTCTGATCATGCAGTACCCTGTCCGCCCCACAAGGAGGCGGGATGACGCCGGAGCCCACAGAGGTGCAGGTCAGGCCGGGAGTCGAGGGGGATCTCACTGCCCTCACGGCGATCTACAACCACTATGTACGTGAGACGGCCATCACATTCGACATCGAGACGTTCACTCCGGAAGAGCGCCGCCCCTGGCTGCTCTCCCACCCGGAAGACGGCCCGTACCGGCTGATGGTTGCCACCGAGCGGGACTCACAGCGGATTCTGGGGTACGCCACATCGAGCCCCTACCGGCCGAAGCCCGCGTACGTGACCTCGGTGGAGACGTCGGTGTACGTCGCCCCGGAAGCCGGCCGGCGCGGCGTCGGCACGCTGCTCTACGACGCCCTGTTCACGGCGCTCGCCGGCGAGGACGTGCACCGGGCCTACGCCGGGATCGCCCAGCCGAACGAGGCCTCGGAGCGGCTGCACGCCCGGTTCGGCTTCCGGCACGTGGGCACGTACCGCGAGGTCGGCCGCAAGTTCGGCCGCTACTGGGACGTGGCCTGGTACGAGCGGGAGCTGTAGCGGCGAGGCGCGGCCGGCCCTCGGGTCAGCCGAACTGCACCGAGCGCTTCGCCATGCCGCCCCAGAAGCCGTCGATCACCGACTTCTGCGTGTCCAGCTCGCCGCTCACCTCGGCCGCGCCCATGGTGACGAAGAGCGGGGCGAAGTGCTCGGTGCGCGGGTGGGCGTAGCGGCCGGCCGGGGCCTTGTTCAGGAAGTCCAGCAGGGCGTCCCAGTCGCGGGCCTCCAGGGCGCGCCGGCCCCAGTCGTCGAACTCGGACGACCAGCGGGGCACCCCGCCCGAGTAGCGCAGGGCTGCGAGGTTGTGGGTGAAGAAGCCGGAGCCGACGATCAGCACGCCCTCGTCGCGCAGCGGCGCGAGCCTGCGGCCGATCTCCATCAGCCGCACCGGGTCGAGGGTCGGCATGGAGACCTGGAGCACGGGGATGTCCGCGTCCGGGAACATCTCGACGAGGGGGACGTAGGCGCCGTGGTCGAGGCCGCGGTCGGGGATGTCCTGGACCGGGGTGCCGGGGGCGCGCAGCAGCTTGCGCACGGACTCGGCCAGCTCGGGGGCGCCGGGGGCGGGGTAGGTGACCCGGTAGTAGTGCTCGGGGAAGCCCCAGAAGTCGTAGACGAGCGGGACGGGCTCCACGGCGCCGAGCGCGAGCGGGGCCTCCTCCCAGTGGGCGGAGACCATGAGGATGGCCGTGGGCCGGGGCAGGTCGGCGGACCAGGCGGCGAGCTGGCCGGGCCAGACCGGGTCGTCGGCGAGCGGCGGGGCGCCATGGCTGAGGTACAGGGCGGGTATGCGCTGCGGGGCGGGGGCAGACATCGCGGCGGCTCCAGTTGCTTTAAGTCTCAAGCTTCAGGTCCGAGCATATGTCCGACTTGTTTAAGTTTCAAGGAGGGATTTCGTAGAGTGGACCCATGAACACGGCACCGGACTCCGCCGCACCGCACCGCTGGCTCACCGCCGAGGAACAGCGCGTCTGGCGCGCCTACCTGCACGCCACCACCCTGCTGGAGGACCACCTCGACCGGCAGCTGCAACGCGACGCGGGCATGCCGCACATCTACTACGGCCTGCTCGTCGGGCTCGCGGAGGCGCCGCGCCGGCGGCTGCGGATGACCGAGCTGGCCATGAAGGCGAAGATCACCCGGTCCCGGCTGTCGCACGCCATCGCCCGGCTGGAGAAGAACGGCTGGGTACGGCGCGAGGACTGCCCCTCCGACAAGCGCGGCCAGTTCGCGGTGCTCACCGACGAGGGCGCCGAGGTGCTGCGGCGCACCGCTCCCGGCCATGTGGGCGCGGTACGGCAGGCCCTGTTCGACCGGCTGAGCCCGGACCAGCAGAAGGCCCTCGGCGAGATCATGGAGATCGTCGCCGAGGGCCTCCAGCCCGACGGGGAGGGCGCGGACCTGCCCTGGCTGCGCTAGAACCAGGTCACGTCTCCCGGCCTCAGTGGGCCAGCACCGGGACCGGCACCTCGTCCTCGAGGGACTCGCCGGACTCGCCGGGGCCGCCGGAGGCCACCGGGGTGGTGCCGGGGCGGCCGGCGTTGACGAAGGTGAAGGCGATCAGGGCGGCGAGGCCCAGGATGCCGACGGCGAACCAGATCGCGGCGGTGTAGCCGTGCACCATGCCCTGGAGCCGCACCAGCTCCGCCTGCGGCTTCGCGGTGGCACCGGCGATGTGCCCCTTGACGTACGACGTGGTCGCGGAGGCGGCGATGGTGTTGAGCAGAGCGGTGCCGATCGCGCCGCCCACCTGCTGCGAGGTGTTGACCATCGCGGAGGCGACACCGGCGTCCCGGGGCTGGACGCCCTGGGTGGCCAGGGACATGGCCGGCATGAACGCCGTACCCATGCCGAGGCCGAGCAGCAGCATCGCGGGCAGCAGCAGGGTGCCGTAGGAGGAGTCGATCCGCAGCTGGGTCAGCAGCAGCATGCCGAGGCCCGCGGAGAGGAAGCCGGGGCCCATCAGCAGCCGGGCCGGGACCCGGGTCATCAGACGGGTGCCGATCTGGGTCGAGCCGGTGATCATGCCGGCCACCATCGGCAGGAAGGCGAAGCCCGTCTTGACCGGCGAGTAGCCCTTCACGACCTGGAGGTAGTAGGTCAGGAAGAGGAACAGGCCGAACATGCCGATGATCGCGAGGCCCAGCGAGAGGTAGATACCGCCGCGGTTGCGGTCGGTCACCACGCGCAGCGGCAGCAGCGGGGCCTTGACCCGGGACTCCACGACGGCGAAGGAGACCAGCAGGACCGCCGACGCGACGAACATCGCGACGGTGACGGTGTCGCCCCAGCCGTCGGACTCGGCCCGGGTGAAGCCGTAGACCAGCGCGACCAGGCCGAGCGTGGACAGGATCACGCCGGGGACGTCGAGCGGGGAGCGGTTGCGGCCGCCCTGCGGCTCGCGCACCACGAGGAAGGCGCCGGCCGCGGCGACGGCGGCGAACGGGAGGTTCACGAAGAAGGTCCAGCGCCAGTTCAGGTACTCGGTGAGGAATCCGCCGAGGATCAGGCCGACGGCACCGCCGCCGCCCGCGATGGCGCCGTAGATGCCGAACGCCTTGGCCCGCTCCTTGGCGTCGGTGAACATCACGGCGAGCAGGGACAGCGCGGCCGGGGCGAGCAGCGCACCGAAGACGCCCTGGAGGGCGCGGGCGCCGAACATCATGGCGCCGGTGGTGGCGGCACCGCCGAGCGCGGAGGCGGCGGCGAAGCCCGCCAGGCCGATGAGGAAGGCGCGCTTGCGGCCCCACTTGTCGGCGATACGGCCGCCGAAGAGCAGCAGACCGCCGAAGGCGAGGGCGTAGGCGGTGACGACCCACTGCCGGTTGCCGTCGGTGATGCCGAGGTCGTGCTGGGCGGAGGGGAGGGCGATGTTCACGATCGTCGCGTCGAGGACGACCATCAGCTGGGCGAGCGCGATGAAGACGAGCGCCTTCCAGCGGTTGGCGTCGCCGCCGGTCCGCGGGGCGGCGACGGACGCCTTGAGGGGTGTTTCAGGCATGGGGGTATCCACTTCGGGACTACGGGACGTGCGGAAGATCGGGGAGGTATCAGGGGAAAAATGCCGAGAAATCGGCTGGAGGAAGGTGAAGGGAGGAGGGAGGGCCGCCGGGGGGTCAGCCGGCGCGGATCAGGGGAGGCGCAGTTCCTCCAGGGTCACGGAGGCGCCCGGCAGGGCGGAACGGGCGGGGGCCCGCAGGCCGTCCAGGAACAGCTGGAGATGACGGTGGACGAACCGGTCGCCGCGCCCGCAGTCCGTGCCGGCCGGGGGCCGGCTCAGCTGGGCCACGACGATCAGCAGGTCACCGACGCCCACATCGGCCCGTAGCTGCCCGGCCGCCGCGGCGCGCTCCATGATCTGCGCCACGAGCCGTTCGACGCGCTCGCTGGCGGCCACCAGGTCGGGATGGTGCTGGTCGAAGGTGCTGGAGATCATCGGACACAGCGCGCTGATCCGCTCGTCGGCGGCGGTGTGCACGAAGTGCTCCAGGGCGGCGAAGGCGTCCCCGGTCTCCGCGAGGGCCGCCTCGGCCGCCTCGGCCGTACGGTCCATCACGGAGCAGACGACCTCGCGGACGAGGGCGTCGCGGTCGGGGAAGTTGCGGTACACCGTGGCGTTGCCGACGCCGGCCCGGCGGGCGATCTCGTCGAACGGCACGTCCGGGCCGTGCTCGACGAACATCTCCCGGGCCGCGGTGACGATCCGCTCCCGGTTGCGCAGGGCGTCGGCGCGGGGCCGGGGCACCTTGCGCGCGGCGGGGGCGGTGGCGGTCGACACGGCGTACTCCTCTGACGGAGGGGGGCGATCCGGGGAGCCAGTCCCCGTTTCGCTCGGACAGAGGGGTAAACGGGGAGACAGTCCCCGGTTATTTCCCGCCCCCGCGAAGAAGTCGCGTGTCCTGCGTCACACGCGCGGTGCGCCGGGATTCACCCCCGTGCGGACCGGCTTTCCCACGATCGGCCTCCTCCAGCGCGCGTGCCCCGCCCCCGCGACCCAGGGTGATCGCAAGGGTGCAGCCGGAGACCGGCGGCTGCCGTGGAGCGAGAGGTCCATGCATGCAGCCGAAGCCGCCGGCACCGCGCCGTACACCTCTCTCTTCCCTGCTGTCCTCGCCGCGTGCCGCGCACGGGCGGGGGCTGCGCGGGGGCCTGTGCCGGATACGCCGGCCGCGCCCGCGCCCCTCCGGGGTGTCCCGCGGCCGCGCGCGAAGCCGTATACGCCCGCGCCGTGTGGCCGCGCTCGCCGTGGTGACCGCACTGACCCTGACGGTCAGCACCTCGGCCGGCACCGGACACCTCACGGCGCCCACCACCGCCGGGCCCATCGGCCTGGCCCGCGCCTCCGCGCTCTCCCCCTGCCTGATCCGCAGCGGCCCGGAGGTGCAGATGACCGAGGGGCTCCCCACCCCGCACGGCTACTCCCGCTCCACCGGCACGGTGCACGCCCTGACCCTGATGGTCGACTTCCCCGACGCGCCCGGACCGGGCAGCGCGATGGACCGCTTCCACGAGTTCTTCCCACAGACCCAGGAGTGGTTCCGCACGGCGTCGTACGGCCGCCTCGACTACCGCCCGGAGACCCCGATCACCGGCTGGCTGCGGATGCCGAGGACGTTCCGGTCGTACGGCATAGAGCGCGGGGCGCCCTTCGACCCCGGCTACCGGCAGCTGGTGCAGGACATCGTGGCCGCCGCCGACCCGACGGTGGACTTCCGCGCGTACGACCTGCTGAACGTGCTGGTCACCCCGAACGCCGGGCCGTCCGCGCTGGACACCGTGCTGTCCGTGACCTTCGCCGGGAACGCCGACGCGCCGATCGCGGACGGGGTGCCCATCGCCAACGCGTCGTTCGTCTACTCGCGCCAGGACGACGGTTCCGGTTCCTACGCCCGCACCGGCTTCCGGGTGCTGCCGCACGAGAACAGCCACACCCTGGGGCTGCCCGACCTGTACACCCAGGAGGGCGGGAGCGCGGTGGGGCACTGGGACATCATGAGCGAGGACTGGGGGGCCGACAACGATCTGCTCGCCTGGCACAAGTGGAAGCTGGGATGGCTGGACGCCGCGCAGGTCGGATGCCCGGTGACGGCCGGCAGCACGGACTACATGCTGACACCGGTGTGGAAGACGGGCGGCGGGAAACTGGTGGTCGTGCCGGTCGACGGGCACAGCGTCTACGCGCTGGAGGTACGGACCCCGGGCGGCAACGACGAGGTGGTGTGCCGGCCGGGGGTCCTCGTCTACAGGGTCGACGCGGGCGTGGACACCGGGCGGGGGCCGATCACCGTGTCCGACGCACACCCCGCGAGCGGCGGCTGCACGCGCAGCCCGAACGTCCACACGGAACTCTCCGACGCCCCCTACTCCCCCGGCGAGACCTTCCGGGACCCCCGGCATCGCCTCACCGTCCAGGTGATCAGCGGCGACGCGGAGGGCAACTACCGGGTGCGGGTGACGCGGGAGTAGGGAGCGGTTCGTCAGGAGTGGGGCAGCGGGAAGGTGTTGAGGTGCTCCTCGGGCAGCGGGATGGTGCGCCAGCCCAGGCGGACGGCCGTGTCCTGGAGGCGTCTGCCGCCGAGCGGCAGATAGGCGGCGGGGGCGACGGAGACGGTGCCCGGTACGACGACCCGCAGGACGTGCATGCCCGCGGCGGCCGCCTCCGGGGTGGTGAGGTCCACGGTGACGACGTCGTGGCCCGCGGCGGCGACCCGGTCCACCAGCTCGGCCGCCGAGAGGCGCTGCGGCCGGCCGGTCCAGCCGCCCTCGGGCAGGTCCCAGGCCCAGGGGGCGCAGCGGGCGGCGGCGCGCGGGTCGAGGTGGAGCTGCTGCTGGCAGATCTGCTCGACCACGTCCGACCAGTCCGGCCGGTAGTCGTCCAGGTAACGGCGGTCCTGCCGCCAGGGCTTGAGCGGTGACGGCCGTCCCGGGGTGTCCATCCGGGTCGCGGGGTCGGCCAGCACCCGGGAGGTGATCTGGAGGGTGTGCGCCTCGGCGAGCGCCTTGGCCGCGGCCTCCTCCTCGTCGGCGCGGGCGGCGCAGCCGTAGGTGAGCCAGCCCTCGGCGGTGCTGCGCACCCCGGCGGCGATGACCGGCAGGCCGAACTCGTTGTCGACGCGGACGAGCCGCATCTCGAAGGTGTCCTCGGCGCCCTCGCCGAGGGCGCGCAGCCGGTCCGTCGGGGGCAGCGCGGGCAGCGGTACGGCATTGGCCCACCACACGGCGACGGCGTCCCGCTCGATGATCTCCTCCAGCCCGGACATCAGGGCGAAGTCCGCGGTGGGACCCGCGGCGATGCCGCCGATCACGGGGAAGGAGTAGTACGGCTCGGGGTGCGGGTGCGGCATGTGCGGCCACGCGGTGTACACGAGGAAGGCGGGCACGAGGACGGGCTCGCCGTCGACGGCGCTGCGGCCCTCCACCCAGTGCGCGGGCGAGTCGGTCCGGAAGGGCTGGAACGGGAAGCCGGGCGTGGCGTACTGGCGGTCGGAGTGCAGCGCCAGGCTGCGCGGGTCGAGCGCCCGCAGTCCGCGCCGGGTCAGCTGCTCATGGGTGCCGTACACCGGGTGTGCGGGCGGGCAGGCGCCGCAGTGGCGTTCGACGGCCTCGCCCTCCGCGGAGCGCCGGGCCTGTTCCGGGTCGGTCCAGGAGGTGCCGAAGGAGTGCCGTTCGGCGTGCCAGGGCAGCCGGTCGGTGACGTCCCGCAGCTCGGAGACGGCCAGGTGGAGGCGGGGTGGGGTGCCGCCGTACCCGGTGAAGGTCTGCGTCCCGGTGACGAAGGCGGACAGCGGGGCGGGCCGGGGGCCGGAGCCCGGCGCCGGACGGTCGACACCGTCCGGGCCGGGCTTCGAGGGAGCGCTGGTCTGCATTCCGCTTACGCGGCGTAGGCCGGGACGCAGTTGGTCGGCGCGAACGCCGGAGCACAGGTGTTGGGCGCGAAGGCCGGAGCACAGGTGTTCGGGGCGAAAGCGGAGACACAGGTGTTGGGCGCGAACGCCGGGGCGCACGTGTTCGGCGCGAACGCCGGGGCGCAGGTGTTCGGCGCGAAGGCGGACACGCAGGTGTTGGGCGCGAACGCCGGGGCGCACGTGTTCGGCGCGAAGGCCGGGGCGCAGGTGTTCGGGGCGAACGCGGACACGCAGGTGTTGGGCGCGATGTGGCTCATGTCGGGTTCCTCTCGACGGTGTTGTCCGTAAGGGATTCGGTCGTGCTTGACGTGCCTTTTTCGGTGGTGCCTCCCCGTGCGGCGGACCGCGCGGGGAAGTTCTCGGGTCGCGGCCGCGTTCCGTCCGCGGCGCGCAGGAGCAGGGCGCATCCGGCGCCGACCGCGCCGCCCGCCAGCACGCACCCGGTCCACAGCGCACCCGGGCCGGCGTGCGCGAGCAGCCAGGTGCCGCCGGCCGGTCCGACGAAGGCGGCGGCCGACCAGGCGCCGGCGTACACGCCCTGGTAGCGGCCTCGTTGGTGGACGGGGGCCAGCCCGGCGGCGACGGCGCCCGCCATCGGCGCGAAGAGCATCTCGCCGGCCGTCCAGACGACCACCGTGGCCGCGTACGCCAGGGTGCCCCGGGCCAGGCCGGTCAGGCCGAAGCCGACGCCCGCCAGGACGGCGCCGGCGAGCAGCACCAGGGCGCGCGGGCCCTTGCCGGCCAGGCTGCTGACGGGCAGTTGGAAGACCGCGATGAGCAGGGCGTTCAGCGCCATCAGCAGGGCGAAGACCGCGGGGGTGTGCCCGTGTGCGGTGACGACGACGGGCAGCGCCGCCGACCGCTGCTCGTACACGGCGGCGAAGATCAGGGTGCACAGGACGAAGCACAGGAAGCGGAGGTCCTTGCGCAGCGGCAGCGAGGGGTGCGCATCCGCGCCGTGCCCCTCCCCCGCCGGGGACGCCGTGGACGCCGTGGACGCCGGGGCGGTTCGGGCCGGGCGGGTCTCGGGGACCTTGACCAGGACGAGCGCGCCGCACAGCAGGGTGGTCGCCGCGTCGGCGAGGAACAGCGCGGTGTAGCCGTGCTCGACCAGCAGCCCGGCGAGCACGGCGGAGACCGCGGTGCCGGTGTTGACGGCCCAGTAGTTGTAGGCGAAGGCGCGGGGCCGGTCGGCGGCGGCGACCACGTCGGCGATCGACGCGGAGGCGGCCGGCCGGACCGCGGCGGCGCCGAACCCCGCCCCGAACGCGGCCGCGCTCACCACCGCCGGGGCGGTACCGGTGCCGAGCACGACCATGCTCAGCGCGGTGGCGCAGTGCCCGGCGAACATCGTCGGGCGGCGCCCGATCCGGTCGGCGAGCACGCCGCCGACCGCGGACCCCGCGATCGCCCCGGCGCCGAGCAGCGAGACCACGAAGCCCGCGGAGGACACGGAGTAGCCGCGGGCCTGGGTGAGGGAGAGGACGAGGATCGGCCCGGTGAACGCGCCGAGCCAGTTGATCAGCAGACCGGTCCAGATCCACCAGTACGCGCGGGGAAGATTCCGCGGACCACCGCCCATAATTCCCCTCCGCATTCCGTGCCCTGTCAGCCGGTCGCCGGAAATCCTCTTTCTCCGGACCCCGCACCGTCAATGAATGCGACGACAGAAATACGTCAATCAACTACAGGGAATGGCGGGCAATTTCAGGAGCATTACAGGGGAATTCAAAGTGGAAAGGATTGGTTCCGCACCGTCCAGGTGTCGCCGCCTGCCAGGAGTGCGGCGAGGTCGCCCTTGCCGTGTTGTTCGACGGCGGTGTCGAGTTGGTCGGCCATGGCGGTGTCGTAGACGGTGCGGTCGACGGAGC
>NZ_JBHXVE010000017.1:0-63367 GCF_042672505.1 Streptomyces sp. NPDC127190
GAGGTAGAAGCGCTGCGCCATGGCGTCCTTCGGGGACCGCCAGGTCTCCGGGTCGTAGGCGCTGACGTACGCCGAGAGCCGCTCGCTGACGTCCTTGAACTCGGGGTGCGAGGTGACCTTGGCGATGGCCGGGCCGGGCTCGCGCTCGGACTCGATGAGGTGCATGTACACATCGCCGAACTGGAAGAGGCTGCGCCGCACCACACCGACGAGGTGCGGCAGCTCGCCCCGGTCGGACTCGGCGAACACCTTGGCGATGTCGGGGGCGGAGCCCGGGGCCATCCGGGCGACGATCAGGGCCTGGTGCACGGTTGTCTCCTCGTCGTCCGGGCTCAGTCGGTGGCCAGGGCGGGGGCGGGCCGGTGACCGGCGGCCGCCTTCTCGATCTTGTCCCGGATCAGGGCCATCTGGATCTTGGAGTTCCGGTTGATGTTGTCGGTCATCCAGTCGTCGTCGACCGGCGCCTCCGGCTTCATCTGGAAGTCCTGGGTCCACACCATGCGGGTGCCGGCCGGTACCTCCTCGTACTTCCAGTGGATGTTCATGTAGGCGAAGGGGCCGGTCTCGACCCGGCGGGCCCGCACCTCCAGGCGGGGACGGTCCGTCTCCCGCTCCGAGACCCAGCTCCACACCGTGCCGTTCTCGTCGGGGTGCATGGTGAGCCGGAAGGTGGTCTTGTTCCCCTCCTGGGAGAGGATCTCGGCGCTGGCGTACTCGGTGAAGAGGTTCGGCCAGTTCGCCACGTCGTTGGTCATGTCCCACACCAGGTCCAGGGGTGCGGCGACGGTGATCTCGTTCTGGGTGTGTCCGGCCATGTCAGGCTCCCGCGGGCAGTGCGCTGTTGACGAGGTCGAGGAACTGGCGGGGGGTCTTGCACCGCTCGGCGTCGACCGGCATGGGCGTGCCGCGGCGGTTCTCCAGCTCGCCGACGATGCCGAGCAGGCCGAGCGAGTCGATGCCGAGGTCGTCGAAGCCGGCGTCGGCGCGCCGCTCCAGCTCGTCCGGGGCGACGGTGACCCCGGCGGCCTTCTTCATGAGTTCGGAGAGCTCTTCCACGGTGATGTGGTCACTCATGCTTTTCCTCCTTCGCTGATGTCCGGTGGTGCGGCGGCGCCGTGCCGCAGCACGAGCGCCGCGTTCGACCCCATGAGTCCCCGGCTGAGGACCAGGGCGGTGCGCAGCTCGGCGGCGCGCGCCCGGCCGGTGACGAGGTCGAGGTCGTGGCAGGTGTCGACGACACCCGGGGTGGGCGGGACCAGGCCGTGTTCCAGCGCCAGGACCGCCGCCGCGGTGTCGAGGACGGGGGCCGCGCAGTAGCCGCGGCCGATCCCGGTCTTGGGCGCGGTGACCGGCACCCGCCGGGCGTGCGTGCCGAGCGCGTCGGCAAGGGCCAGCGCCTCCGCGCGGTCGGCCTCGGGGGTGCCGAGGGCGTCGGCGAAGACCACGTCGATCTCCTCCGGGGCGCAGCCGGCCTCGTCCAGGGCGCCGCGGATGGCCTGCGCGAGCCCCTCCCGGGACCGGTCCCAGCGGCCGGCTCCGGTGAAGGTCGCCGTGTGCCCGGCGAGGACGGCCCGGACGGGCAGCCCGCGGCGCCGCGCCGAGGCCGCCTCCTCCACGACGAGCATGGCGCCGCCCTCGGCCGGTACGAAGCCGCAGGCCTGGTCGGTGAACGGTCGGTAGGCGCGCGCCGGGTCGGCCTCCCGGCTCAGCTCGTCGTAGCCGAGCTGGCACACCACCGAGTACGGCGCGAGCGGCGCCTCGGTGGAGCCGGCCACGATGACGTCGGTGCCGCGCCGCACGGCCCGGGCCGCGTGGGCGAGGGCGTCCAGGCCGCCGGCCTCGTCGGCGGCGACCACCGAGCAGGGCCCCTTGAAGCCGCGCCGGATGGAGATCTGGCCGGTGCTGGCGGCGTAGAACCAGGCGATGGACTGGTAGGGGCCGACGTACCGGCTGCCCTTGCCCCACAGCCGCTGGAGTTCGCGCTGGCCGAACTCGCCGCCGCCGGAGCCGGCCGCGGTGACCACGCCCACGTCGAACGGGGAGCCGTCGGTGTCGGCGCGGCCGAGCCGGGCGTCGTCCAGCGCGAGGTCGGCCGCGGCCATCGCGAAGTGCGTGAAACGGTCGGTCTGGACGAGGAAGCGTTCCTCGACCGCGGCCGCCGGTTCGAAGCCGCGGATCTCGCCGGCCACCTTGAGCGGCAGCTCCTCACAGCCCTCCCGGGTCACCTTGTCGAGGACGCTGACGCCGTCCACGACGGATTTCCAGAAGGTCTCGGTGCTGGTTCCGTTGGGCGCGACGACGCCGATGCCGGTGACGACCGCCCGCCGAGGATGGGGTTCGCTCATCGTTTCCTTCCTCTCGGCCGGGTCAGGATCACCGCGGACTGGAAGCCGCCGAAGCCGCTGCCCACGGACAGGACGCCGTTCAGGGTCCGTTCGCGGGCGACGCGCGGGACGTAGTCCAGGTCGCATTCGGGGTCGGGGGTCTCGTAGTTCGCGGTGGGCGGGACGACCTGATGGGCGAGGGCCAGCACACAGGCGACGACCTCGATCGCGCCGATCGCCCCGAGGGAGTGGCCCACCATGGACTTGATGGAGCTCATGGGGGTGTCGTAGGCGTGCTGCCCGAGAGCCCGTTTCACGGCGGCGGTCTCGTGGCGGTCGTTCTGCCGGGTGCCGGAGCCGTGTGCGTTGACGTAGTCGATGGCGGTCGGGTCGAGGCGGGCGTGGTCGAGCGCGGTCTCGATCGCGCGGGCCATCTCCAGGCCCTCCTTGGTCAGGCCGGTCATGTGGTAGGCGTTGCCGAAGGTGGCGTAGCCGTCCAGCTCGCAGTAGACGCGGGCACCGCGGGCCCGGGCGTGCTCCAGCTCCTCCAGGACGAGCACCGCGCCGCCCTCGCCCATGACGAAGCCGTCACGGTCGTTGTCGAAGGGGCGGGAGGCGTGCGCGGGGTCGTCGTTGTGGGGGGACGTGGCCTTGATCGCGTCGAAGCAGGCCATGGTGATCGGGGAGATCGGGGAGTCGGAGGCGCCGGCGATGCATATGTCGGCCCGGCCCTCCTGGACGGTGTGGAAGGCGTAGCCGACGGCGTCCAGGCCGGAGGTGCAGCCGGTGGAGACCGTCTGCACCGGGCCCTGGGCGCCGAAGCGTTCCGCCACCGCGGAGGCGAGGGTGCTCGGCGAGAACGCCCGGTGCAGCTGGGGCTCCGCCTTGCGGTGGTCCACGTCCCAGCGCTGGCCGGCGCTGCTCACCAGCACGTAGTCGTGCTCCAGCCGGGTGGTGCCGCCGACCGCGGTGCCCAGCGACACCGCGACCCGCCAGGGGTTCTCCCGGCCGAGGTCGAGACCGGAGTCCCGGACCGCCTCCTCGCCCGCGACCAGGGCGAACTGTATGTACCGGTCCGCCCGCTCGACCTGTTCGGCGTCCAGGCCGTGCGCGGCCGGGTCGAAGTCGCACTCGGCCGCGATCCGCGACCTCAGTCCGGAGGGGTCGAAGAACGTGATGCCGCGCGTCGCGGTCCGGCCTTCGGCGAGCAAGTTCCAGAACGCCGGCACGCCGATCCCACCCGGAGCCACCACGCCTATGCCGGTCACCGCCACGCGCCGGGTCACGACCGGACCTGCCCCACCGCGACGGACTCCGTCTCCTCCGTGTCGACGTGGCCGAGGCTCGGCCGCGGGGCCAGCGGGCCGAGGTGGAAGACGATCCGCGCCTCCACGTTCCCCACGTTGCGGAAGCGGTGCCGCATGTTGATGGGGATCATCAGCCCCTGCTCCGGCCGGAGCGGATGGGGCTCGCCGTCCAGGTCGACCTCCAGCTCGCCGCAGACGACGTACACGAACTCCTCGGAGTACGGGTGGTAGTGCTCGCCGATGCGGTCTCCCGGCTGCACGATGGCCACACCCATGAAACCGCTGGTGGAGCCGACCGTGGCCGGGGTGAGCATGGCGCGCAGATCGCCGCCGCGCCGGGTGTTGGGCTCGACCTCGCTGAGGTGCACGATCTTCGGAAGGGGTTTGATCACGACGTACCTCCGTGGTGTGGTGCGGCTTGGCGGTTCAGGCGTCCGGGGAGCGGCGGTCGGTGATGAGCTGCATGCGGACGGCGGCACCGGCCAGCAGGCCGGCCGGGGCGGCCGCCGCGGCGTGGTCCGCGTCCGCGCCGGGGCGCAGGTCGATGAGCCGTACGACGACGTCGTCCCGCTGGAAGATCGTGCTGCGCAGCACCGGGCTGGCCGGGTCGTCCGCCGCCGCCTCGTCGGTCTGCGCGAGCAGCTCGGCCAGCTCCATCCCGCGGTCCGGGCGGGCCGGGTAGTACAGCGCGTGCCGCTCGCCCTCGGCCAGCTCGTCGGCGGTGACGTGGTGCACGGCGGGCAGCGCCGCCCGGGTGAAGAACACCCGCGCGGACTCCTGGTCGTTGAGGTCGCGCTCCTGCTCCAGATACGGGTTGATGGCCTCCTCGACGGCCCGTACCTCGGGCTGCCGGGCCACGTGCCGCAGCGCCGCGAGCAGGTCGCCGCGCACCTCGATGGCCCGTACCACCCGGTTGCCGTGCATGAACAGCGAGGTGCGGCACAGCCGGGTGGTCTCGTCGACCCGCGGCTCGGGCGAGGCGTAGTCCGCGAGGATCTTCGCGACCCGGTCCTCGCTGCCCGGCCGGACGGTGAAGGTGAGCGCGTGCCGGATCACTCCGTCACCGATCCGCGGGGACGCCTGGAGCCGGCGCTGCGGCTGCGCGGTCCCGGCCGCCGCCTCCGTGCCGGTCTCCCGGACGATGTGGAAGCGCAGCGAGCGGGTGTCGCGGACGCAGGAGTGCAGAGGCTCCACCATCCGCACGTGCTCCTCGCTGTTCACCCAGTTGAGGAACGGCGGGGCGCTCTCCCACTCGCTGGTGATCAGCCACTGGGAGGGGTTCTCGATGGACTGGCACAGCTGGTCGCTGACATGGCCGGGCACGGACGCGACCTGGTTGCACAGCTGCTCGTAGGCCTCCAGGAACTGCTGCTGGGCGCCGTCGTACACGTCCACCAGCAGGACGACCCGGAGGCGGGAGCCGTCGAAGACGGACTGGGAGACCCGTTTCGTCATCTGTCGCGTCAGCTGATCCGAGGCCTTTTCCGAGGTGGTCGTCATGGGTCGCACATCTCCTTCACGGGGGCCCGGGCGGGCAGAGGCTTCAGCGCCGTCGCCGATGACGCGACGTCAGCGCTTTTTGATCGTGTTCCGGTCGCGGACGGCGCGCGACTCGCGTGAACCAGGCGGGTGATTGAGCCCGCCGGGGGCCCCGCACCGGGCCCCGCACCGGGCATGGAACCTGCAACGAGCCCCACCGCCCGACCCCTGCCCCTGGAGCCACCGATGCAGCAGAAAGCCGATCACCAGGTGCCCGTCCTCATCGTGGGCGGTTCCCTGGTCGGCCTGTCCATGTCCCTCTTCCTGGGCCGTCTAGGCGTCCGCCACATGCTCGTCGAGCGGCACTCCGGCACCTCGATCCACCCGCGTGGCCGCGGCAACAACGTCCGCACGATGGAACTCTTCCGGGTGGCCGGCATCGAGCCGGCGATCAAGGAGGCGGCCTCGCTCCTCGCGGACAACCACGGCATCCTCCAGACCCCGACGCTGGTCGGCGACGCCGGCGAATGGCTGTTCCGGGAGATCGACCCGGGCGGCGGCCTGGCCCGGTTCAGCCCGACCAGCTGGTGCCTGTGCAGCCAGAACGACCTGGAGCCGGTGCTGCTGAGCGGCGCCCGCGCACTCGGCGGCGACCTGCGCTACTTCCACGAGCTGGAATCCTTCGCGCAGGACCCCGAAGGAGTGACGGCGTACGTCCGCGACCGCGACTCCGACCGGCTCTACACCGTCCGTGCCGACTACCTGGTCGCGGCCGACGGCCCGCGCAGCCCGGTGCGCAACCGGCTCGGCATCGGCCAGACCGGCCCCGGCGACCTGTTCGCCAACGTGAGCGTCACCTTCCGCTCCAAGCTCCTCGCCGACGTGGTGGGCGACCGCCGCTTCATCTGCTGCTACCTCACCGACCCGGAGGCGGACGGCGCCCTGCTGCCCGTCGACAACAAGGAGCGCTGGGTCTTCCACGCCCCCTGGCACCCCGAGCACGGCGAGACGCTGGACGAGTTCACCGAGGAACGGCTGCGCCGGCACATCCGCCGCGCCGTCGGTGTCCCCGACCTCGACGTGGAGATCACCGGCAAGGCGTCCTGGCGCGCCGCCGAACGGGTCGCCGCGGCCTACGCCGACGGGCGGGTCTTCCTGGCCGGCGACTCCGCCCACGAGATGTCCCCGACCGGCGCGTTCGGCTCCAACACCGGCATCCAGGACGCCCACAACCTGGCCTGGAAGCTCGCCGCCGTCGTCGACGGCTGGGCCGGCCCCGGCCTGCTCGGCAGTTACGACGCCGAGCGCCGCCCGGTCGCCCTCGCCACCAGCGCCCGTGCCTCGGCCCGCTCGGTGGAACACAGCCACCCGGGCTTCGCCCCGGCCCCCGGCATCGGCGGCGGCAGACGCGGCGGCATCCTCAACGTCGTCCTCGGCCACCGCTACCCGGACGGCGCGGTCGTCGGCGCCGACCGGTCCCAGCCCGTCGTCCCCGAGGGCCTCAGCCTGTCCGGCGAGCCGGGCACCCGCGCCCCCCACCTGTGGCTGCACCGCGCGGGCGACCGCCTGTCCACCCTGGACCTGTACGAGCGGTCACTGGTCCTGCTCAGCGACGCGTCGACCCCGGCGGGCGCGGAGTGGCAGCGGGCGGCGCACCGGACCGCCCAGACGGACGGGGTACGTCTGGAGCCCTACCGAATCGGCCCCGCCACCGCTCCGGACGCCGACCTGCACTGCGACACCGACTGGACCGAGTCCCACGGCACGACGGCCGACGGCGCGGTACTGATCCGCCCGGACGGCTTCGTGGCCTGGCGGACGCAGGACGCCCCGACGGACGCGGAGGCCGAGCTGCGGGGAGTGGTGCGGGAGGTGCTGGGGTTGGGGTGAGGGGGCTGGGGTGGGGCTGGGGTGGGGTTGAGGCGGGGCTGAGGCGGGGTGGGGTTGGGGCGGGGCTGAGGCGGGGTGGGTGCGGCGCGCGCGGGGGTCAGGCCGGCGCCGGGTGGGTCGCCGGCCGGCCGGGGGGGCCGGTGACCGGCCGGTGCGGGGGCGGGCCGGTGGTCGGCCGGTGCGGGCCCCGGCCGGTGGCCGACCGGTGCAGATCCGGCCCGTGGCCGGTGTGCGTCAGCGGATGCGGGAGGCCGACCTTCGGCGGACGGTGCGACAGGGGCTGACGCGGGGTGGGTGCGGGGGCCGGGCCGACGCGGAGAGGGTGCGGGGGCCGGGCCGACACCGGATGGGTCGCCGACCAGCGGGAGTCCGAGCCCGGTGGCCGACCCGTGCGGGTTCTGTCCGGGGGCCGACCGGTGCGGGGTCGGGCCGGTGGCCGACCGGTGCGGGGTCGGGCCGGGGGCCGACCGGTGCGGGGTCGGGCCGGGGGCCGACCGGTGCGGGGTCGGGCCGGGGGCCGACCGGTGCGGGGTCGGGCCGGGGGCCGACCGCTACGGTTCCGGCCGGGGGCCGGTATGCGGGTCCCGGCCGGTGCGGGTCCGGACCGGTGGCCGGTGTGCGGGTCTGGACCGGGGCCGACCCATGAGAGCGCAGGCGGCGTCGGCGGATGCGGGAGGCCGAGCTTCGGGGGACGGTGCGGCAGGGGCTGAAGCGGGATCGGCGCAGGCGCCCGGGACCTGGGCCGACGCCGGGCGGGTCGCCGACCAGCGGGAGTCCGGGCGCAGTGGCCGACCGGCACGGGTCCGGACCGGTGGCCGACGTGCGGGTCCCGGCCGTGGAGACCGGTGCAGGTACGGACCGGTGGCCCGATGCCGGGCGTCGGCGCTGCGCAGGTCGGCGGCCGGTACTGGGACCGGTGCCGGATCGGTGTGGTCCTGGCCTCGGCCGGTGTTAGATGCGGACCTCGACCGTTTTCGCGAGGCGGTCGTGGAGTCCTCGCCCGTCCCGGTCCCAGATCAGCGCCGGGATGGCCAGGCAGAGCAGGACCGAGCGGAACAGGGAGCGCAGCGGGCTGACCGTGCCGGTCTCCAGGGCGACGACCCGGAGGCCGAAGATCCGCTTACCCGGAGTGGAGCCGACCGTGCCGACGGTCAGCACGCTCAGCACGAAGAAGATGCCCAGTGCCCAGTTGCTGGTAGCCGGGCCGTTGCCGTGCGTGATCAGGCCGTATGCGATCAAGACACACAGCCCCCAGTCCACGAGCAGCGCGCCGAGCCGCCGCCCGGGCCGGGCGATCGAGTTCGGCCCCTGCTCCGGGAGCCCCAGCTGCTCACCCCGGTAGCCGAAGTCCGCACCGGCCTCTTCCATGGCCGCGCGGGGCCCGGAGAGCCACGATCCGATTGCCTGCCTGTTGTCCACGCGACCACGGTACTGTGCCCGAAATGACCGGGGTACGGCGGGGTGTCCCGGGGCTACGGTGGAAGCGTGGCCGGTTAACTTCTGCGAAACAAACGAGTCACGCCCGAGAAATCACCCATCCCTAGGGTCGAGACCAGCGTGTGCCACCGCACTGGCCGCACGAACGATCTACCACCCCGGCGAGGACGGTCGGGAGTAGGAGGAGCTGGATGTTCCAGAACGCCGACGAGGCCAAGAAGTTCATCGCGGACGAGGACGTCAAGTTCGTCGACGTCCGCTTCTGCGACCTGCCGGGCGTCATGCAGCACTTCACGGTGCCCGTTGAGGCGTTCGACCCGGACGAGGAGCTCGCCTTCGACGGCTCGTCGATCCGCGGCTTCCAGGCCATTCACGAGTCCGACATGGCCCTGCGCGCCGACCTCTCCACCGCCCGCGTGGACCCGTTCCGCCGCGACAAGACCCTCAACATCAACTTCTTCATCCACGACCCGATCACGGGCGAGCAGTACTCCCGCGACCCGCGCAACGTGGCGAAGAAGGCCGAGGCCTACCTCGCCTCGACCGGCATCGCGGACACCGCCTACTTCGGTCCCGAGGCGGAGTTCTACGTCTTCGACTCGGTGCGCTTCGCCACCTCCGCGAACGAGTCCTTCTACCACATCGACTCCGAGGCGGGCGCCTGGAACACCGGTGCGGTGGAGAACAACCGCGGTTACAAGGTCCGCTACAAGGGCGGCTACTTCCCGGTCGCGCCGGTCGACCACTTCGCCGACCTGCGTGCCGAGATCTCCCTGGAGCTGGAGAAGTCCGGCCTGAAGGTGGAGCGCCAGCACCACGAGGTGGGCACGGCCGGCCAGGCGGAGATCAACTACAAGTTCAACACGCTGCTCGCCGCGGCCGACGACCTCCAGCTCTTCAAGTACATCGTGAAGAACGTGGCCTGGCGCAACGGCAAGACCGCGACCTTCATGCCGAAGCCGATCTTCGGTGACAACGGCTCGGGCATGCACGTGCACCAGTCCCTCTGGTCCAACGGCGACCCGCTGTTCTACGACGAGGCCGGTTACGCGGGCCTGTCGGACACCGCCCGCTACTACATCGGCGGCATCCTCAAGCACGCCCCGTCGCTGCTGGCCTTCACCAACCCGACGGTGAACTCGTACCACCGCCTGGTGCCGGGCTTCGAGGCGCCGATCAACCTGGTGTACTCGCAGCGCAACCGCTCCGCCGCCATGCGTATCCCGATCACGGGTTCGAACCCGAAGGCCAAGCGTGTCGAGTTCCGCGCGCCCGACTCCTCCGGCAACCCGTACCTCGCCTTCTCGGCCCTGCTCCTCGCGGGTCTGGACGGCATCAAGAACAAGATCGAGCCGGCCGAGCCGATCGACAAGGACCTGTACGAGCTGGCTCCGGAGGAGCACGCGAACGTCGCCCAGGTCCCGACCTCGCTGAACGCCGTCCTGGACGCGCTCGAGGCCGACCACGAGTTCCTCCTCCAGGGCGACGTGTTCACGTCCGACCTGATCGAGACCTGGATCGACTTCAAGCGCACCAACGAGATCGCCCCGCTCCAGCTGCGTCCGCACCCGCACGAGTTCGAGCTGTACTTCGACGTGTGATCGACACCGCCGAGCGCCTCTGGGGGCCGTCATCCGCAAGGGTGGCGGCCCCCGCCGCGTTCGCCGGCCCCGGCCGGCTCAGCCCGTGTGCCGGAACCGGCTGCGGTACTCCGTCGGGGTGGTGTCGAGCTTGCGGCGGAAGGCGCGGATGAGGGTGTCGACGGTGTTGAACCCGCAGGCCGCGGCCACCCGCTCCAGGGTGTCGTCGGTGGTCTCCAGCCGGTTGCGGGCCGCCTCGACCCGGGCCGACTCGATGTACGACGCCGGGGTCGTGCCCAGTTCGGTCTTGAACAGGCGGGTCAGCTGGCGCTCGCTGACATGGGCGTGGGCGGCGAGGTCGGCGACGGTGAGCCGGCCGGTGGCGTGCCGGGTGACATGGCGGCGCAGCTCGTCCATGCGGCGGGTGGTCGAGACGGGTTCGAGGGGGACGCTGAACTGGCTCTGGCCGCCCGGCCGCTTCAGGTACATCACCAGTTGCCGGGCGACCCGCAGCGCGACGGTCTCGCCGAAGTCCTCGGCGACCAGGGCGAGGGAGAGGTCCAGGCAGGCCGTGATGCCCGCGCCGGTCCACACCTTGCCGTCGCGGATGAAGATCGGGTCGGCGTCGACCTCGACGGACGGGTGCTCGGCGGCCAGCTGCTGTGCCGTCGACCAGTGGGTGGTGGCGCGCCGGCCGTCGAGCAGTCCGGCGGCGGCGAGCAGGTGGGCGCCCACACAGACGGAGGCGATGCGCCGGGCGCGTTCGGCGAGGATCCCCACCCACCGGACCACCTCCGCGTCGGTCCGGGCATGGACCCGCCGGTGCTCGTCGACGTCGACCGAGCCGGGCACCAGCAGGGTGTCGATGGGGCCCTCGGCGGCCTGCTCGAAGGTGAGGTCCGGCAGCACCCGCACCCCGGCGGAGGTGGTGACCGGGTCCAGGCCCGCGGCCGCCAGCGCGACCCGGTAACCGCCGGCCTCCTCCGTCTCCCGGCGCAACAGCGCGAACACCTCCGGCGGCCCGGTGACATCGAGCAGATCGACCCCCTCGAACAGCAGCACGACGACCACGCGCTCCTCCCCCACCTCGTCCCTCTCCTTCTCGATGTCCGAATCTGCAAGTCACCCGACATTGTCGCCATAGCGGGAGCGCTCCTAGCGTGAGGGGCATGGAATCGACAACGCTGCGCGACCTCAACGACCTCGACCCGACCCCGGCCTCACTGGCCGCCTCGACGCTGATCCTGGTCGACTACCAGAACACCTACACCCGGGGAGTCCTGGAACTGACGGGCTGGGAGGCCGCGCTCGACGCCGGCGCCGAGCTGCTGGCCCGGGCCCGCGAGGCCGGCGCCAGGGTCGTCCACGTCATACACGACGGCGGCCCGGGCACCCCCTACGACATCCGCGCCGACATCGGCCGGATCCACCCGCGCGTCGCGCCCGCCGAGGGCGAGGCCGTGGTGGTCAAGGGGGCACCCGACGCGTTCCGTGACACCGACCTGGGCGCCCATGTCGACGCGGCCGGCCACCAGGACGTGATCATCGCCGGCTTCATGACCCACATGTGCGTGACCTTCACCGCCCAGGGCGCCTTCCTCCGCGGCAACCGCCCCACGGTCGTCGCCGACGCCTGCGCAACCCGCCCCCTGTCCACCCCCGTGGCCACCGTCCAGGCCCCCGAGCTCCACCACAGCGCCCTGGCCACCCTCGCGGACCTGTACGGCGTGGTCGTACCGTCCGTGACGGCCCTGCGCTGAGCCAGGCCGCCCTCTCCACCGGCGCCGCACAACCTTCCCGGCTTTCCATGCTTCCTACTCTCGGGGGATCATCCCTCCTGACTCTGTCGGACGAGAGAGGTTGAACGGGGATGTCTGAACTGGACGGCTGGGAGGGCGAGTTCGACCACAGGTGGGCGAACTCGGCTGAGCACAAGGAGCCTTCGGCGCGGGCTCGGATGCTGGCCGCGCGGTGGAAGGAGAACCCGCCGAATCCGGCGCCCTTCCGCGCCGACCCGGATCCGGTGGGGCCGCGACGCTCGTCGTGGGTGTCGACGGTCGTGGTGCTCGGCTGCGTGGCCGCGGTGATAGTGCTGCTGGGGTACGCGCAGATGCGTTCCTCGTACTGAGGGGGTGCGGGCGGTGGCCGGGCTGCGGGTGCTCGATGCCCCGGCTGCCCTCGGCCGCCGGCCTGCTCGGAGATCCGGATGGACGGCTGCGGGCGCGGATCCGGGTGCTGCTGGGTTGATTTCTCCGGGGCGGCCGGGGTGCCCCTCGTGCCGCGCCCGGGACACGCCGGCGGCCTTTTGCTGGTCCTAGGGCCGATCGGGAGCGCTTCATGGCGGTCCGGAGGTGCACACTGGACAGCGGGACGAGTGCCTGACTGCGGGGTGATGCACAATGCAGAGCCGCTTCCGGAGCGACCGGCGACTGACCATGCGCATGGGTCTCACGCTGTTCCTGCTCGGGTTGCTGTACGTGGGCTTCGTAGCTGCCCTGATCGTGCTGCTGAAGTCCTGGTTGCTGGTCGTCGTCCTGGTCGGGGCGATGTTCGTGGCGCAGTTCTGGTTCTCCGACCGGATCGCCATGTTCGCGATGCACGGCCGGGTGGTGGAGCGGGAGGAGTATCCCGAGCTGCACGCGGTGGTCGACCGGCTGTGCGCGATCGCGGACATGCCCAAGCCGGTGGTCGCGGTGTCCGAGATGGACATGCCGAACGCGTTCGCGACCGGGCGGAATCCCGATCACGCCGTCGTCTGTGTGACGACCGGGCTGCTGCGCCGGCTGGACCCCGCCGAGCTGGAGGGCGTGCTCGCGCACGAGCTGTCGCACGTGGCGCACAAGGACGTCGCCGTGATCACGATCGCCTCCTTCCTCGGGGTGATCGCGGGGCTGATCGTGCGGTTCGCCTTCTACTCACAGGTGTTCGGCGGAGGCCGCCGGGACCAGAACACGGCCGTCGTGTTCGCCGCCGTGCTCGGTGTCTCCGCGGCCGTGTACGCGATCAGCTTCCTGCTGATCCGGGCGCTGTCCCGGTACCGGGAGCTGGCCGCCGACCGCGCCGCCGCCCAGCTGACCGGCCGGCCCTCGGCGCTGGCGTCCGCGCTGACCAAGGTCTCCGGGGACATCGCCCGGATCCCGACCAAGGATCTGCGCACCGCCCAGGCGTTCAACGCGTTCTACTTCACCCCGGCCGCCGGCAAGGAGCCCGGGCTGGAGCGGTTCTTCTCCACCCATCCGACCCTGGAGCAGCGTCTGGCACAGCTGGGCCGGATCTCGGCGGAGCTGGGCGAAGCGGCCGTCCCCGGGGCGGGCGAATGACCGTGACACGTCGGCGGAAGGCGGGCTGAGCGTTGGGGCTGCTGGACATCCTGCTGGGGCGTACGAAACCGGTCGCGCCCGATCTCGACCAGCTGTTCGCGCTGCCGTCGGCCGCCGTCACCCTCCAGGCGGCGGCCGGTTTCACCCCGACCGGCGGCGGGGCGGTGTGCTTCGCCACGGTGGAGGGCGCGGCCTTCGAGCAGACCCACCGGGAGGTGCAGGCGCTGCTCGACGCGGACGCCGAGCGCACCGGTCCCCCGGTGGACCTGCGGCGGGACGACTACGGCTACTCCTGGCTGGTGTCCCAGCGCTCCCCCGACCAGCTCCCGCAGCTGGTCAACGACCTGCACGCGGTGAACAGCTCGATGGAGGCCAACGGCTTCGGCCCGCAGCTGCTGTGCTCGCTGGCCGGGTTCCGGGACGACGGGGGCCGCAGTCTGGCGCTGGTGTATCTGTACAAGCGGGGGAGCTTCTATCCCTTCGCGCCGCTGCCGGGCGGCGGGCAGCGGCGGAACAGCGCGCTGGAGCTCCAGGTGAAGGCGGCGCTCGCGGACGATCTGCGGATCGAGCCGGACCTCGCCCGCTGGTTCCCGGTGTGGGGCGCCCCCGGACTGTGACCGGGGACGCCCTGGCTCACCTGCTCTTCTGCTGCTCCTGACGGCGGGCCTCGTAGGGGCGCTCACGGCGGTAGCGGCGCTCCCAGCGGGCCTGCCGGTCGCGGCGCTCGCGGTAGGCCCGGTAGCTGTCCGGCAGCGCACCGGCGCCGGGCGCGGGCGGGGCCGCACCGGTCGTGCCGGTCGTGCCGGTCGTGCCGGGTGATCCGCGGCCGTGCGTGGCGTAGAGATAGAGCAGCGCTACGGCGGCGAGCCACCACAGATGGTCTCCGATACCGAGGATGACCAGGACGGCAGTCCCGGTCGCGACGATGCCACGCATGACGGACCTCCTTGGGTGCCGGTGGCGGAAGGGGAGGGTGTCGGCTTCGTGCCGTTTGTTCAGCGTAGGGAGAGCGGGAGCGCGGCTGCATCCGGTTTTCCGCGGCCCGTGCCGGATTCCACGGCCCGTGTCGCTACCCGGCGCGTTCGCCGTCCCGCGCCCTCACAGGCCGGGCCCCGCCCTCACAGGCCCGGCGCCGCCGTCACCACGCCCGCCGCGATGGCCGCGCCGAGCGTGCCGTGGTCGGCGGCGGTCCGGTCGGCGTAGGCGAGGGCGAAGTCGGCGACCGAGCGGTCGAAGGTGTCGGCGCCGCCGAGGTAGGCGGCGATGGCGACCCGGTCGCCGGAGCGGGCGTGCGCGCGGGCCAGGACGCTGCCGCACAGCCGGGCGTAGCCGGCCAGGGCCGCCGGGCCCAGGCCGGCCACGTCCACCGCGCCGCCCTTGGCCTGGCGCAGGTGCCGCCAGTAGAAGGCGCGGCCCTGGGGGCCGGTGGCGGCGCCGAGGAAGAGGTCGGCACCGGCCTGGAGCAGCCGCTGCCCGGCGACGACCCGGTCCCCGGGGTGGACGTACGGCCCGCTCGGCAGATGCTCCTCCAGCACCGAGGTCCGCGCCTCCCTGATCCGCAGGAACAGCGGGTCGCCCGCGTCCCGTCCGGCGAGCAGCACGAGGAAGCAGCGCATGCCGACGCTGCCGACGCCGACGACCTCGCGGGCGGCGTCGGCGAAGCGGTAGCGGTCGAGGAGGCTGCGGCGCTCCTCGGGGAGGGTGGAGCGGTAGTCGCTGAAGAGCTTGCGCAGGGAGGCGGTGTCCGGGGCACCGGCGGGCTCCAGCAGCGGCGGGTCGTGGATGATCCGGCACCGCCCGTCCACCAGCTCGGTGAGTTTGCCGAGGGCCGGCAGGTGGGTGCGGCGGCGGGCCCGGGTGAGCGTGGCCCCGGCCCGCGCCCGGCGCCGTCCGGAGCGGACCAGGGGGCGCAGGCTCGCCGTGTCGATCCGCTCGTGCCAGACGGCCAGTTCGCCGAGTCCGGCCAGCCGGCGGACGGTCGTGCGGTAGCCGGCGCAGGCGGCCCGGGCGGCGGTGCGCGCGGCGCCCTTGCCGTGGCCGTTCTCCAGGGCCGCGACGGCGACGCTGGCGGCGAGCCGCTTCACGTCCCATTCGAAGGGGCCGGGGAAGGTCTCGTCGAAGTCGTCCAGGTCGAACAGGAGGGTGCGGTCGGGGGCGGTGTACAGGCCGAAGTTCAGCAGATGGGCGTCGCCGCACAGCTGCACGGTGAGACCGGTGTGCGGGGCGGCGGCCAGGTCGGCGGCCATCACCGCCGCGGCGCCGCACAGGAAGGCGAGCGGGGAGGCGGCCATCCGGCCGTACCGCACGGGCAGCAGCTCCGGGAGCCGGTCGCGGCCCTGCCGTTCCAGTACGGCGACCGGGTCGGGGCGCTCGGCGGACGGCAGCCAGAGGGCGTGCGCGGAACGGGCGACGCGCTTGCGGGCCTCCTTGCCGCGCCGGGCGCGGTCCTCCGGAGTACTCATACGGCGGCCTCCCTCGGCTCCTCCCGCGCAGCTCCTGCTCGCAGTGAAGGCGCGGGAGGAGCCGGCCGCACGCGGATTACGCCGAACAGGTGACGGGAGACCGGGGCCGCTGTCAGTGCGGTGCGCGACCATGCAGACAGGGATCGGCGTGAGGGGATGGCGGCATGCGGCACATCGGCGTGGAGGAGCGGCGGGCCCGGCTGGCGGTGCGGCACCGGCTGGCGGGGGCGGTCCGGGCGGCGCGGCCGGAGGAGGTCGCCGGCGCGCTGGTGGCCCTGCACGGCACGGACCCGGCGACGGTGTATCTGGCGCTGGCCGCGCGCCTGGCCGACCCGGCGCGGACGGTCCCGGAGACGGAGCGGGCGCTGTACGAGGACCGCACGCTGGTCCGGATGCACGGCATGCGGCACACCGTGTTCGTGTTCCCGGCCGAGCTGACGGCGGTCGTGCACGCTTCGACGGGGCTGGCGGTGGCCGCGCGGGAGCGGGCGCACCTGCTCCGGGACATGGCCCGGGCGGGCGCCCCGGACGCGGACTGGCTGGCGGAGGTGGAGAAGGCGACGCTGGCCGCGCTGGAGCGGCGGGGCCAGGCGACCGCGGCGGAGCTGTCGGCGGACGAGCCGCGGCTGCGCGAGCAGTTCGTGTACGGCGCGGGCAAGAGCTACGAGGGCGTGCACACGGTGTGTTCGCGGCTGCTGCGCGTGCTCGGGGTCGAGGGCAAGGTCGTCCGCGGGCGGCCGCTCGGCTCCTGGACCTCCGGGCAGTTCCGCTGGGCGCCGGCCCCGCCGCATCCGGAGCTGGACGGCGGTGTGGCCCGGGCGCGGCTGCTGGAGCGCTGGCTGCGAGCCTGCGGCCCGGCCACCGAGGCGGATCTGAAGTGGTGGACGGGGTGGCGGGTGAGCGAGGTCCGCGGGGCGCTGACGGCGATCGGGGCGCGTGAGGTGTCGCTGGCGGAGGGCACGGGCTATGTGGCGGACGGCGACACGGACCCGGTGCAGGCCCCGGAAGAGCCGTGGGCGGCGCTGCTGCCGGCTCTCGACCCGACGGCCATGGGCTGGCAGCAGCGGGACTGGTACCTCGAACCGGGCCTGCGGCCGCAGCTGTTCGACCGCAGCGGGAACGTGGGGCCGACGGTGTGGTGGAACGGCCGGGTGGTGGGCGGCTGGGCCCGGCGCGCGGACGGGGAGGTCGTGTGGCGGATCCTCGCGGACGGCGTCGGCGCGGAGGGCGAGGCGGCGATCGCGCGGGAGGCGGAGCGGTTGCGGGCCTGGGTGGGGGCGACGCGGATCATCCCGCGTTTCCGGACGCCGCTGGAGCGGGAGTTGTCGGCCTGAGACCGGCGCCGGGCGCCCCGGGTCACGGGGCGTCCGGCGCCGTACCTCATCGGCTGTAGCGCAGCAGGGCGCGCACCATGTGGCAGGTGGTGGCGGACGGCGGATGCACACCGATCCGCTCGGCGGTGCTGCGGATCGCCTCGTCTCCCGCCTGGTTCGGCGCGTAGACACCGGAGTCGAGCAGGGCTATGGCGAGGCGCATGGCCTTCAGCCGCCGGTTGTGCGTGACGTACCAGTCGCGCGGCCGTCCGGCCGGCAGCGGCCGCTTCACCACGGGCTCGTACGGCGAGTCGAACAGCACGGAACGCTTGGCGGTGGACTGGGTCGGCAAGGGCTTCGGCTTCAGAGCGGCAGCGGGCACAGGCATCCTCCTGTCGCGGTCAGGGGGCCGTCCAGGGTTCCGGTGACCCCCTCGAACACTGCCTCCATTCTACTGCCGGGCACTGACAACGGGATGGTCGCGGAGTGCGCGAACTCCCAGGTCAAGCTGGAAATTGGCGCTGTGTCACACGAGGTTCGGAAGGTGCGGATGAGGCGGTCGGAATTCGAACACGCCGGGGGGTCAGCGGCCGAGGGCGTGCAGCACCGCGGCCGCGATGGCGCCTTCCCCCGTGGCGTTCGGATGCAGCGGCAGGGCGGGCGAGGCGGGGAGGAGCCCCTCGATCCAGGGGGCGGCGGAGCAGGCGTCATGACCCAGGGTCGGGGTCAGGGTGTCGACGTAGGTGTCGCCGTCGGCGCGGGCGGCGGTGGCGACCGTGTCGTTCAGGTCGCCCAGGACGGTGCGCAGGAACGTGAGGTCCCCGGTGGTGATGGGCATCTTGCCGAGGCACCGGGTGGGGTCGTCGGGCAGTACCGCCGGATAGCCGACGACCAGCACCCGGGCCCGGGGGGCGCGGGCGCGGATCTGCCGGAGGGCGCTGCCCAGTTCCGCCCCGGCGGCCTGGAGCCGCTCGGTGAGGGTGTCCTGGTAGTAGTCGCGGCACGGGGTGCCGAGCGGGGCGGTCACGGACAGGCCGGAGCAGGTGGCGGCGACGTCGCCGAACCCGAAGTCGGACGTGCCGAGGTTGTCGCCCGCGACGGTGACGGTGACCAGGGTGGCGTCCGGTGCGACGGCGTCGAGCTGGGGGCCGTTGACCGCCGAGCCGGCGTCCGTCTGGGCGGTGGTGAGCGCGCCGGTCTTCGCCCCGGCGCAGGTCACGTCCCGGTAGCCGGCCGGGGTCAGGGAGGCCGCGACGAGCCGGCCGTAGTCGTGGTCGGAGCGCATGCACAGCCCGGCGGACTGTCCGGGGATGCCGGCGCCGGCGGCGTAGGAGTCGCCGAGCGCCACATAGGTGCCGGCGGCCGGGTCGGTGCCGCTCGCGGCAGTGGTGTCCGCGTGGGCGGTGGTGGTGAGGGCGGTGGCGAGCAGGGCTCCGCCGACCAGGGCGGACATTCTCTGCACCGCGGTCGGCTTCGGTCGGTTCAGTGCGGCTCTGGGCACGGTCACTCCTGGGGAGGCTCACGACGGACGTCACGTTCGATACCGGCCGGTAACGGTGTGGACATCGTGGTGGGCCCAGGCCCGGCGGGCCATGTGCCCGCGCACCGTGCCGGGCCGGTCCAACTGTCCCGGCGCACAACGGTCTTGTGGGGCGCGCGGCGCTGCGTAACCTCCCGGTCATGACCCGCATACCGCCGCCCCCGCCCGCGATCGCGCCGGTCGCCGCCGTGCTGCTGGGCCGCGCGCCGGACCTGGGGCTGCGGATGGCCCGCCGGATCCGCGCCGAGGTCGGCTACTACGGCGGCCGGGGGCCCGTCGCCTTCGAGGAGCTGACGGCCTCCTGCCGGCGCAACGCCGAGCTGGTCTTCGGGCAGCTGGCCGACGGCTGCCCGGCCGGTCCGGAGGCGGCCCGGGAGACCGGCCGCAGAGCGGCCCGCGAGGGTGCGCCGCTCGGGGAGCTGCTGCACGCCTACCGCGTCGGCTCGGAGTTCCTGTGGGCCGAGCTGGCGGCCGAGGCCCGCACCGCGGACGCCGTCACCACCGACACCGTGGTCGCGCTGGCCGCGTGGTGGATGAACGAGGGGCTGGCGGCGGCCGCCAGTGACGCCTACCGGGAGACCGCCTCGGAGCTGCTGCTCCAGCGGGAGCGCGAGCGGTCCGCGCTGGTCGAGGCCCTGTTCACGGGGGTGCTGACCGACCGCACCACCGTGTGGGAGGCGGCCGACGCGCTCGGGCTGCCGGCCGAGGGGCCGTTCGTCGTGGTGGCGGCCGGGGTGCCCGCGCCGGGCCGGGAGGGGCTGCCCGGGATCGAGCCCCGGCTCCAGGCGGAGCGGATCCGCTCGGCCTGGCGGCTGCTGCCCGACGCGCAGATCGGCGTGGTGGCACCCGCGGGCCCGGACGGCGAGGAGGCGGTGCTGCGCGTCCTCGGCGGTTTCACCGCCTCCCGGGTGGGGGTCAGCCCCGCCTACTCCGCGCTGCGGGACACGCCCCGGGCGCTGCGGCTGGCCCGGCTGTGCCTGGCGCGGCTGCCGAAGGGGGCGGCGGGCGTCGTACGGTTCGACGACAGCCCGGTCGCCACGCTCGTGGCCGCGTCCCTGGACGAGGCCGGCCGGATCGCGCGGGCGGTGTTCGCGCGTGTGCTGGAGCTGCCGCCGGAGGAGAGCGGCCGGCTGCTGGAGACCCTGGACCACTGGTACGCGGCCGGGGGTTCGGCGGCCGACGCGGCGCGGCGGCTGTACTGCCATCGCAACACCGTCCGCTACCGGCTGCGCCGGCTGGAGGAGCTGACCGGCCGCTGCCTGCGCGATCCCCGCGCGGTCGCCGACCTCGCCGTGGCCCTGGAGGCACTGCGGCTGCTGCCGCCGGAGCCCGGGTAGCGTGGCGCGCATGGAAATCTGGATCAATCCCGCCTGCTCCAAGTGCCGTAGCGCGATCGGCCTGCTCGACGCCGAGGGCGCCGACTACACCGTCCGCCGCTACCTGGAGGACGTGCCGAGCGCGGACGAGATCAGGGCCGTACTGGAGCGGCTGCGCCTGGAGCCGTGGGACATCACCCGCACCGGCGAGCAGGCCGCCAAGGAGCTGGGGCTGAAGGACTGGCCGCGGGATGCGGAGTCGCGGGAGCGGTGGATCACGGCGCTCGCCGAGCACCCGAAGCTCATCCAGCGGCCGATCATCACCGCCGACGACGGTACGGCCCTGGTCGCCCGCACCGAGGAGGCCGTACGCGAGGCCCTGGCGCACAACAAGAGCTGAGCGCCGCTCAACTCCCCTGTGACTCAGGTTACTTGGGTAAGCGCTTCAGCGGCTGAGCAACCCTGTTCGGTATCTCGTACCTAGCGACGTACGCTCCCCTACCTCTTTCAGGAGGCGCGCATGTCGCGCAGGAGAACTCTCGGTACGAAGAAGAAGATCGCGCTGCTCGTCAGCGCCGCGGCGGTGGCCGGTGGCGGTGCCTTCGCGCTGGCCACCACGTCGAACGCCGCCCAGCCCGGTGCCCAGCACGCGCGGACGCTGTCGGCCGGGGACGCGGGCGTGTGCCAGGGGCTGGCCACGGCGCTCGGCAACAACCAGAAGTTCATCGACGGCCAGAAGGCGCATCCGGACAGCCAGTCGGCGGCCCGGATCGCCAACCGGCAGGCGGTGATCGACCAGATCAAGGTCCAGCAGAAGGCTGCCGGATGCACCGTCGGGGAGTCGGCTCAGGGCTCCCAGACTGCGCAGAACGGCACCGCCGGACAGGCCGGGCAGCAGGCGGGCGGCCAAGCCTCGCAGCAGGCCGGCGGACAAGCCTCGCAGCAGGCGGGCCAGCAGGCCGGCGGACAGCAGGGCCAGCAGGCCGCCGGACAGGCGGGCGCGCAGTCCGGTCAGCAGGTCTGCAAGGGCTCCACCGTGACCCTGTCCGGCGAGGCCGGTGCCCCGGCCGCGTCCAGCGGGCAGTTCCCGGCGGGTACGACCCTGAAGGTCACCAACCTGGACAACAACAAGTCCACGACGGTGAAGGTCACCTCCGTCTCCGGCAGTTGCGTGCTGCTCAACAACGCGGCCTTCGAACAGGTCAGGGAGCCCGGCAAGTTCCTGATCCGGCACGCGCTGATCGAGAAGGTGGGGTGAGGCTCAGGATCCGGACAGGAACGCGGTGAGGCGGCCGGCCACGTCGTCGTCGGGCCCCGCGGACTGGGGCAGCGCGTGGTGGGAGACCCCCGGCAGGATCGCCGTCCGCACGCGCGGCAGCAGTGCGCGCGCCCGGCCGGCCACCTCACCCGCCGCATGGGTCCTGCTGTTCGCGGCCACGAGCAGCAGGACCGGCAGGTCCAGCGCGCGCAGCGCGTCCGGCGCCGGGCGCGGGCCGGTCACCGGCCGCTCGGCGGGGAAGCCGGCGGCGGCCTCCTGGAGCCGCAGCCAGTCGGGGTCCAGGTCCGTCCGCCCGGTCTCCCACTCCAGGAAGGCACGGACCCGGCCGGGTGTGGGCCCGAGCAGCATCGGCAGCGCGCGCAGCAGGTAGGACTTCCGGTACCCGGCGAAGCACTGGGTCGGGTCCAGGAGGAACAGCCGGCGTACCCGGGCGCGGGAGCGCAGCGCGTGGTGCAGGGCGATCCAGCCGCCGTACGAGTGTCCGCCCACGTCGGCGGCGCCGGCGCCGAGGCCGTCGAGCAGGGCGTCCAGCCAGGCCGCCAGATCGTCGGCGGTGCGCAGCGGGCGGGCGTCGGCCGGGGTGCCGAGGCCGGGGCGGCCGATCAGGTCGGCGGCGTACACCCGCCGGATCCGGGACAGCTCGGCGGCCTGGGCGTACCAGGAAGCGGCGGTCGCCCCGTCGCCGCCGGGCAGGAGCAGCAGCGGGGGCGCGTCGCGCGGGCCGCAGGCGTTGACATGGGTGTCCCCGAAGGGGGTGGAGACGAACAGGGACTCCCGGTCCGCCGGCCATTTCGCCAGCACCCTGTCGTACGCAACCCGGAAGGCGTCGCCGTCGTACCCGGCCGTGGAAACCATCGGAGAACCCCCTATTATCTCGCTCAGCAAGATATTCGCCGAGCGAGATAGTAGCGGGGAGGCCCTGTGGAGACGGACCCGGTACCCGGACCCGAGCTGGAGACCGTCCATCTGCTGCGGGCGGTCGCCGTCGAGCTGGGGCTGCACAGCGGCCGGTTCGCGCAGGAGCACGGCATGCACCCCACGGACGTACGCGCCCTGATCGCGCTCATGGACGCGCGGCGGGCCGACGAGGAGCTGACCGCCGGACGGCTCGGCGCCGCGCTCGGCCTGAACTCGGCGGGCACCACCGCCCTCGTGGACCGGCTGGAGCGGGCCAGACACGTACGCCGGGTGCGTGGGACACGGGACCGGCGGCGGGTGGTGATCGAGGTGGAGGAACGCGCCGTCGCGCTCGGCCGGTCCTTCTTCGGCCCGCTGATCGAGCGCTGCCTGGAGCTGCTGCGCGGCTATGACGAGCGCGAGCGGGCCGCGATCCACGGGTTTCTCGACGGGGTGCGGCGGGCCGCGGCGGAGGCGTCCCATACCCCGCCCACCGACACCTCACAACGTGACCCGCGGCACAGAACCACCAGGTAACACGGGGTTCACATTCGAGCAATGACCGGGAAACCGCCTGTTGACAAGCTGCGCGGCAGATCGAGCGGCGCCCCAGTGCCGCAGCGCCGCAGCACCCGCCCGCCGGTGCGCCCGACCCACCCCCGAAGGATGTGGCCCCGTGACCTTCAAGGCTGAGTACATCTGGATCGACGGCACCGAGCCGACGGCCAAGCTCCGTTCCAAGACGAAGATCATCACGGGTTCCCCGGCCGGTCTCGACGCGCTGCCGATCTGGGGCTTCGACGGCTCCTCCACCAACCAGGCCGAGGGCCACTCCTCGGACCGCGTCCTCAAGCCGGTCTTCACCTGCCCGGACCCGATCCGCGGCGGCGACGACATCCTGGTGCTGTGCGAGGTCCTCGACATCGACATGACCCCGCACTCCTCCAACACCCGGGCCGCGCTGGCCGAGGTCGCGGAGCGGTTCGCCGCGCAGGAGCCGATCTTCGGCATCGAGCAGGAGTACACCTTCTTCGACGGCGCCCGCCCGCTGGGCTTCCCCGAGGGCGGCTTCCCGGCCCCCCAGGGCGGCTACTACTGCGGTGTCGGCGCCGACGAGATCTTCGGCCGTGAGATCGTCGAGGCCCACCTGGACAACTGCCTGAAGGCGGGCCTGGGCATCTCCGGCATCAACGCCGAGGTCATGCCCGGCCAGTGGGAGTTCCAGGTCGGCCCGCTGGCCCCGCTGGAGGTCTCCGACCAGCTGTGGGTGGCCCGCTGGCTGCTCTACCGCACCGCCGAGGACTTCGGTGTCTCCGCCACCCTCGATCCCAAGCCGGTCAAGGGCGACTGGAACGGCGCCGGCGCGCACACCAACTTCTCCACCAAGGCGATGCGCGAGGGCTACGACGCGATCATCACCGCGTGCGAGTCGCTCGGCGAGGGCTCCAAGCCGCTCGACCACGTCAAGAACTACGGCGCCGGCATCGACGACCGGCTGACCGGTCTGCACGAGACCGCCCCGTGGAACGAGTACTCCTACGGCGTCTCGAACCGCGGTGCCTCGGTCCGCATCCCGTGGCAGGTCGAGAAGGACGGCAAGGGCTACATCGAGGACCGCCGTCCGAACGCCAACGTCGACCCGTACGTGGTGACCCGCCTGCTGGTGGACACCTGCTGCTCCGCCCTGGAGAAGGCCGGCCAGGTCTGATCCGCCCGCTCGTCCGCAGGGGCGCCCGCCGTGACGGCGGGCGCCCCTGCCGCATGCCCGGCGCCCGCCCTGCCCCGCTCCCCCGTCCGCGAGTTGCCGGTGACACCAGGGTCGTCGGAGCGGACCGGGTCTGCTTCAATAGGCGCATGGCCGGCTTCCAGAAGAACCTCGCGACGGGTCGTCACGACCTCGAGCCCTTCTGGCCGTCCCGTCAGCACCACGACTTCGACCGGATGTGTTGTCGCGCGACCACCGCGCGGACCCGCTGAAGCCGTAACTCCCGGCCCCGGTCGGCGCGAAACGACGTACGTCCCCGACGCACTCCTCGCGCGAAAGAGCTGACCTCTCATGGCGATCACCCGTTCCCTGCCCTCCCCTTCCCCCGTCGCCCCCTCCCCCGTCGGCGCCCGGCACCGGCTGCGCGCCGTCGCCCCGGACGAGGCCTTCGACATCGCGGAGCTGCTGCCGCCGGGCGCCACCTGGCTGCCCGCCCCGCAGCACACCCTGCCCGCGCTGCCCGGCCGGCCGCCGATGGTCGGCTACCTGGTGCTGGTCCCCGCCGACCAGCACCCGCCGTTCACCCCCGTCGCCGTACCGGACCCGGTCGCCGTGCCGGACCCAGCCGACGACGCCGCGGGCGGCCCGCCCGATCCCCTGGTCCGCATCGACCTCACCCGGCGCACCGCCGGCGTCGACGGCCGCGCACTGGACCTCACCTACCTGGAGTTCGAGCTGCTCGCCCACCTGGTCACCAACCCGCATCGGGTGCACACCCGCGACCAGCTGGTCTCCACGGTGTGGGGGTACGGCCATGTCGGCGACGGCCGTACCGTCGACGTGCACGTCGCCCGGCTGCGCCGCAAGCTGGGCGCCGAGCACCGCCGGGCGATCCAGACGGTGCGCCGGGTCGGCTACAAGTACACCCCGCCGGCCGGGCGCTGAACCCCGTCGTTCTGCCGACGGCAGAGCGCTCTTCCCGCCCCGCCCCCGGGCGGGCAGGCTCCCCGGTATGAGACTTCTGGTGCTGGGCGGTACGGAGTTCGTGGGCCGGGCCGTCGTGGAGGCCGCGCTCGACCGCGGCTGGGAGGTGACCGTCTTCAACCGGGGGCGCCGCGAGCCCCCCTCCGGGGTGCGGTCGCTGACCGGTGACCGCGCCTCCCCGGACGGCCTGGCCGCCCTCGCCGCGCACCCGGGCAGCTGGGACGCGGTCGTCGACACCTGGTCCGGTGAGCCTCGTGCCGTACGGGGGTCGGCACGAGCCTTGCGGGAGCGGGCCGGACGGTATGTGTACGTCTCCAGCCGCTCGGTGTACGCCTGGCCCTGGCCGCCCGGGGTCGCCGAGGACGCCGCCGCGCTGGTCGAGGGGGCGTCCGCCGACGCCGGGACGTCCGACTACGCCCGGGACAAGCGGGGCGGTGAACTGGCCGCCGTGGCGGAGTTCGGCGCCGCACGCTCGGTGCTGGTGCGGGCCGGGCTGATCCTCGGCCCGTACGAGAACGTCGGCCGGCTGCCCTGGTGGCTGTCCCGGACGGCCCGCGGCGGCCCGGTCCTGGCGCCGGGACCGGCCGGGCTGCCGCTCCAGTACGTCGATGTGCGCGACCTCGCCCAGTGGCTGCTCGGCGCGGTGGAGCGGGGGGCGAGCGGGCCGTACAACCTGGTGAGCCCGCCCGGCCACACCACCATGGGCGAACTGCTGCGGGCCTGCGCCGAGGTGACCGGCGCGGGCGCCGAGCTGCGCTGGACCGACCCGGAGACGATCCTGGCCGCCGGCATAGAACCGTGGACCCAGCTGCCGGTCTGGGTGCCGCCCGGCGAGGAGTGGGCCGGCGCGCACGGGGCGGACGTCTCCCGGGCGCTGGAGACCGGGCTGGTGTGCCGGCCGGTGACGGAGACCGTCGCGGACACCTGGCGCTGGCTGACCGGGATCGGCGGCGAGGCGCCCCGCCGCCCGGACCGGCCCGCCGTCGGGCTGGATCCGGACGTGGAGGCCGGGGTGCTGGCCCTGGCGAGCCAACTCGCTGTTTCCGAAGGGAATTTGTGAGACCGGTGAACACCTTTGGGGCGGCGCCCGTATGGAAGGGCGCCGCTTCACTCCTGTCGGGCGCCTCGCTGCCGCCCCGCAAGGAAGTCAGAGGAGTTCCATGGGACGCAACACACGCAAACGCCGTACGCCACCGGCCACCAAGGCGCTAGCCGCAGCGGCGGCCCTAGCGCTCGGTGGGGGCGGGCTGCTCTGGGCGAACTTCTACGCCTCGGCGCACGAGTCGGACAATCAGATGTGGGGAGGCAACCAGACGAAGGCCGCAACGGCGCAGGTCGCCACCATCTCCTGCCCCGACGTCGGCCAGAAGCTGACGAACGTGCCGAACGCCGCCCGCTGGGGTGTCGCACAGGAGCTGTCGAACCTCGACAAGCAGATCACCGAGGCCTACACCCGGCTCGCCTCCACCCGGGACGCGCAGTCGAAGGACCCCAGCTTCGTGCAGAACGCGATCGTCGGCCCGCTCAAGGAAAAGCGGTCGGCGACGATCAACCGGATCCGCATCGACGTCCAGCGCGCCGGCGGCAGCTTCGACAACTCGCTCGCCCAGCTCGCCTCCTGCACGACGCAGTCCGCCAACCAGACCACCGCTGGGGGGAACAACGGTGGCCAGCAGAACAACACCGGCGGTCAGCAGCAGGGCGGTGCCGGCCAGCAGGGCGGTGCCGGCCAGCAGGGCGGTGCCGGCCAGCAGGGCGGTGCCGGGCAGAACATCGGCGGCCAGGCCGGCAACGGCCCCGTCGCGGCGGACTTCGTGGACATCACCAAGGTCGCCCCGAACGTCCAGGGCAAGCCGCGCCAGACCGGCAACGCCTCGACGGGCACGTTCGTCACCCGCTGCGGGGTGAACGCCAACAAGAACCACAACACCGACAACGTCATCGTGGCGCCCGGAGTGACCAACGGCGCGCACCACCTGCACGACTACGTCGGCAACCAGAAGATCAACGCCTTCGCCAGCAACCAGACGTTCCTCCAGGGCGGCACCAGCTGCCAGAACAAGAACGACCTGTCGGCGTACTACTGGCCGGTGGTCCGGGTCCAGGACGGCACCCAGGACTTCGACCAGAACGCCCTCGGCGGTGGCAAGGAGGGCAACGCCGGCCGGATCCTGACCCCGGTGGCCGCGCAGATCAAGTACGTGGGCAGCCCGGCGAGCAAGGTGGTGCCGATGCCGCAGTTCCTGCGGATCATCACCGGTGACGCCAAGACCACCACCAACGGTCTGGCGAACGCCAACGCGCACTGGAGCTGCACCGGCTTCGAGAACAAGGTCCAGCTGACGCAGCAGTACCCGATCTGTCCGCAGGGCAGCAAGGTGGTGCGGACCTTCGCCTTCCAGAGCTGCTGGGACGGGCAGAACATCGACAGCGCCAACCACCGTACGCACGTGGCCTTCCCGGACCCGGCGAGCGGGGTCTGCCCGAACGGCTTCAAGGCCATCCCGCAGCTGACCATGCGGCTGGTCTACAACATCACCCCGCCGACCGTGCAGAACGGCCAGGTGAAGAACGCCTACGCGGTGGACGGCTTCCCGGAGCAGCTGCACAAGCCGGCCACGGACCACGACGACTTCATCAGCATCACGACCGGCGGTCTGGCCAACCGGATCGCGAACTGCATCAACAGCGGCGCGAACTGCGCCTGACCCCGCCCCACCCCGCGGACGGGCCGTGAACGAGGCCGGTGACGGAAGCCCCCCTCCCGTCACCGGCCTCCCGCGTGCCCGGGGCCGCGCTCAGCCGCCGTGCATATGGCGGTGGTCGGTGCCCATCTCGACATCACCGCCGAGCGTGCCCCGCAGCGCACGGACCGTGCCGTCGTCGCCGACGGCGACCCACTTGCGGCCGACGAGGTAGTAACCGCCGTAGTCCTTCGCGTCGTTGATCCACTCGCGCTGGCCGCGGTCGGTGGCGAAGGTCGCGAGGATGAACTTGCCGTCCTTGTTGGCGCAGATGGCCTGGCGGATCTCGTCGGCGTCCGTCTGCATGTCCGGCGTGCAGCGCACCGCGGCGGCCAGCTTCTCCAGGCTGCCGGTCGCGGTCGGCGGCACCTTCGCGGTCGTGCCGCCGGCGCCGCAGCCGCCCAGCGCGAGGACCGCGGCGGCGGCGAGCATCGGTCGGGTCAGCCTCATCTGTTCCTCCGGATCGTGTGGCCCACAGCATGCGTCAGCTCCTTCGGATACGGCTCCCGGCCGCGGAGCGCTCAAATCCGGGGCCGCGCCGGGGCGGGCCACCCGGCCGGCGGTGACCGATCAACGCGTCGCTCGTTTTCCCGGACGTGCAGTCACAGGATGTAGCCCAGCGCCACGCACCCGCCTCCTCCGGAGCAGCCGGCCCGGTCGACGTCGAGCAGGCCGAGGCCGCGCTCGTCGAGCACTACCCACGGCTGGTCCGCATCGCCTACCTGGTACTGCCCCCCGGTCTCGGCCGCAGCCGCCGGGTGCTCACCGCGCACGCACTGGTCCAGCGGGCCCTGCCCCGGGGCCGCGGCCGGCGGTCGACGATCCCGGCCCAGGCCGGCCGCCGGGACGCCGACCCCGGGTACGCCTTCCTCCGTGAGCGGGTGCTGCGTTCGGCGCTGGAGGCGGCCCGGCCCCGCGCGGGTCTGCCCAAACTGTCCCAGCTGCCGCCGCTGCTGCCGCAGGTGTGGGGCCTCAGGCTCTTCCCGCGCTCCGGCGGCGCCGACGAACTCGCCCTGGACCAGCGGCTGTCCGCGCTGTCCGGGCCGGCCCGGGCCGCCTGTGTGCTGCGCGGCCTGGACCGGCTGTCCGACGCCGAGGTGCGCAAGGTGCTCACGGCCGCCGGGGTGGACGACCCGGGCGGCGCGCTGGCCACCGCGGACGACATCCCCGCGCCGGGCCCGCTGCTCGACTCCCCCGAGTTCGACCCCTGTTCGCTCCAGGCCCGGCCCACCGATCTGGTGCGCCGCCGTCAGCACACCAGGGCCGCGCTCGCCGCGGCCGCCGCGCTCGCGGTGTGCGGGGCGCTGGTCGCGCTGCCGGGCGACGGCTGGGGCCCGGACGGCGCCGCCGCGCCCGCCTACGCCGAGAACCCGTCCGCCGAGGCCGCCCTCGATCCGGGCAGGCTGGTGCGGATCTCCCCCACCGCCTGGAAGACCTCGGCGCGCACCGACTTCTCGGTGTGGCCCGCGCGCGGCCCGCTCACCGGGGACACCGCGCTGCTGCGCCGGGCGCTCGCCGTCTGGGCCCGCCCCGGGCAGACCGTCCGGGTCTCGGCGACCCCCGGCACCCAGACCGGCGGCCCGGCGGGCCCGCCCCAGCTGCTGTACGCGGGCGAGGTGGACACCGCCCGGGTGGTGATCCTCTACGACGGTCTGCGCATCGCCCGCTACGCCGAGCCGAAGGACGGCACCGCGGGCGCGGCGCTGGACTTCGCCCGGGTCGACGGCGCGACCGGCGCCGAGGCGAGCGCGCTGGTGCTGGGCCGCGCCGACGGCAACGTCCGCTATCTGACCGCCCCCTGGGTGCGCAGGGCGGCGGCGCGGGACCTGATGAAGCCGGCCTCGGCGGCGACCCCGCTGACCGTGACGGACGGGGTCACCGCACCGCTGGCCAGCCCGGCGTTGCAGCCCGGCGCCTGCACCTCGTGGACCGTGCTCCAGCTGACCGACGCCTCCGGGACCCGGCTCGCCACCGACCTCGGCGAGCTGGTCCCGGCCCATCTGACCGCCGGGCGGCCCGGTGCGCCCGGCGAGGCGTCCGGGGCGGCGGGGCTGCGCGCGTGGGCGCCGTTCGCCTGCTCGCTGGCGGCCGAGCGGGCGGCCGGGGTGCGCACCGTCAACGCCTGGCCGTACTCCGAGCAGCCGCTGCCCGACGGCAGCGGGGCGGGTGACTGGGTGTGCACCCGGGCCGACACCTGGCGCGGTGACGGCACGGTGGCGCTGGCCCAGTTCCGCACCCCGAACGGGCCGGTCGGCGCGGCCGTCGCCAAGGGCGTGGACGTGCCGGCCTGCGGACCGCGGGATCCGCATGTGCTGGCCGGGGTGCTGTGGAAGTCCGGCGGCGGGCACTGGTACCTGCTGGCGGCGGGTGACCCGCGGACGGCGTCGATCCGGGCCACGGGCGGGGTCACCGCCTCCGGCCCGGGCGCGCTGCTGGCGGCGCGGGCCACGCAGGGGGCGCAGGCCGAGCTGAAGGGCACCCTGGCGGACGGGCGGACGGTCACCGGACTGCACTAGTTGACACTGGCGTCAACAAGCTCGGCCGCGGGGGTTCCCAGGGGACCTACCCGCCAGTACATTGACGCCATGTCTAACACGCAGGCCCGGGTGCCGCTCACGGCACGCAAGGTGTCCTTCTCCTGGGACGGCACCCCGTTGCACTGGGTGCCGGGGGATCCGTTCACCACCCACACCATCAATGTGCTGCACCTGCTGCTGCCGGCCGGTGAGCGGTGGTTCGTGCACGTGTACAAGCAGGTGCTGCCGTACATCCGCGACGAGCGGCTGCGCGAGGACGTCATCGGGTTCATCGGCCAGGAGGCCATGCACTCCCAGGCCCATGACGAGGTGCTGCCGCACCTGCGCGAGCAGGGGCTCGACCCGACGCCGTACACCGCGCAGGTCGACTGGTTCTTCGAGAAGCTGCTCGGCGACCGGACGCTGCCGCCGGGCAGGCCGCGCCGGTGGTGGCTGCTGGAGCGGGTCGCGCTGATCGCGGCGATCGAGCACTACACCGCCTTCCTCGGCAACTGGGTGCTCAACGCCGAGCAGCTGGACCGGTGCGGCGCCGACCCGACCATGCTGGACCTGCTGCGCTGGCACGGCGCCGAGGAGGTCGAGCACCGCTCGGTCGCCTTCGAGCTGTTCCTGCACCTGGACGGCAGCTACCGGCGGCGCGCCCGGACCTGGGCCACGGCCTTCACGGCGCTGGTGTTCCTGTGGCAGCGCGGGGTGCGGTTCTTCATGGAGAACGACCCGACGCTGGTCGACGGCAAGGCCTCCTTCAAGGACTTCTACCTGCGGGGCAGGAGCGGTCTGCTGCCCTCGACCGGGGACATGCTCCGGTCCATCCCCCGCTATCTGAGCCGGGACTACCACCCCTCGCAGGAGGGCGACACCGAGCAGGCGGTCGCCTATCTGGCCTCCTCCCCCGCGGCCACGGCGGCGCAGAAGAGGGCCGCGTGATGCCGCAGCCCCGCGCCCTCGCCACCGCCGCGCTCCTCACGGGCGCCGCCCTGCTGACCCGGCGCGCCCTGCGCCGGCGCATCCAGGACTCGCCGCTGTGGCCGCTGCCCGCGCTGGACCCGCCGATATCCGGCCGGCCGCGTTCCCGGGCGCTGCGGCTGCTGCTCACCTCGCACGAGACGGTCGCCGACGGGGTCGTACGGCTGCGGCTGGAGGGCGAGGCGCTGCCGCGCTGGGAGCCGGGCGCGCATCTGGACCTGGTGCTGCCCTCGGGACGGGTGCGGCAGTACTCGCTGTGCGGGGACCCCCGGGACACCTCGGGCTACACGGTCGCCACCCGGCTGGTGGCGGACGGGCGGGGCGGCTCGCGGGAGGTGCACGAGCAGCTGGCCGAGGGCATGGAGCTGGAGGTGCGCGGGCCGCGGAACCGTTTCCCGCTGGTCGCGGCGGACTCCTATGTCTTCGTCGCGGGCGGGATCGGCATCACCCCCATTCTGCCGATGCTGCGGGCGCTGCCGGACGGCGCTCACTGGCGGCTGCTGTACTGCGGGCGGACCCGGGCGTCGATGCCGTTCCTGGCCGAGGTGCGGGAGCTGGCCGGGGAGCGGCTGACGCTGGTCGCCGAGGACGAGGACGGACGGCCGGACCTGGACGCCCTGTTCGCCGGGGTGCCGGAGGGCACGGCGGTGTACTGCTGTGGCCCCGAGGGGCTGATGGCGGCGGTGGCGGAGCGGCTGCCCGAGGGCGCCGCGCTGCACCTGGAGCGGTTCGCCCCGCGCACGGCCACCGAGGGCGACACGGAGTTCGAGGTCGAACTGCGGCGCAGCGGGCGGACGGTGACCGTGCCGGCCGCCTCCACCGTGCTGGACGCCGTACGCCGGGAGCTGCCGGACATCCCCTACTCCTGCCGGCAGGGCTTCTGCGGGACCTGCCAACAGCGGGTGCTGGAAGGGGAGATCGACCACCGGGACGAGCTGCTCACGGACGCGGAGCGTGGTGACTCGATGCTGCTCTGTGTATCGCGTGCACGAAGTGATCGATTGGTGCTGGACATGTGAACACCACCGATCCGAACCGGTCGGTAAGGTGTTCGCATGAGTACCGGGGTTCGCCGCAGGATGGGCGTCGAGGAGCGGCGGCAGCAGCTCATCGGTGTCGCACTGGAGCTGTTCAGCCGGCGCTCGCCGGACGAGGTCTCCATCGACGAGATAGCCGCGGCCGCGGGCATCTCCCGGCCGCTGGTCTACCACTACTTCCCCGGCAAACTCAGCCTGTACGAGGCGGCGTTGAAGCGTGCGGCGGAGGATCTCGCGGCGCGCTTCGCCGAGCCGCACGAGGGTCCGCTCGGCGCCCGGCTGCTGCGCGTGATGCGCCGCTACTTCGACTTCGTGGACGAGCACGGCCCGGGCTTCTCGGCGCTGATGCGCGGCGGCCCGGCCGTCTCCGCGGACGGCGTCGGCACCAAGGACCACGTGTCCACGACCAACGCCCTCATCGACTCCGTACGGCAGGCCGCCTACGAGCAGATCCTGGCGCACCTCGGTGTCACCGACGCCTCCCCGCGCCTGGAGCTGGTCGTCCGCTCCTGGATCTCGCTCGCCGAGTCCACGGCGCTGCTCTGGCTGGACGGCCGGCGGGTGCCGCGCGCCGAACTGGAACTCCAGCTGGTGCACGACTTCGCCGCGCTGGCCGCGGTGAGCGCGGCCTACGACGACGACATGGCCGAGACCCTGCGCACGATGGTCAAGGAAGAGCCGGCCGACGGCCCCTTCGCGGAGCTGGTCGGCCGGCTGCTGTCCCTGGCGCCCTGAGCGCCGGTCCCGCTATCCGTCGTACTTGCGGTAGGAGGGATCGAGGTCGCGCACCTCGGCGGAGGCGTGCAGGACGACCCCCTCCTCCGGCGCCACATGGGCGCGGACCAGTTCCAGCACGGTCTCGGTGAGCCGCGCCCTGGTCTCCTCGCTGCGGCCGGCGAGGAGCCCGATGGTCACGTTCACGATGGCGTGTCCGTGCGCCTCCGGGTCCTCGTATCCGAACGCCATGGAGTCACTGGACCGGAAGAGCGTCATGCACGCCTCCGGCCGGGCCGCCGCGATCTCGACAACCGCCTGGTGCAGGGCCCGCGCGAAGTCCCTCTCGTCGAAGGCGTCCTCCACCGGGTGCGAGTAGTCGACGGTGATCTGCGGCATGGCCACTCCTGTTCTACGGCAACGGCCCGACCCTACTTCGCCGCCCTGGTGAACACCGCCACGGTCCGCGCCGGGACGGTGAAGGTGCCCGAGCCGGCCGCGTAGGAGGAGGTCTTCACCACCGGGTCGGCGCCGCCGGCCTGCACCGGGTGCAGCCGGTAGTCCGTCCCGGCGAGGGCGGTCACCTTCTGCTCCTGCTGGTGCGGGGTGGCGTTGAAGACGACGACCAGGTCACCGAGGGTCATGGTGATCACGCCGGGCGTCTCGTCCGGGCCGGACAGCGGGAAGGACAGCCGGCCCTGCACCGCGTCCGCCGTGCCGAGCGAGAACGCCTTCTCGGTGGTACGGATCCGCAGCAGGTCCCGGTAGGCGGCGGAGGCGCCGGTGATCTGCGGGCAGCCCACCCTGACCGTGCTCAGCAGGGGCTTGGCGTACTCCCACTTGGACTGGTTGTCGGCCGCCATCGGCAGGCCCCGGCCGAAGCCGTTGCCGTCCGCGCAGTTCCAGTGGATGGCGTTGAACCAGTCGCCGCTGTCGAAGGAGTTGCGGTCCAGCGACTTCGAGCGCAGCAGGTCGGTGCCGGCCTGGGAGAGGGCCGGGCCCTGCGAGAGGGCGGCCGTGGCCATCGCCAGGACCTGCATCCGGGCCCGGTCGGCGGCGCTCGTGGAGGCGGGCAGCTTGTAGGTCAGCGCGTCGAACAGCGACTCGTTGTCATGGGCGTCGACATAGGCGAGGGCGTCGCCCGGTGCGTCGGCGTATCCGGCGGGTGCGCCGTTGTAGTCGATCTCCGCTCCGGTGACCTCCTTGCCGTCGTCGTCCGTGAAGCGGTACTTGGCGAGGTTGCCGGTGAGCCCGACCTTGATCAGGTCCTGGTAGTGCAGCAGCCGGGCCTTCTGCTCGGCCGGGGTGCCGTTCGCCGCCGAGCCGTTGGGGTCGGTGTACAGGCCGGAGGCGAAGCCCTGGACGCCGGGGTCGGAGTCGAAGGGGCTGCCGCCGCGTACGGCGTCCCGGGCGCGGTCGGAGAAGGTGGCGATGCCGGTGCCGGCCATGTTCTTCTGCGTGGCCTGCACGAAGCGGGCGTCGTTGGCGACCTCGCCGAAGTTCCAGCCCTCGCCGTACAGGATGATCTTCTTGCCGTCGACGCCGTCCTTGGCCGGGGTGAGCGCGTCGAGGGCCTTGCGGACGGCGAGGATGTTGGCCTTCGGGTGGTGGCCCATCAGGTCGAAGCGGAAGCCGTCGACCTTGTACTCCTTGGCCCAGGTGACGATCGAGTCCACGACCAGCTTGCCCATCATCGCGTTCTCCGGCGCGGTGTTGGCGCAGCAGGTGCTGTCGGCCACCGAGCCGTCGGCGAGGAGCCGCTGGTAGTAGCCGGGCACGACCTTGTCCAGGACGGAGGTGTCCGCCTGGCCGCTGGCCGCCGTGTGGTTGTAGACCACGTCCATGACGACCCGCAGGCCGTCCTGGTTGAGGGCCTGCACCATCCTGCGGAACTGGACCGTGCGGGCGGTGCCGTCCGGGTCGGTGGCGTAGGAGCCCTCGGGGACCGTGTAGTGGTAGGGGTCGTAGCCCCAGTTGTAGGCGTCCTTGGCGGCGGTCTTCGCCACGCATGCCTGCTGCTGGTCGGAGTCGGCCGGGTAGGAGGCGAGGTCGCAGCCGGGGCTCGCCTGGTCGGCCTTCTTCTCGGGGACGGTCGCGAAGTCGAACGCGGGCAGCAGATGGACGTAGGAGGTCCCGGCCCCGGCCAGCGCGCGCAGGTGCTTGGAGCCGTCGCTGTTCCTGTCGGTGAAGGCCAGGTAGGTGCCCGGGTGCTTCGCGGTGGGGTCGCCGATCGAGAAGTCCCGGATGTGCAGCTCCTGGATCTGCGCGTCCTTCAGCGGTACGGCCTTCGGCTTGCGCAGGGCGGACCAGCCGCTCGGGGCGAGGGACGGGTCGTCCAGGTCGGCGACGACACTGCGCTCGGAGTCGGCGGTGAGCGCGACCGAGTAGGGGTCGGTGACCTTGTTGGTGACCAGCTTGCGGACGCTGGGCGCCCACACCTTCACGACGTACCGGTAGGACCGGCCCTTCCAGGACGCCGGGCCGGTGACGGACCAGACGCCGGTGGTGTCGTCGCGGTGCATGGCGTGCAGCGAGCCGTCCAGCTCCAGGGCGACGCTCTGCGCGGTCGGCGCCCACACCGACAGGGTGGGCCGGCCGTGGTGGAAGACCGGGCCGAGCCGCGCCTTGGTGGCGGCCGGGTAGAGGTCGTCCAGGACTCCGGCGATCTGCACCCCGGTGGCCGCCAGCACGGCTCCGTTCGCGGCCCGCTGGGAGGCGACGAGCTGGCCCTTCAGGGCCGCACGCACCCGGTCCCGGTCGCGCGGGTCGACGGACCAGGCGGCGTAGTCCTTCAGGTGCGGGAACCTGGCCTTCTGGGCGTCCGTCAGCGTGGTCCTGGTCAGCCGGATCCAGTGCTCGTCGTCGCTGGTCAGCGTCCCGTCCTTGACGGCGATCGAGCCGTCGGGCGAGTACAGCAGCTGGGTGGAGGCGGCGCCGTCGACGCCGTTCCAGGCGACCGTGTCCCGGTCGATCCAGATCGCCTTGGCGGTGGTCGGGTCGAGGGCGGCGGCGCTGCCGGCGGGCTGCGGCAGCAGGTGCTCCTCCTGCCCGCTCACCAGCCACACCTCGTGGCCGTCGGCCTTGAGGTCCAGGGACTGGTCGGTGGGCAGGTCCTTGTCGTCGCCCTTGTGGATGATGTAGCTGAGACTGGTGGCACCCTCGGTGAGCGGCACCTCGAAGACCGCGCCATACGCATCAGTCTTGACCGGCTTCAGCGGGTTCGACCAGTCGGTGGGGTGCGCGGCGCCCGTCCAGACGTGCAGGCCCCAGCCGCTGTAGTCGCCGTCGGCGCGGTGGTAGTGCAGGACCGCCTTGGTGGTGTCCTGGGCGGGGTAGCCGGGCTTCTGCGTCAGTACGTCGCTCTTGCCCTGCTCGACCCAGACCTCGCCGGTGCGGGTGACGTCGATGCTCCGGTCGGCGGAGACGTCCTTGTTGCCGTCCTTGTCGACGACCAGGAAGCCGACGTTCGAGGCGCCCGGCTTGAGCTTGACGTAGGCGAAGGCGCCCCAGGCGTCCCGGCCGATGAACGGGTGGCCGGCGGGCCAGCTGGTCGCCTCGCCGTCGGCGAGGTCGCCCCAGGCGTACAGGCCCCAGTTGTCGTAGTCGCCGTCGGTGCGCTTGTAGTGGACGATCGCGTAGTCGCGGGAGGAGGCGGTGGGGACCTGCGGCGCGGGCGGGGTGCCGCTGGTGCTGCTCGCCAGGGCGCTCGCGGTGTGCCCGGCCGAGTCGACGACGACGGCCTTGTAGCGCAGGGCGGTTCCGGCGGGGACGTCCTTGCCGAGGTTCTGGGTGACCTTGTAGGGCGCGTGGTCGGCGGTGCCGAGCACGTGCCACTTCGCGTCGCCGACCTGGGCGGCGAACACGACCCGGTCCAGCTGTCCGCCGGTCACGCCGGCGGTGACCTCCACGGTGCCGGTGGCGCCGGCGGCGGGGGCGGTCAGGGTGACGGAGGGGGCGGCGGCGGGCGCGTCGAGGGTGCCGGAGGCCTTGTAGACGACGGCGGACTCGGCCGGGACGGTGACGGTGACCTTGCGGTCGCCGTCGGAGGTCACGGAGCCGGTGGCGCCGTGGATCGCCCGGTACGCCATGCCGGCCGAGCCGGTCGCGAAGGTGGCCGTCCGCGCCGTACCGGCGTTGTTGAAGGCGACGATGTACTCCTGGCCGGTGGCCGCGTCCGTGCGGGTGACGGCGTAGATGCCGGGGCCGTCGGCCGCGTAGCGCTCGGTCTGGACCCCGTCGGCCAGGGCGGGGTTGGCCCTGCGCAGCTCGGACAGGGCGGCGATGTCGCGGTAGAGCGGGGCGGCGGTGTCGTAGGAGTCGCTCGCGTGGGTGCGGTCGGTGCCGATCTCGTCGTCGTCGAGGTAGTCGGCGACCTTGGAGGCGAACATGGTCTGGCGGGCGTCCTTGTCGCCGCCGGAGCCGGTGAAGCCCTGCTCGTCGCCGTAGTAGACGACCGGGTTGCCACGGCTGAGGAACATCAGCTCGTTGGCGAACTCGTCCTTCTTCAGCAGTTCGGCGTCGGTGGCGCCGGGGTTGTCCTGCTTCAGGAAGTACCCGATGCGGCCCATGTCGTGGTTGCCGAGGAAGGTGACCTGCTCATAGGCGTTGGCCTTGTCGGTCGTGTACCTGTAGTCGGCGCCGAAGACGCTCGCCAGCTTCTGCGCGCTGCCGCCCTGGGAGGCGTAGCCGCGGGCGGCGTCCTGGAAGGGGAAGTCGAGGGTGGCGTCGAGGCGGCCCTGGGTGACGTACGGGGAGGTGACGTCGGGGTCGGCGGAGTAGACCTCGCCGAACATGAAGAAGTTCTTCCGCCCGTGCGCGGCCGCGTACCGGTCCAGGGCGGTGGCCCACTGGGTCCAGAACGGCAGGTCGACGTGTTTGACGGTGTCGATCCGGAAGCCGTCGACGGCGAAGTCCTTCACCCACCGCTCGTAGATCTTCTCCATGCCGTGCACGACCTCGGGCCGCTCGGTCCACAGGTCGTCCAGGCCGGAGAAGTCGCCGTACGTGGTCGATTCGCCCGCGTAGGTGGAATCACCCCGGTTGTGGTACATCGTCGGGTCGTTGAGCCAGGCCGGGACCTTGGCGTTGCTGGTGACCTGCGGGGTGTACGGGAAGGAGGCGTTGGAGACGGCGGGGAACTTCCGGCCGCCGTCCGCGTAGTCGGCGTCGTCGAACGGCCGCCCGTCCTCGGTCAGGTAGGGGAAGGCGCCCTTGGAGAGGTAGCCGTACTCCTTCTGCCGGTAGTCGACGACGTCGGCGGTGTGGTTGGTGATGACGTCGAAGAAGACCTTCATGCCCTTGGCGTGCGCCGTGGAGATGAGGTTCTTCAGGTCCTGGTTGGTGCCGAAGTGCGGGTCGACCCGGGTGAAGTCGGTGATCCAGTAGCCGTGGTAGCCGGCCGAGGCGTTCGCGCCCGTGCCCTGCACCGGCCGGTTCTTGAAGATCGGCGCCATCCAGATGGCGGTGGTGCCGAGGCCCTTGATGTAGTCGAGCCGCTTCGTCAGGCCCTTGAGGTCGCCGCCCTGGTAGAAGCCCTTGTCGGTGGGGTCGTAGCCGGTCTGGAGCCGGGAACCGGTCAGCCCGCCCCGGTCGTTGGCGGTGTCGCCGTTGGCGAAACGATCCGGCATGACGAAGTAGAACTGCTCGCGGGTGTCGTCGTGCCGGGTGGCCTGGGCGGCGAGCGCGGCGTCCGAGGGCGGCTCGGGCGCGGTCGCCGCGTGCGCGGCCAGTGGCTGGATCAGGGCGGTTGCGAGACAGGCGGCGGCAACGGCCGCGGCCCCTCTCCGGCGTGGGGTACGGCGCGTGCGGGGCGCCGGCCATCTCGGTATCACGGGCGGGTAACTCCTCGCGTCACGGCTCAGGGGGGTCCGACCCCGCGGGACCGTATCGCCAACGAAAGGTTTACAGCAAGAGTCTTGAAACACACAGCAAGAAATTTCAGCACCGCCCTTGACGTGCCCTTCTCAACGGCCCCAGTCTCACCAGTTGTTGAAAGCCGAACCCCCACTGTCGGAGCCGCACATGACCAGACACCGGCCACCGGGTGTCCTCCACCGCACGGCGAGCGCCGTCGCGGCGGGGGCGCTCGCGTTCCTGGGCGTGACCACTCTTCAGGTCACGCCCGCACAGGCGGATCCCGCCGCCAAGGGCGATGTGATCGCCAACCTGTGGGAGTGGAACTGGGACTCGATCGCCTCGGAGTGCAAGAACGTGCTGGGCCCGGCGGGCTACGGCGCGGTCCAGGTCGCCCCGCCCGCCGAGTCGCTCAAGCAGTCCAACTACTACTGGTGGGACGTCTACCAGCCCTACTCCTACGACCTGAACAGCCGCTTCGGGTCCCAGGCCAAGTTCGCCTCGATGATCAGCGCCTGTCACCAGGCGGGCGTGAAGGTCTACACGGACGCGGTGATCAACCACACCTCCGCGCAGACCGGCACCGGATACAACGGCACGACGGTCGGCAACAAGTACGACACCCCCGAGTGGGACCGCACCGACTACCACGACTCGACCGACTGCCCCACCTCCGACCTGACCATCCAGGACTACTCCAACCTGACCCAGGTCCAGAACTGCGAGCTGCTCGGCCTGCCCGACCTGAGGACCGGCTCGGACCACGTCCGCAGCGGCATCGCCGGCTACCTCAACAGCCAGCTCGCCCTGGGCGTCGACGGCTTCCGGGTGGACGCGGCCAAGCACATCCCCGAGGCGGACCTGGCCGCCATCGAGTCCAAGCTCACGCGTACGACGTCCGGGACGACGCCGTACATATTCCAGGAGGTCTACCCGGGCGCCACCCCGCAGCCCTCGGACTACTACGCCTCCGGTGACGTCCTGGACTTCACCTACGCGAGCAAGCTGAAGTCCGCGTTCCAGGGCAATGTGTCCGACCTGTCCTCGATCGAGAGCAGCGGCATCCTCCCGGCCGCCAACTCGGTCTCCTTCGTCACCAACCACGACACCGAGCGCAACGGCACGGACCTGTCCTACAAGGACGGTGACAGCTACAAGCTGGCCAACCTCTTCCAGCTCGCCTACAAGTGGTCCACGCCCACGGTCTACGCCAGCTGGGAGTGGACCCAGAGCGACCAGGCGCCGCCGAACTCCTCGGGCTTCGTGACCAACACCGACTGCTCCGGCAGCTGGTACTGCCTCGACCGCGACACCGCCGTGGTCGGCATGGTGGCCTGGCACAACGCCGTGGACACCGCCGCCGTCTCGGACTGGCAGACCAAGTCCTCGTCCGTGATCGGCTTCGGGCGCAGCGGCAAGGGCTTCTTCGCGCTGAACAACGGCACCTCGGCGGCGACGTACACCTTCGCCACGGGCATGGCCGACGGCACCTACAAGAACGTGATCGACGGCGGGGCCTCCACGGTGACCGTGTCCGGCGGCAGCGCCTCCCTCACCGTCCCGGCCAAGGGTGCGGTCGCCTTCTACAACGCGTCCTACACCTGCACGGTGGGCTGCGGCGACGCGGGCGGCGGCTCCGGTGACACGGTCAGCGCGACCTTCGACGAGTACGCGTCCACACCCTCCGGCAGCAACGTCTACGTGGTCGGCTCCATCCCGGCGCTGGGCGGCTGGGACACCTCCAAGGCGGTCAAGCTGTCGTCCGCCGGGTATCCGGTCTGGTCGGGCGAGGTGAACGTGCCGGTGAACGCATCGTTCGAGTACAAGTACCTCAAGAAGGACAGCTCCGGGAACGTGACCTGGGAGTCCAACGCCAACCGGTCGGCCACCACGACCACCTCGGCGCTCACCCTGAACAACTCCTGGAACGTGGCGAACACCGACGCCACGGATGTCACCTTCGCCGAGAACGCGACGACCACGTACGGCACCAACGTCTACGTCGTCGGCTCCGTCCCCTCCCTCGGCTCCTGGAACACGGCCGACGCCATCCCGCTGTCCTCGGCGTCCTACCCGGTGTGGAGCAAGGCGGTCATCGTGCCCAAGAGCACCACCTTCCAGTACAAGTACATCAAGAAGGACGGCTCCGGGAACGTGACCTGGGAGTCGGGCGGCAACCGGTCGTACACGACGGGCGCCGCCTCCGGCTACAGCACCCACGACAGCTGGCAGTAACCCGAACGGCGCGGTGGCGGTGCCCCTTCCCACGAGGGGTCACCGCCACCGTCGCATGCGGCCGGGTGGAGCCCGGCGCCGGGTTGGCGGCGCCCCGGCGGGCCCTTCGGCGGGGCGGCCGGAGCGCGGGCCGCCTGCTGCTCTCCGTGCGGGCCGCGGCCCGGGGCACCCTCGGGCGGGCGGCCGGGGCGGCGGGGAACGGGGGCCACCGCGGTGCTGGCGCCCCCAGACCGACCGCTGGGCGGCAAGCCGGCCCTACGCCCGGGGTGAACAGGGTCGATGACCCGGCTGCGGCCGGCCGAGCAGCCCGGTCGGCACCGCCGCGCGCACATCATGAGCGCGGCATGCCGGGATGACCGTGAGCGGCCCCGTGGCGTCACTGTGACCGGTCCGGCGCGCTGCGGCCCTCGCAGCGGAGCTGCACCCGGCGGCCGGTCAGCTCCGTCGGGATCGCCGAGCAGTGCGGTCGGGACACGCCCCGCAGATCGTGACCGCGGCGGTGACCTCCACAGCCCGCGACGACCAGCGACCCCTTGGCGTCACTGCGGCCAGTCCACCCGCGCCTGGCGGCCTGGCCCCGCCCGGCGCGCCGCGACCCTCGCAGCGGAGCTGCGGCGCGCCCGGACCCGGACCACCGCCGGACGCGATGGCACCGGGCGGTACGCCCGGCGGCCCGGGGCGACCCCTCGGCCAGGGACCTGGCGGCGCCCACCTCGGCGGTGGCGGCCGTACAGGGCGACCCTGCCGGGATCGCAGCGCCCCCGCGGCCGCGGCCCACCACCATCTGCCGACGACCGCACCGCAGAACCCGCCGGCACCCCGGGGCCGACCCCGCGGGCCGCGGCCACGGCCCGGCAGCGGCGGCCCGAGGCGACCCCACGGTCGGGACCTGGCGGCGCCCACCTCGGCGGTGGCGGCCGTACAGGACGGCCCTGCCGGGACCGCAGCGCCCCCGCGGCCGTGGCCCACCAGCATCTGCTGACGACCGCACCGCAGAACCCGCCGGCACCCCGGGGCCGACCCCGTGGCCACGGCCCGGCAGCGGCGGCCCGGGGCGACCCCCGGTCGGGACCTGGCGGCGCCCACCTCGGCGGTGGCGGCCGTACAGGGCGACCCTGCCGGGATCGCGACGCCTCCACGGCCGCGGCCCACCACCATCTGCTGACGACCGCACCGCAGAACCCGCCGGCGCCCCGGGGCCGACCCCGCGGCCGCCGCCACGGCCCGGCAGCGGCGGCCCGGGGCGACCCCACGGTCGGGACCTGGCGGCGCCCACCTCGGCGGTTGCGGCTGTACAGGACGGCCCGGCCGGGATTGCGGCCACCGCGGCCCTGGCTGCGGCCCGGCTGCGGGCTGCGGGCTGCGGGCTGCTATGCAGGTGCTACGACCCCACCCGGGGCAGCGTCCCGTGGGACGGGGCGACGTCCGGCAGGACGACGCCGGGGAGCCGCGCCGGCGGATCGGGGCGGTGTTCCACGACCTCGTGCGCTACGACCGACAGCCGCCGCCCGGCCGGGCCCGCCTCGGGAGCCGCGACACGCCGGCCACGCCGACCCGGGCCTTCCCGCGCGGCGACTCCCCTCTGCCCGCCCCTGGACGAGCCGGTGGGAAATGGCCACCCTGGCGGGGGGAACGGAACCTGGCGGTAACGGAAACGTCACGCTTGCAAGATCTTGCAGAAATCTTCTTGCAACGCCTTTCGCAAGGACTTGCAGGCTTGCTACTTTCCTCCCGCGCCCGGCGGCCGTCGATTGGGACAGACGGCACCCGCGGTCTCCCAAGGGACGATCCGGGCTTCCCTCTTCTAGGAGCTTCAATATGCGACGTGGCATATCGATCGCCGCCGCGGTCACCGTGATCGCCCTCTCCGCCACCGCCTGTGGCGGCTCGGGTGACAGCGCGGCCGGCAAGCCGAAGGACCCGAAGGACGTCTCCGGCACGATCACGTACTGGGACACCTCGGACGCGGCGACCGAAGCCCCGACGTACAAGGCCCTGATCAAGAAGTTCGAGGCCACGTACCCGAAGATCAAGGTGAACTACCAGAGCATCCCGTTCACCGATGTCGAGCAGAAGTTCAAGTCGGCCGCGAAGAGCGGCAAGGGCGCCCCGGACGTCGTCCGCACCGACGTCGGCCTGATGGCGGAGTACGCCTCGCTCGGTTACATCGCCCCGCTCGACGGCACGGCCGCGCTGAAGGACACCTCGGACTTCAACACGGGCCCGATGAACACCGCCAAGTACAACGGCAAGACCTACGGCGTGCCGTCGGTCACCGACACCCTGGGCCTGCTGTACAACAAGGACCTGCTGAAGAAGGCCGGCATCGCCAAGCCGCCGGCCACGTGGGACGAGTTCATCGCCGACGCCAAGACCATCAAGAAGAAGACCGGGGCCTACGGCACCTACGTCAACCCGGACTCCTACTTCCTGCTCCCGCTGCTCTACAGCAACGGCGCCGACATGGCCGACACCTCCGCCAAGAAGATCACCATCAGCGACGACAAGGCCGTCACGGCCCTGACGACCGCGAAGAAGATCTACGACGAGGCCTCGATGAAGGTCGACTTCGCCAACGCGTACCAGAACATGCAGACGGCCTTCAAGAACGGCAAGGTCGCCATGCTGGTCCAGGGCCCGTGGTCGGTGAGCGACGACGTGACCGGCTCGGCGTTCAAGGGCAAGGAGGACAACCTCGGCTTCGCCCCCGTCCCGGCCGGCGCCGGCGGCACCGCCCAGGCCCCGACCGGCGGTCACGACCTGGCCGTCTACCAGGGCTCGTCGAACCTGGACGCCAGCTACCTGTTCACCCAGTTCATGACGTCCACCGAGAGCCAGATCGCGATCGCCAAGGGCACCGGCACGCTGCCGACCCGCAAGTCCGCGTACACCTCCGATGTCACCGCCAACGCCAAGATCGCCGGGTTCAAGCCGATCCTGGAGAAGACCGCCCGCCCCCGCGTCGCGCTGCCGCAGGTCGGTTCGCTCTTCACGCCGCTCGCCCAGAACTACGTGAAGATCCTCCAGGGCGACGAGTCGGTCAAGTCCGGCCTGGACGCCACCGCCAAGCAGTTCCAGCAGCTGCTGCCCGGCTACTCCATCGGCTGACCCTGACCGTCAGCAGCCGACCACGGTAGCCGCACGGCGACCGAAGGACACGCAGCCCCGGGGACACACGTTTCCCCGCTGCCGCCCCGCCCGGGGCTCCCCGGGGCTGCGCGCACCACCAGACTTCTGCCGCGAAAGAGCCGATGAGGATGACGACCGCAGCGAGCACCGGACCCACCGACAGGACAGCGCGAGGCAAGAGCCCGCGCCCCGAACGCGTTTCCGCGCTCCGGCGCTCCTGGGACAAGTACTGGTACGCCTGGGCGATGGTGACCCCGGTCGCCGTCGTCATCGCCGTACTCGTCCTCTATCCGCTGGGCTACGGCCTCTACCAGTCGCTGACCGACGCCAACGAGGCGAACGTCGCCACCACGATCGGTGCCTTCCACCGCCCGGCGACCTACCACTTCGTCGGCCTGGACAACTACTGGCACGTCCTGTCGGGCGCGGACGGCGACTTCTACCCGCGGCTGGTGTGGACGATCGTGTGGACCGTGTCCTGCGTCGCCCTCCAGGTCGGCCTCGGCATGGGCCTCGCGGTGCTGCTCAACCGGGAGATGCGGCTGCGCGGCTTCTACCGGGCGATGCTGATCCTGCCCTGGGCCGTGCCGTCGTTCATCGGCGTCTTCGCCTGGCGGCTGATGCTGAACTCCCAGTACGGCGTCCTCAACGACATCATCACCTCGGTCGGCCTGCCCGCGCAGAACTGGCTCGGCACCCCGCTGGCCCAGAAGATCGCCGTCATCATGGTGAACGTGTGGATCGGCATCCCGTTCAACATGGTCGCGGTCCTGGGCGGCCTCCAGTCGATCCCGAAGGAGCTGTACGAGGCGGCCGAGATGGACGGCGCCTCGCCCTGGCAGCGCTTCCTCAACGTCACCCTGCCCGGTCTGCGCCCGGTGACGAACACCGTGATCCTGCTGGGCTGCATCTGGACGTTCAACATGTTCAACGTCATCTACCTGCTGCTGGGCAACAACACGACCGGTGACACCGACATCCTCGTCACCTTCGCCTTCCACAAGGCCTTCACCGGCGTCTCGGACTACGCGGGAGCGGCGACCTACGGGATCATCATCCTCGCCCTCCTGATGGCCTTCTCGACGTTCTACCGCCGCAGCACCCTGAAGTCCGAGCAGGCGTAAGGAGCCATCGTCATGACCGCAGCCACGCACGAGACGGCCGCCGCCGCCCGCTCCGCCGCCGAGCCCGCCGCCGCTCCCCGCGCCCGCAGGGTGCGCGGCCGGGAGGAGCGCAGCCTGGGGGCCTCCGTCGCCCTGCACGCCACGCTGATCCTGGCGGCCGTGATCGCCGCCTTCCCGGTGGTGTGGATCTTCTTCATCTCGCTGGGCCCGAAGACCGCCTGGCAGCAGCCCAGCGAGGTGTTCAAGGACCTGAGCCTCCACAACTACGCCGATGTGCTGTCCCACTCGGACCTGCCGAAGTGGTTCCTGAACACCGTCATCGTGGCGGGCGGCACCACCGTGCTCGGTGTCTTCCTCGCGGCGACCGCCGGCTACGCGGTGTCCCGGATGAGGTTCCCCGGCAGCAAGCAGCTGATGTGGACCTTCCTGGTCACCCAGATGTTCCCCTCCATCGTGCTGATCGTGCCGCTGTACCTGCTGATGTCCGACCTGGACCTGCTGGACAACTACCTCGGCCTGATACTCGCCTACGCGACCACCGCGGTGCCGTTCTGCGCCTGGATGATGAAGGGCTACTTCGACACGATCCCCAAGGAGATCGACGAGGCGGGCAGGGTGGACGGCCTCACCCCGTTCGGCACCTTCTGGCGGCTGATCGTGCCGCTGGCCCGGCCGGGGCTCGCGGTCACCGCGTTCTACAGCTTCCTCACCGCCTGGGGCGAGGTCGCCTACGCCACCCAGTTCATGCAGTCCGACCACTACACGCTGGCGGTCGGCATCCGCACCTTCGCACAGGACCAGCGCCCCGACTGGGCGTGGACCTCGGCCACGGCGATCATCATCACCGTCCCGGCGGCCATCGTCTTCCTCCTCGTGCAGCGCAGCCTGGTCTCCGGGCTCACCGCCGGCGGTACCAAGTCCTGACCCCCGGCCCCGGCCGGGCGGCGACCCCGCCCGGCCCGCACCCGTCTGCAAGCGCTTCCGTCGTTCCCCCCGCATCCTTAAGGGAATCCATGACCCAGCACGTCACCGACGCAGTCCCCACCGACGCCTCCCCCGCCGCCTCCGGGCGCCGGGAGTGGTGGCGCGACGCGGTCATCTACCAGGTCTATCCGCGCAGTTTCGCCGACGGCAACGGCGACGGCATGGGCGATCTGCCCGGCATCCGCTCCCGGCTGCCGTACCTGAAGAAGCTGGGGGTGGACGCCGTCTGGCTGTCGCCGTTCTACGCCTCCCCGCAGGCGGACGCCGGCTACGACGTCGCCGACTACCGGGCCGTGGACCCGATGTTCGGCACCCTCACCGACGCCGACGACCTGGTCCGCGACGCGCACGCCCTGGGCCTGAAGGTCATCGTGGACGTCGTCCCGAACCACTGCTCGGACCAGCACGAGTGGTTCAAGCAGGCGCTGCGCGAGGGTCCCGGCTCGCCGCTCCGGGAGCGCTTCCACTTCCGGCCCGGCAAGGGCGTGGACGGCGAACTGCCGCCCAACGACTGGGAGTCGATCTTCGGTGGTCCGGCCTGGACCCGGGTCGCGGACGGCGAGTGGTACCTGCACCTGTTCGCGCCGGAGCAGCCCGACTTCAACTGGGACCACCCCGCGGTGCACGACGAGTTCCGCTCCATCCTGCGGTTCTGGCTGGACCTCGGGGTCGACGGCTTCCGCATCGACGTCGCGCACGGCCTGGTGAAGGCGCCCGGTCTGCCGGACATCGGCCACGAGGAGCAGGTCAAGCTGCTGGGCACCGAGGCGATGCCCTACTTCGACCAGGACGGCGTGCACGAGATCTACCGGGGCTGGCGGCGCATCCTGGACGAGTACCAGGGCAGCGAGCGGATCGCCGTCGCCGAGGCGTGGACCCCGACGGTGGAGCGCAGCGCCCTGTACGTCCGCCCGGACGAGCTGCACCAGGCCTTCAACTTCTCCTACCTGACCACCGAGTGGGACGCGGCCGGCCTGCGCGATGTCATCGACCGCTCGCTGAGCGCCGTCAACGCCGTGTCCGCGCCCGCCACCTGGGTGCTGTCCAACCACGACGTGGTCCGGCATGTCACGCGGCTCGCGGACGGGGACGAGGCGCACGGTCTGCGCCGGGCGCGCGCGGCGACGCTGCTGATGCTGGCACTGCCCGGCTCGGCCTACCTCTACCAGGGTGAGGAACTCGGCCTCCCCGAGGTCGTCGACCTGCCCGACGAGGTCCGCCAGGACCCGGCGTTCTTCCGCAGCTCGGGCCAGGACGGCACGCGCGACGGCTGCCGGGTGCCGCTGCCGTGGTCCGGGCAGGAGCCGCCGTTCGGCTTCGGTCCGGTGCCGGGCGGCCCCAGCTGGCTGCCGCAGCCCGCGGACTGGAAGCATCTGACCGTCGAGGCGCAGGAGGGCGACCCCACGTCCACGCTGGAGTTCTACCGCAGCGCGCTCGCCGTACGGCGCGAGCACCCGGCGCTCGGCGCGGGCCGCGAGATCACCTGGCTGGAGACCCCCAAGGGGGTACTGGCCTTCCGCCGCGACACCGCCGAGGGCTCCTTCGTCTGCACGGTCAACCTCACCGCCGCGCCGGTCGTGGTCCCGACGCCGGGCACCCTGCTGCTCGCCAGCGCCGACGTGCAGCCGGGCGCCGCGTCCACGGAACTGCCCGCGGACTGCACCATCTGGTGGGCAGTCTGAGATGCGGCCGGTACAGTCCAACACTGTGACCACACGGCTTGCCGACATCGCTGCGCAGGCGGGGGTGAGCGAAGCGACCGTCAGCCGGGTCCTCAACGGGAAGCCGGGCGTCGCCGCCACCACCCGCCAGTCCGTGCTCGCCGCGCTCGACGTCCTGGGCTATGAGCGTCCGGTACGGCTGCGGCAGCGCAGCGAGGGGCTGGTGGGGCTGATCACGCCGGAGCTGGAGAACCCGATATTCCCGGCCCTGGCCCAGGTCATCGGACAGGCGCTGACCCGCCAGGGCTACACGCCGGTGCTCGCCACCCAGACCCCCGGCGGGTCGACGGAGGACGAGCTGACCGAGATGCTGGTGGACCGCGGGGTCGCCGGGATCATCTATGTGTCCGGGCTGCACGCGGACACCACCGCCGACATGCAGCGCTATGAGCGGCTGCGGGCGCAGGGCGTGCCGTTCGTCCTGGTGGACGGGTTCTCGCCGAAGGTGCAGGCGCCGTTCATCTCGCCCGACGACCGGGCCGCGATGACGCTCGCGGTGACGCATCTGGTGTCGCTGGGCCACACCCGGATCGGGCTGGCCCTCGGGCCGAAGCGGTTCGTGCCGGTGCAGCGGAAGATCGACGGTTTCGTACGGGCCATGCACGACCAGCTGGGCTTCGCGCCCGAGACGGTCGAGTCGGAGCTGATCCAGCACTCGCTGTACACGCTGGAGGGTGGTCAGGCGGCCGCGCTGGCGCTGATCGGGCGGGACTGCACGGCGGTGGTCTGCGCCAGCGACATGATGGCCCTGGGGGCGATACGCGCGGCCCGGCAGCAGGGCCTTGAGGTGCCGCGGGACATCTCGGTGGTCGGCTTCGACGACTCCCCGCTGATCGCGTTCACCGACCCGCCGCTGACCACGGTCCGCAAGCCGGTGCCGGCCATGGGCCAGGCGGCGGTGCGCACACTGCTGGAGGAGATCGGGGGGACGCCGGCGCCGCACAGCGAGTTCGTGTTCATGCCCGAACTGGTGGTGCGGGGGTCCACGGCCTCGGCGCCGCACGGGGTGCGCGCCTCATAAGGATGTCCGTTCTGTCGTAGGACGTCGTAGGACATCAGGGTCTGCCACAGGACGTGCGGGATGGACCCGGGCTTGGGATGATCTGTCGGAGAAGTCTTTTCTGGCAGACTTGATGCCCATGAGTGACTCGACCGTGACAGCGTCGGAAGGTCGCGAGGAGCTGCCCCTTCCGCGGGCCGTCACGAGCGAGGCCGGAAGGGGACCGCTGCGCCGGCTGCGCCGGCTGCGGCGGCCCCGGCTGTGGTTCGAGATCCTTCTGATCGCGGTGAGTTACTGGACGTACTCGCTGATCCGCAACGCGGTCCCCGAGCAGCGGGCCGAGGCGCTGCGCAACGCCGACTGGATCTGGCGCACCGAGCACCATCTGGGCATCGCCGTGGAGCAGTCGGTCAACCATGCGCTGAACTCGGTGACTTGGCTGATCATCGGGATGAACTACTACTACGCCACGCTGCACTTCGCCATCACGCTCGGGGTGCTGGTGTGGCTCTTCCGGTGGCATCCCGGGCGGTACGCGGCGACCCGGCTGGCGCTGTTCGCCACCACGGGCGTCGCACTCGTCGGTTACTACCTGTTCCCGCTCGCCCCGCCCCGGCTGATGCGCGGCGGGGCCTTCGTGGACACCGTCATGATCCACCACACCTGGGGTTCGATGGCCTCCGGCGACCTCAAACACATGTCCAACCAGTACGCGGCCATGCCGTCCATGCACATCGGCTGGTCGCTGTGGTGCGGGCTGACCGTCTTCCTGCTGGCCTCGGTGCCGTGGGTGCGGGTGCTGGGGCTGCTGTACCCGACGGTCACGCTCGCGGTCATCGTCGCCACGGCCAACCACTTCTGGCTCGACGCGGTGGGCGGGATGCTCTGTCTCTCCTTCGGGGTCGCGGTGGCCCGGCTCTGGTACGGCGCGCTGCCCTGCCGGCTGCCGCGCCGGGTGCCGCAGCCGGGGCCGGAGCGGGAGCCGGCCCGGGCCGCTCAGCCCTCGTAGAACAACTCCTGGACGACCGTGCGGGCCCTGCGGGTGGTACGGCGGTAGGCGTCCAGCATGTCCCCGGCGTGTCCGGCGCCGTAGCCCAGGTAGCGGCCCACCGCGGCCAGCTCGCGCGGCTCCGTCGGGAAGGTGTCCCCGGCCCGGCCGCGGACCAGCATCACCGCGTTGCGCACCCGGGTGGCCAGCACCCAGGCCTCGTCCAGCACGGCCGCGTCGTCGGCGTCCAGCAGCCCCGCCGCCTGCGCCGCGGCCAGGGCCGCGCGGGTGCGGGTGGTGCGCAGGCCGGGCACCTCGTGGGCGTGCCGCAGCTGGAGCAGCTGGACGGTCCACTCCACGTCCGACAGGCCGCCGGGGCCGAGCTTGGTGTGCAGCTTGGGATCGGCGCCGCGCGGCAGCCGCTCGGACTCCATACGGGCCTTGAGCCGGCGGATCTCGCGGACGGAATCGTCCTCCAGACCGCGCGGCGGATAGCGCAGCGGGTCGATCAGCTCGATGAAGCGGCGGGCCAGGTCCTCGTCGCCGGCCACCGGCTCGGCCCGCAGCAGCGCCTGCGACTCCCAGACCAGCGACCAGCGGCGGTAGTACGCCTCGTACGACTTCAGGGTGCGCACCAGGGGCCCCGACTTGCCCTCCGGGCGCAGACCGGCGTCGATCAGCAGCGGCGGGTCGGTGCTGGGCAGCTGGAGCAGCCGGCGCATCTCCTCCACGACCTTGTTGGCCGCGGCGGCCGCCTCCTGCTCGTCGACGCCGTCCCTCGGCTCGTGCACGAAGAGGACGTCGGCGTCGGAGCCGTACCCCAGCTCGCCGCCGCCGAACCGGCCCATTCCTATGATCGCGAACCGGGTGGGGAGCGTGTCGCCCCAGCTGTCCCGCACCACCGCGCGCAGGGCGCCCGCCAGGGTGGCCGCGGTGAGGTCGGAGACCGCCGTGCCGACCCGGTCCACCAGGGCGCCCTGGTCGGCCTCCACGGGGCTGGTCTCCGTGCCGTAGGACGCCACGATGTCCGCGGCGGCGGTGCGGAACAGCTCCCGGCGGCGCACGCCACGGGCCGCGGTGACGCCCTGCCGGGCGTTGTCCGCGCGGCTCACCGCCGCCAGGACCTCCTGTTCCAGGTGGGCGCGTTCCCGCGGTGCGAGGCCGCCGCCCCGGCCGTCGCCGTCGCCGAGCAGCGCCACCGCCTCCGGGGCGCGCATCAGCAGGTCGGGGGCGAGGCGGCCGGCCGACAGGACCCGGGCCAGGTTCTCGGCCGCCGCGCCCTCGTCCCGCAGCAGCCGCAGGTACCAGGGGGTCTTGCCGAGCGCGTCGGAGACCTTGCGGAAGTTGAGCAGTCCGGCGTCCGGGTCCGCCGAGTCGGCGAACCAGCCGAGCAGGACCGGCAGCAGGGTGCGCTGGATCGCCGCCTTGCGGGTCACCCCGGAGGCGAGGGCCTCCAGGTGGCGCAGGGCGGAGGCCGGATCCGCGTAACCGAGGGCGACGAGGCGTTCACGGGCCGCCTCCGGGCTCAGCCGGGTCTCGCCCGGGGCGAGTTGGGCGACCGCGTCGAGCAGCGGGCGGTAGAAGAGCTTCTCGTGCAGCCGCCGTACGACCGTGGTGTGCCGCTTCCACTCGCGGGTCAGCTCGGCCACCGGGTCCGTGCGCAGGTTCAGCGAGCGGCCCAGGCGGCGCAGGTCGGCCTCGGCCTCGGGGACCAGGTGGGTGCGGCGCAGCCGGTACAGCTGGATGCGGTGCTCCATGGTGCGCAGGAAGCGGTACGCCTCGTCCAGCCGGGCGGCGTCCTCGCGGCCCACGTAGCCGCCCGCGGCGAGCGCCTGGAGGGCGTCCAGGGTGGTGCCGCTGCGCAGCGTGTGGTCGGTGCGGCCGTGCACCAGCTGGAGGAGCTGGACCGCGAACTCGACGTCCCGGAGGCCGCCCGGGCCCAGCTTCAGCTCGCGGTCGACCTCGGCCGCGGGGATGTTCTCCACGACGCGTCGGCGCATCTTCTGCACGTCCGGTACGAAGTTCTCCCGTTCGGCCGCCTTCCAGACCAGGGGGTGCAGGGCGTCCAGGTACGCCTGGCCGAGGTCGGGGTCGCCGGCCACCGGGCGGGCCTTGAGCAGGGCCTGGAACTCCCAGGTCTTCGCCCAGCGTTGGTAGTAGGCGAGGTGGGAGGAGAGGGTGCGGACGAGGGGGCCGTTGCGGCCCTCGGGGCGCAGGTTGGCGTCCACCGGCCAGATCGAGCCCTCGACCGTGCTCTCGGAGCAGATCCGCATGAGGTGCGAGGCCAGTTTGGTGGCCGCTCTCAGGGCCTGGGTCTCGGTGGCGTCCCCCGCCGCCTCCGCCACGAAGATCACGTCGACGTCCGAGACGTAGTTCAGCTCATGACCGCCGCACTTGCCCATCCCGATCACCGCGAGGCGGCAGGCCGCGGCGTCGGCCGGGGCGGCCTGCCGGGCGATCGCGAGGGCCCTGCGGAGGGTGGCGGTGGCCAGGTCGGCCAGTTCCGCCGCGGTCTGCGCGGTGTCCGTGGTGCCGCAGACGTCCCGCGCGGCGATGGACAGCAGGCAGCGGCGGTAGGCGACGCGGAGGGAGACCGGGTCGGTGGCCTCGGCCAGGCCCCGCTCGAACTCGGCGAGGCCCGGGTGCAGGTCCTGGGGCTCGTAGGTGACCAGGGCGCGCCAGTCGGTGGGGTGCCGGGCCAGGTGGTCGGCGAGGGCGGCGGAGGCGCCCAGGACGCCGAGGAGGCGGTCGCGGAGGGGCTTGGCCGCGATGAGGGTGTCCAGCAGTTCGCGGTGGACGGCGGTGGAGGGCTGGGCCTCCAGGAGGCGGACCAGGCCGTGCAGGGCCAGGTCGGGGTCGGCGGTGGCGCCCAGGGCCTCCAGCAGGACGGGATCGTTGCGGACCGGGGTCAGCTCGGGGCCGTCCAGCAGGCGCTCGGCGGCGGAGGGGTCGGTGAAGCCGTGCCGGAGCAGGCGGGTGAAGGTGCTGCTTCTGCGGCCCGGCGTCATCTCCGTGGTCTCCCCTCGGATCGGGTTCGTCCTGGCCAGAGCCTAACCGGAGGGGTGGTGGGGTGGCCTGGGCGGGCGGGCGGAGGGCTGGGGTGGTGGGCTGGGTACAGGCGGTGGTCCTATGCCTGCGGCGGCCTGTGCGGGTGCATTGCGGTTGGCGTGGCGCCTTCGGGCCGTTCTGAACCGGCGCCGCGCGCGGCCGCACCCAGCGTTCATCGGCTCTTCACCCGCGCGGTTGGCTCGCGTGGCGCCCGGGAATGTTGACGTGTGCATGCTCTGTCCGCACCGCCAGCCCTCTTCCAACCGGAGGTTGATGTGTCCGGCAGTTCCGTGTACCGCCGAGCCCGTACCGTCGCGGCATCCGCAGTGGCCCTCGCCGCGGCCGCGACCGGGCTGTGGACGGGGCTGGGGTCCGCGCACGCCGCGGGCGCCGTGCCCACCCCGGACCACGTGGTCGTCGTGGTCTTCGAGAACCACGCGTACAGCCAGGTCATCGGCTCCTCCAGCGCGCCGTACATCAACTCGCTGAAGTCCGGTGGCGCCAGTCTGAGCCAGTCGTACGCCGAGACCCACCCGAGTCAGCCGAACTACTACGCGATGTTCTCGGGCTCCACCCAGGGCATCACCGACGACAGCTGTGTGACCCCCGGGTTCTCCTCGGCCCCCAACCTCGCCTCCGAGGTGATCGCCGCGGGGAAGAGCTGGGCCAGCTACAACGAGTCGCTGCCGAGTGACGGGTCGACCGTGTGCAGCAGCGGCAATTACGCCCAGAAGCACAACCCGTGGTTCGGCTTCAGCAATGTCCCGACCTCGACCGCGAAGACGTTCGCGGAGTTCCCCACGGACTACTCGACGCTGCCGCAGGTGTCGTTCGTGGTGCCGAACCTCTGCGACGACATGCACGACTGCTCCGTCGCCACCGGCGACACCTGGCTGAAGAACAACCTCGGCGCCTATGCCACCTGGGCCAAGACGCACAACAGTCTGCTGGCCGTCACGTTCGACGAGGACAACCGGCTGAGCGGCAACCGGATCCCGACCGTGTTCTACGGGCAGCCGGTCACCCCGGGGTCGACCAGTTCCACGACGTACAACCACTACAACCTGCTGCGCACCCTGGAGGACATGGAGGGGACGGGCACGCACGCGGGCAACGCGGGCTCGGCGCAGGACATCACGGGTATCTGGGCGTCCTGACGTGTACGTAGCGGACAGTCGCGCGTCCGCCGATGGCGCCGTCCGGCCGCTGGCCGGGCGGCGCCGGGCGGCGGTCGCCCCTGCCGTTCTCGCCCTCGGGGCGGTCAGCCTGATCACGGACGTGTCGTCCGAGATGGTCACGGCCGTACTGCCGTTGTACCTGGTCAGCGGGTTGGGCCTGTCCCCGCTGGGGTTCGGGGTGCTGGACGGTGTGTACAACGGGTTCTCGGCGCTCGTACGGCTCGCGGGCGGGCATCTCGCCGACCGGGGCGGCGGGCGGCACAAGTGGGTCGCCGGTGCCGGTTACGCGCTGTCGGCGGTGTGCAAGCCGCTGCTGCTGGTGGCTCACTCGCTGACCCCGATCGGGCTGGTGCTGGCGCTGGACCGGACGGGGAAGGGGCTGCGCACCGCTCCGCGGGACGCGCTCATCTCGCTGTCGGCTCCGGCCGAGTCGCGGGGGCGGGCCTTCGGGGTGCACCGGGCCATGGACACCGCGGGCGCCCTGTGCGGTCCGCTGGTGGCGTTCCTGATCCTGCGGGCCGCCGTGGACGGGTACGACGCCGTGTTCACGGTCAGCTTCTGTGTGGCCGTGCTGGGTGTCCTGGTGCTGGTGCTGTTCGTGCCGGGCGGCCGGGGCGGTGCGGTGCCCGTGCAGCGGCCCACGCTGCGGGGGGCCGTGGGACTGCTGCGCGGGCGGGCGCTGCGGCGGGTCGGCGTGTGTGCGCTGCTGCTGGGGCTGGCCACGGTGAGCGACTCGTTCGTGTACCTGCTGTTGCAGCGCCGGCTCGGGGTTCCGGACCGGTGGTTCGCGCTGTTGCCGCTGGGTACGGCGGCCGCGTTCCTGTTGCTCGCGGTGCCGCTCGGACGGTTCGCGGACCGGGTCGGGCGGTGGCGGGTGTTCCTCGCCGGCCATGGGGCGCTGCTGGTCGCGTACGGGCTGCTGCTCACGTCGTGGCGGGGGGCCGCGCTGCCGTTCGTGGTGCTGGCGCTGCACGGCTGCTTCTACGCGGCGACCGACGGGGTGCTGATGGCCGCGGCCTCGGACGGGGTGCCGGAGGCGCTGCGCTCGTCCGGGCTGGCCCTGGTGCAGACCGGGCAGGCGGGGGCCCGTTTCGCCTGCTCCCTGCTGTTCGGCGCGGCCTGGACGGTGTGGGGCGACCGTGCCGCGCTGGCCGGCGCGACGGTGGCGCTGGCCACGTGCGCGTTCTTCTCCTTCCGTCTGCGTCCGAAAGGCGTCGTGTGACTGTCCGTGCGCGGGTTCTGGTTCTGGTCTCGGCCGTCGTCCTGCTGGCGGCCGTAGGGGTGGCGGCCGTGCTGCATGCCTCGGCCCGGGCGGAACGGCGTGACCAGGTGCAGGCCGGCGGGCCGCGCGTCAGCCCGGGCACGGTGACGCTGACGCAGGCCGGACGCATGCTGTTCCGCAATATGGCGTGGGGGCCGCACCGGGACGAGGTGGTGTCCGTCCCGGCCGGCGATCCGGCGGGGGCGCGTACCGCCTCCGGGCTCACGTGCCTGCGTTTCTACGCGGCTTCGGGGACCGGCGTGTGTCTCCAGGCGGTGCACGGGCCGGTCTCGGACACCTATCGTGCGCTGGTCCTGGACGCGCGTCTGCGGACCCTGCACCGCTACGACGTGCCGGGTATCCCGTCGCGCGCCCGGGTCTCCCCCACCGGGCACTTCGCCGCCTGGACGGCGTTCGTGGGCGGTGACTCGTACGCCGGGACGAACTTCTCCACGCGCGCGGCGATCGTGGACACCCGCAGCGGGGCGCTGATCCCGACCCTGGAGGACTTCCGGATCGTGAAGGACGGCCGCCCCTACCGGGCGGCGGACGCCAACTTCTGGGGCGTGACCTTCGCCGCGGACGACCGCACCTTCTATGCCACGCTGGCGACGAAGGGGCGTACGTACCTGGTGCGGGGGGATCTGCGGGGCCGCACGCTCACCACCGTGCACGAGAACGTCGAGTGCCCCTCGCTGTCGCCGGACGGCACGCGCATCGCCTACAAGAAGCGGGTGAAGGGCCTGCCCAAAGACGCTCCCTGGCGGCTGTACGTGCTCGACCTGCGCACATGGCGCGAAACACCGCTGGCCGAGCGGCGCAGCGTCGACGACCAGGCGGTGTGGAGGGACGACCACCACATCGTGTACGCACTGCCCGGGGACTACGGCGCGGATCTGTACGAGGTGCCGGCGGACGGGTCGGGTCGGGCGCGGAGGATCAGTACGGCCGCGGTGTCCCCCGCGTTCCCCCGCTGACCGGTCCCCCGGCGGGCCCCGCACCTGTACGCCCCGCTATGCATTCCTGCGCCGTGCGAGCCTGGACGACGTCATCTCCTGAGGTCCGCCGGGATCCGTTACGCCGATCCGGTGCCGGGTCCGGAGCGGCGGCGGGCGCGGGCGCGCAGGGTGAGGGCTGTTGCCGCAGCGGCGGCGAGGAGCAGGGCGGCCGTGGTCCAGGTCGCGGCGCCGACGGAGGAGCGTGCGGCGGTGCAGTGGTCGGCGGGGGCGATGCGCAGCCGGGCCCAGGGCCGGGCGGGCTCGTCCAGCCGGGAGTCGTGCCGGTAGACGACGTAGAGACCGGGGGACGCGTCGCAGGCGAGGGTGGTGGTGGCGGTCAGGACGGCCTTGGCTCCGCGCAGCACGGGACGGTCGGTGAAGGCGCGGGAGGTGAGGATGATGTCGCCGTCCGCGCCCTCGTCGTCGTTGTCCGTGAGGGTGATACGGCTGCCGGCCCGGAAGGTGCGTACGTCCCACGCGGACTGGGGCCAGGGGTCGTCCGGCGCCCAGCGTTCCTCCAGGGAGGGCTTGGGCAGGCGGGCCACCTCGGTACGGCAGGCGCGGCGTGCGGAGTCGCCGGCGGGCGCCACGCGCACACGTGCCCAGACGAAGGGGGTCTCGTCCGGTCCCACGTCCCCGGCGCCCCTCAGCACCACCGGGTAGGTGCCCGGCCGGGTGTCGCAGGCGATGGTGACGGTGGTGGTCAGCAGCGGGTCCCTCATGCGCAGCGTTCCCGGCGCGAGGAACGCGCGCGAGTTGAGGGTGTCGCCGTACCGGCCCAGGGCACCCCGCCGCTCCTCGATCGTCAGGGTGTCACCGGGCCGCACCGAGCGGACGCTGCCGAGCGGAAGCGATGCGTGCGACCGTGCGGCTGCGGCCGGTGCGGCCTGTGCGACCGGTGCGGCCGCGAGGAGGGGCAGCAGAAGCGCCGCGCACGCGGCCCTGTGGAGTCGGTGCATCGCCTCGCCTGTCAGTCGCCGGTCGGTGGTCCCTCTGGAAGAGGGGTGGGCGGCCCGCGCCGTTCCCGGCCGACGGCGCACAGCCATGGCCGTCCCGGCGGGCGCCATCGAGGACGGAAGGCCGGTCCGGTCATCGGACTATCGCGTCGGTCCAGGTGGCGGCCGCCATGTGCGGCGGGGGGTTGTGCGTGCCGAAGGGGCTGGCCCAGCTGGGCCGAGGGCTGTACGGGACGAGGGCTCGGGACCGGCGCCTCGGCCCGGCTCCGCCGGGCAGCGGCGACAGGGGCCTGCTGCGCAGCGGGTCCGTCCCCTGCCTGGTGACGGCCCTGCGGCCGGCGGCGCACCACAACGCGGCCGAGGGCGCCGGCGTCGGGGACACCGGGGTGGCAGGCTTCATCGCGTGCGGCCCCCTGTGCGTGCTCGCCCTGGCACTGGCGGCCACCGGACTGGCTCCACCGCATCCGCTCCGCCCCCCGCCCCGCTGTCCGCTCCGCTCGCGGGTGATCCCCGGCCCGGTGGCTTCGGCTCCCCTGCGACGGCCCCGGCGGGGCGGAAACGCCGTGTGGCCGGCCGCGCAGAGCGGTCGGCCACACGGGAGCTGATACAGGTCGGACCTGCTCCTACAGCACCGGCAGGTTCTTCCGCAGTTCGAAGGCCGTGACCTCGCTGCGGTACTCCTCCCACTCCTGGCGCTTGTTGCGGAGGAAGAAGTCGAAGACGTGTTCGCCGAGGGTGTCGGCGACCAGGTCGCTGCGTTCCATGAGGCTGAGGGCCTCGCCGAGGTTCTGCGGGAGGGGTTCGATGCCCATGGCGCGGCGCTCGGCGTCGGAGAGGGCCCAGACGTCGTCCTCGGCGCCCGGCGGGAGCTCGTAGCCCTCCTCGATGCCCTTGAGGCCGGCGGCCAGCAGGAGCGCGTAGGCCAGGTAGGGGTTGGCGCCGGAGTCCAGGGAGCGGACCTCCACGCGCGCGGAGCCGGTCTTGCCGGGCTTGTACATCGGGACGCGGACCAGGGCGCTGCGGTTGTTGTGGCCCCAGCAGATGTACGAGGGGGCCTCGCCGCCGGCGCCCGCGGTGCGCTCGGAGCCGCCCCAGATGCGCTTGTACGAGTTGACCCACTGGTTGGTGACCGCGGAGATCTCGGCGGCGTGCCGCAGCAGGCCCGCGATGAAGGAGCGGCCCACCTTGGAGAGCTGGTACTCGGCGCCCGACTCGTAGAACGCGTTGCGGTCGCCCTCGAAGAGGGAGAGGTGGGTGTGCATGCCGGAGCCGGGGTGCTCGGAGAAAGGCTTCGGCATGAAGGTCGCCTGGACCCCCTGTTCCAGCGCCACCTGCTTCATGACCAGGCGGAACGTCATGATGTTGTCGGCCGTGGAGAGGGCGTCCGCGTAGCGCAGGTCGATCTCCTGCTGGCCCGGCGCGCCCTCGTGGTGGGAGAACTCCACCGAGATGCCCATCGACTCCAGCATGGTGATGGCCTGGCGGCGGAAGTCCATGCCGATGTTCTGCGGGGTGTGGTCGAAGTAGCCCGAGTTGTCGGCCGGGGTGGGGCGGGAGCCGTCCAGCGGGCGGTCCTTCAGCAGGAAGAACTCGATCTCGGGGTGGGTGTAGAAGGTGAAGCCCAGGTCGGAGGTGCGGGCCAGGGCGCGCTTGAGGACATAGCGCGGGTCCGCGAAGGAGGGGGAGCCGTCCGGCATGAGGATGTCGCAGAACATCCGGGCGGTGCCGGGGGCCTCGGCGCGCCAGGGCAGGACCTGGAAGGTGGAGGGGTCCGGCTTGGCGATCATGTCGGACTCGTAGACCCGGGCGAAGCCCTCGATGGCGGAGCCGTCGAAGCCGATGCCCTCGTCGAAGGCCTGCTCCAGCTCGGCAGGGGCCACGGCGACGGACTTGAGGAAGCCCAGCACGTCCGTGAACCACAGGCGTACGAACCGGATGTCCCGCTCCTCCAAGGTCCGGAGCACGAACTCCTGCTGCTTGTCCATCTTCCGCTTCCCCATCCTTGCTGGTCAGGCCGCCTGTCCCCGGTACCACGGGAGGCGGTCGGGCACCTGAGCATCCCACCACAACACCATTTCGTGCGCGTTGCGGACCTTGATCGCCCGAGCATCCACGGGCTGAACGCCTCTCGTCCGGCAGGTGTACTGCTCTGCCGCCCATCTTGCCTGCTCGGACCGGTATCCGTAATGGCCGGTCCGGTTCGAGGCGGTACAGGGACAGCGTAAGGAGTGCCCCTGCACGGTTCACATGATCGGCCGGGTCGCGGGGCCCGGGCGGGCGCTCTTCGGTTGGGCACGGGTTCCCCATTACGATCGGCGGGCCCCACCCTCACCGTCCGCCCCTCGCCAGAAGGACATACGCCTCATGGGTTCCGCCAAGAACAGCAGCAGCGGCAGCGCGGCGCGCAAGGCGCGCATCGAGGAGATGCGGCGCGCCGACCGTGCCCGCGAGCGCCGCAACCGGGTGCTGGTCGTCGCCGCGTCCGTGGTGGTCGTCGCCGGTCTCGCCGTCGGCGGTGTGGTCGTGGCGAACGCGCAGTCCGGCAAGAAGTCGGACACCGCCACGAAGGACGCCCCGGCCAAGAACACGCTCGACGGCAAGGGCGGGGACGCGGGCGACTCCGGGCACTTCGTCACCGGCAAGGACGGCGTGCGGACCTGGACCGGGAAGCTGTCCCGGACGCATGTGCCGACCAAGGTGGCGTATCCGATGCACCCGCCGGTCGGCGGCAACCACAACCCGGTCTGGGCGACCTGTGACGGCACCGTCTACACCTCGCCGCTCCAGGACGAGAACGCCGTGCACTCGCTGGAGCACGGCGCGGTCTGGGTGACGTACACCAGCAAGGCGAAGAAGGCCGACGTGGACGCGCTCGCCGCGAAGGTGCACAAGACGCCGTACTCGCTGATGAGCCCCTACGAGAACCAGGCCGCTCCGCTGATGCTGACGGCGTGGGGCCACCAGGTGGCCGTGAAGAGCGCGAGCGACCCCGAGGTGAACAAGTTCCTCGCCGCCTATGTGCAGGGCCCGCAGACGCCGGAGCCGGGGGCCGCCTGCACCAGCGGGGCGATGTAGTGGGCCGGCAGCACATCGGCTGGCTGGCGGGGGCCGCGGCGGCGGTCCTGGTCGCGGCCGGCGCGGCCACCTACGCGGTGGCCGAGGACGACGGCGGATCGGATCCGCGCGCACAGGTCCCGGCGGCGGAGTCGGCGGACGCGGGGTTCGCCCGGGACATGGCGGTCCATCACCAGCAGGCCGTGGAGATGGCGTACATCGTGCGGGACCGCACGAGCGACCCGGACGTGCGGCGGCTCGCCTACGACATCGCGCAGACCCAGGCCAACCAGCGCGGCATGCTGCTGGGCTGGCTGGATCTGTGGGGGCTGCCCAAGGTGTCGGCGGATCCGCCGATGACCTGGATGGGCATGGGGGACATGGCCTCCGGCAAGGACGGCGCGCTGATGCCGGGCATGGCGACCAACACCGAGCTGGGCAGGCTCCGGTCGCTCAGCGGCAAGCAGGCGGAGATCCTCTTCCTCCAGCTGATGACGGACCACCACAAGGGCGGGATCCACATGGCCGAGGGGTGTGTCGCCAAGTGCACCGTCGGCGTGGAGAAGCGGCTGGCGCAGGGCATGGTCGACGCCCAGCAGTCGGAGTTGCAGGTGATGGCGGGGATGCTCAAGGAGCGTGGGGCGAAGCCGCGTTCGTGAGGCCGCCTTCGTGAGGCCGCGTTCGTAGGCCGCCGCGAGCGTGAAGTTTCAAAGGGAAGGAGCTTGCCCGTGTTGTTGAACAGCAGGCAAGCCCTTTCGTGACATTTCCGTAATCACAAAAGCCCTCAAATCGCCCTACCTGGCGGTTACTTGAGCTTCTCTTGACCTTTACCTTTACCTGGCATGAACCGTTCATCGACAGAGTGACCCCCATCGTGTGATCCATACGGCCGGCCGTAACCGCCGCGGGCCGGCGCGCGGACCGCGTGTCGTATCGACCACTACATGCATGCGAACCGCATCGCAGGGGGTTTTATGAGATCCAACCGCGCCAAGATGCGCGCCGGTGTGAGCATGGCGGCAACTCTGCCCATGATCGCCGGTGCTCTGGCGCTGGGCATACCCGCGGCCCACGCCTCGGGCAGCCCCGCTCGTGACGCACTCAAGGGCACCAAGCCGCTCTGGGCCACGGCCAAGGCGGACAAGGGCGCGACCGCTGACAGCGCCCAGGTGAACGCCCGGGTCTACCTGGCCGGCAAGGACGCGGCGGGCCTCGCCGCCTACGCGAAGGCCGTGTCCGACCCCAGCTCCAAGCTGTACGGCAAGTACCTGAGCGCCAAGAAGGCGCAGAGCCGCTTCGGTGCCACCAAGGCCCAGGTCGCGGCCGTGAAGTCCTGGCTGACCTCGGCCGGCCTCAAGGTCACCTCGGTCACCCCGCACTACGTCGCCGTCTCCGGTGACGTGGCCGCCGCCGAGAAGGCGTTCGGCACCCAGCTGCACAACTTCGCCAAGGGCTCGAAGACCTACCGCGCCCCGGCGCAGCCGGCCTCCGTCCCGGCCGCCCTGAAGGACGCCGTCCTCACCGTCACCGGTCTGGACAACGCCCCGCACAAGGCGAACCACGACGACCAGCTGCCGCCGCCGGACGCCGTGTTCAAGAACTCCGGGCCGTTCTCCTCGTACTACGGCTCGAACATCGCGACCACGCTGCCGGACGCGTACGGCGGCAAGATCCCGTACGCGATCAAGGGCTACACCGGCAAGCAGCTGCGCGCCGCCTACGGCGCCGGCTCCTACACCGGCAAGGGCGTGCGCATCGCGATCACCGACGCCTACGCCTCGCCGACCATCGCGTACGACGCGGGCGCCTACGCGGTCAAGCACGGCGACGCGGCCTGGAAGACCAGCCAGCTGCACCAGGTGCTGCCGAAGACGTACACCAAGACCAAGGAGTGCGGCGCGGCCGGCTGGTACGGCGAGGAGACCCTCGACGTCGAGGCCGTGCACGCGGTGGCCCCGAACGCCGACGTCACCTACGTCGGTGCGGCGTCCTGCTTCGACGACGACCTGCTCGACTCGCTCAGCAAGGTCGTCGACAACCACCTCGCCGACATCGTCTCCAACTCCTGGGGCGACATCGAGGCCAACCAGACGCCTGACCTCGCGGCCGCCTACGACCAGGTCTTCCAGCTGGGCGCGGTCCAGGGCATCGGCTTCTACTTCTCCTCCGGTGACGACGGCGACCAGGCCGCCAAGTCCGGTACGAAGCAGGTCGACACCCCGGCCAACTCCGCCTGGGTGACCGCGGTCGGCGGTACCTCGCTGGCCGTCGGCAAGAACAACTCCTACATGTGGGAGACCGGCTGGGGCACCGAGAAGGCGACCCTGTCGGCGGACGGCAAGAGCTGGGACAACTTCCCCGGCGCCTTCACCTCGGGCGCGGGCGGCGGCACCAGCAAGACGGTCCCGCAGCCGTACTACCAGAAGGGCGTCGTCCCGGACTCGCTCGCCAAGGCCAACAGCGCCGACGGCAACCGCGTGGTCCCGGACATCGCGGCCATCGCCGACCCGAACACCGGCTTCCTGGTGGGTCAGACCCAGACCTTCCCGGACGGCTCGCAGCAGTACAGCGAGTACCGCATCGGCGGCACCTCGCTGGCCGCCCCGGTGATCGCGGCGATCCAGGCGCTGGCCCAGGAGGCGCGCGGCGGCAAGGCGATCGGCTTCGCCAACCCGTCCATCTACGCCAAGTACGGCAAGGCCGGCGTGTACCACGACGTCACGGACAACCCGACCGGCTCCGGCCTGGCGGTCGCCCGCGTGGACTTCGCCAACGGCCTGGACGCGAGCGGCGGCCTGCGCTACTCGGCCCGCACCCTCGGCAAGGACAGCTCCCTGTCGGCGGTCACGGGCTACGACGACGTGACGGGCGTCGGCACGCCGGCGAACGGCTACGTCCAGTCGTACGCCAAGAAGAAGTAACGCTCCGCTGAGGGGCGGGGGCGTCGGGGTGCTGGGCACCTGTCTCTTATACACAACAGACGCTGCCGACGAAAGTCCAAGTGTAT
>NZ_JBHXVE010000017.1:63377-178661 GCF_042672505.1 Streptomyces sp. NPDC127190
GGTCCGGGGGGGGCCCCGCCCGCCACCCGCCACCGCCCCCCCCACCCACAACTACCCCCCCCCGCCCCCCCGGGGGGGGGGGGGGGGGGGGCCCCCCCCCCCCCACGCCCCTTCTTTGCGTTACGCCGACGTCTTCAGTGCGGTGATGAAGGGGGTCCAGGCGGCGGAGGGGAGGAGGAGGGTGGGGCCGCCGGGGATTTTTGAGTCGCGGACGGGGACGAGGTCGGGGATGTTGGGGGCTACTTCGACGCAGTTGCCGCCGTCTTCGTTGCTGTAGCTGCTCTTGAGCCAGAGAGCTTCACTCAAGTCGATCCGGTTGCTTGCCATTTCGGTAATCCTCTGCCGTTGCCTTGATCATGGCGAGGGACGTGTCTGGTGACAGCGCGACGGCCCTGAGCCGATCGTATGCCTTGCGATACCGCTCCACGAGGGCCGGATCATCGACGGTGACTCCGCTGTAGGACGCCTCCATGTACACCAACGGCGGGGCGTCCGGAAACGTCATCGTCATGATGGAGGCGGCCATCAAGGGATACGCCTTCTGCGTCCGCGGGATGATCTGCGGAGTGATCCGGCGCCGGTCCGCAAGCTCCGCGATGCGGTCGAGCTGGACGGTCATGTCCGCGGTTTCCAGAAGCGGTTCGGTGATCAGCGACTCGTGCAGGATCACCCAGTACTCAGGGGTGTGGTGGTCCGCCTCGAAGAGCTCGGCGCGCTTCATCCGGGCGCTGACCTTCTTCTCCACGTCGGCGTCGTCCGACAGGGGGAGGCCCGCCAGGATGACCGCCCGCGCGTAGACCGGAGTTTGAAGCAGCCCCGGCATGAGCATGGGACTCCACTCCTCGATGGTCGTGGCGTGCTTCTCCGCCTCCAGGACCTTCTCGAAGTAGGCGGGGTGCCCAGCCCTCCGCGCCTTCCTTACGTCCTCACACCGCCGCTCGAAGAACCCGTCCGTCTCCAGGACCCGGTCCGCATGCCGCGCCAGATCCAGCGGCATCCTCCGCTCCCCGCGCTCGATGTCGCTGAGGTACGTCTTGCCGTAGAAGCTGCCCTCCAGGAACGCTTCCAGGGACAGGCCCGCCGCCTCCCGCTTCCACCGCAACTCCTTGCCGTAGAAGGTCGGAACGCTCATCGAGCCGTCGATGTCCTTGCCCCGAGCCACCGCTCGCCCTCCTCCGCTGCCCCGGTCGCGAACGCGAAACCTCTTTCACGGTAGCGAGTCGGGCGACACTCTGTGAGGCGTTCGTCACAGACCGCACAGAAGGTTGCCCCCATGTCCGACCCCCACTCCCCCACCGCCTACGACGTCACCCTCTGCGTGGAGGACCTCCGCTCCGCCCTCTCCCTGCACGGCATCACACTCCCGTCGCTCACGGTCGATCTGGCGAGCTTCGCGGGTACGTACACGCCGCCGGCCGGACTCGTCACGCTCGGGAACTGCAACACGGCGACCGCCCGCGCGCTGGCGGCCGCGCTCAGGAAGACGGCGGGCCGGTGAGGACGGCGCTCGAACTCCGGTTCCTGGCCACGCCGAAGGCCGCGCCGGAGCTGCGGCACCAGCTCCGCGCACACGATTACGACGTCCGGCTGTGCGCCACGGAGCTGGTCACGAACGTCATTCGGCATGTCGGCGAGGGCACCCCGGTGACCGTACGGGTCATCGGTGCGGCGGGACACGGCCGTACCCGTATCGAGGTGAGCGACCCCGATCCGCGCGCCCTGCCGGTCCTCGTCCCGTCCGCCGGGGAGGGCGCGGAGGACGGGCGCGGGCTGGCACTGGTCGACGCGCTCGCCGAGCGGTGGGGGGTGGAACAGGGGCCGGACCGGAAGACGGTGTGGTGCGAGTTGAGGTGATCCGCGCTATCCGTGCAGCCAGACCCGCAGCGGGCCGACGGGTTCGAAGCCGTGGCGCAGGGCGGCCGTCAGGTTCTCGCCGTGTTCGTAGCCGACCAACGGCAGGTCCGGGAAGAGCCGGTGCGCCGTCTCCAGGACGCCCGGCCAGGCCGCGTCGGGGCCGCCCTCCACCGCGAAGACGTTGGAGATGCCGACCACCCGGTCGCTGCGGCTCGCCACCGCTCCGGCGGCCACCCGGCCGTCCGAGGAGCGGCCCGCGAGCACGAAGGTGGCCGGGTCGTCGAGCAGTTCGGGGCGGAAGAGGTCCGCGTCGCCGTCGCCGTCGTCCCAGGCCAGCGCCCAGGCGCGGAGGGTGTCCGGGTCGTCCGCCACGGTCCAGGTGAGGTCCGGGGCGGCGGCGGGTGCGCCTGCCGGGCGGTGGATCCACTGTGCCTCGAACAGGACGTCGAAGCCCGCCCCGCTCAGGTCGAGGTCGGCGAAGCTGTCCTTGACGGAGGCGCCCGGCGCGGTGGTGTCGATCCGGGCCGCCAGCGCGGCCGGGTCGGCGCCCGGTACGAGCGTCACCGCGTCGGGGTAGTACAGCGGCGTGCGGGCCGGGGCGGTCCACGCCTGCGGGCCGAACTCGCCCGCCAGGCCGTGCGAGCGGCTCATCGCCGCGCACCACTCGGCGTTGTTGCGGGCGGCGGCCAGGACCATGCTCTGCGTTGACGTCGTCACAATTACGGATCATGACGTGTGCCGGGCCGCAGGTCGAACGCTTTTCCGGCGCCGCCCCCGCCCCCCGGGTGAGAGCATCTGCCCATGAGCGACGACCCGGAAGTGAGTGCTCTGGCGATCAACGTCACGATCCCGCAGGAGCTGCGCTGGACGGACACGCGACGCGGCGAGGAGTTCATGCTGACCACGCTCAACGTCCGGCTGCTGCCGGACGGCCGCCTCGCCGCGAAGGCCTATGGGCGGCCGGTCGCCGGCGGGCGGGGCGCCTATGTCTCGTTCCCGGTGCCCGACCGGCCCGAACTGGCGGCCCTGGTCGCCGGCGCCGCCGAACGCGCCGGGGCGTTGTGGGCCGCCCATCGCGGTCTCGGCTGAGGCTCGGGCTCAGGCTCCCCGGCCCGCCTTCAGCCGTGCAGCGCCTGCGACTCCTGCGGCACCCGGCCCGCGACCACCCGGCCCGCCGACGGGGTCGCCCGGCGCCGGTCCACCGCGTAGGCCACGCCCGCCACCGCCAGGCCCAGCACCGCGAGCCCCGCTCCGGCCGTCGCCGGGGACGTCGTACCGAAGCCCGCGGCCAGCGCCAGGCCGCCGATCCAGGCGCCGCCCGCGTTGGCGAGGTTGAAGGCGGCCTGGTTGGCGGAGGAGGCGAGGGAGGGGGCCGCGGCGGCCTTCTCCATGACCATCAGCTGGAGCGGGGAGCCGGTGACGAAGGCCGCCGTGCCGAGCAGGGTCACCGCGAGGGCGGCGCTCCACTCCGCCCGCATCAGCAGCGGGAACAGCAGCAGGACGACGCCCAGGGCGGCCAGGCCGCCGAACAGGGTGCCGCGCAGGGAGTGGTCGGCGAGGCGGCCGCCGGCCAGGTTGCCGATCGTGGCGCCGACGCCGAAGAGGGCCAGCAGGAGGGTGACGGAGGTCTCGGCGTAGCCCGCGGCGCCGGTCAGCATCGGGGTGACGTAGCTGTAGGCCGCGAAGAGCGCGCCGAAGCCCGCGACCGTCGTACCGAGGGCCAGCCACACCGGCAGGGACCTCAGGGCGGCCAGTTCGCCGCGCAGGCCGCCGCTCGCGGTGGCGTGCCCCGTGCCGTGCGGGATCAGGAGGGCGAGCGAGGCGATCGCCGCCAGGCCGATCATGCTCACCCCGAGGAAGGTCGCCCGCCAGCCCAGGTGCTGGCCCACCAGCGTCGCCACCGGCACGCCCGCGATGTTGGCGACGGTCAGGCCGAGGAACATCAGGGAGACCGAGCGGGCCTTGCGCTCCGGCTCCACCAGCGACGTGGCGACGACCGCGCCGACGCCGAAGAAGGCGCCGTGCGGCAGCCCGCTGAGGAAGCGGGCGGCCAGCAGCGTGTCGTTGCCCGGGGCGAGCGCCGACAGCGCGTTGCCCACGACGAACAGCGCCATCAGGGCGATCAGCACCGTGCGGCGGGACATGCGGGCGGTGAGCGCGGCCAGCAGCGGGGCGCCGATGACGACACCCAGCGCGTACGCCGAGACCAGGTGCCCGGCGGTGGGGATGGAGATGTGCAGGTCGTCCGCCACGTCGGGCAGGATGCCCATCATGGCGAACTCGGTCGTGCCGATGCCGAATGCGCCGACGGCCAGGGCCAGCAGGGCCAGGGGCATGAAGAGCCTGTGCCTTTCGGGGAGAGAGCGGAGTGCGAGCGGTGGGTTCGCGCGGTGGGTTCGCGCGTTTAAGTTCAACCGCTGAACAAAGTCTCTCAGGCCCGGTATTCCAGCGGGTTACGAGGGTGTGTCCAGCTTCACTCGGGCCGCCACCGGGAGGTGGTCGCTGCCGGTGCGGGGCAGCGTCCAGGAGCTTTCCGGCTCGACACCCCGGACCATGATCTGGTCGATCCGCGCCATCGGGAACGACGCCGGCCAGCTGAACCCGAAGCCGCTGCCCGCCGCGCCCTGGGTGGAGCGCAGCTGCGAGGTGACCGCGTTGAGCGAGCGGTCGTTCATGGTGCCGTTGAGGTCGCCGAGCAGCACCACCCGCTTCAGCGGCTCGTCGGCGATGGCCTCGCCGAGCGCGTCGGCGCTGGTGTCCCGCTGGCGGGCGGTGAAGCCGGCCTTCACCTTCACCCGCACCGAGGGCATGTGGGCGACGTACACCGCGACCGGGCCCTTCGGGGTCGCCACGGTGGCCCGCATCGCCCGCTTCCAGCCGAGCTTGATGTCCACTGCCTGGACGTCGCTCATCGGGTACTTGCTCCACAGCCCGACCGTGCCGACGACCGCGTGGTGCGGGTAGGTCGCCGCCAGCGCCCTCTCGTAGACGGGTACGGCGGAGCCGGGGATCTCCTCCAGGGCCAGGATGTCGGCGCCGGACGCGGCCACCGAGCGGGCCGTCGCGGTCGGGTCGGGATTGTCGGCGTTGACGTTGTGGGTGGCCACCATCAGGTCGCCGCCGCCGCCGGTCTTGTCGGTGAGCAGCCCGCCGAACAGGTTCAGCCAGACGATCGCCGGCAGCAGTACCGCGACGAGCGCGGTCGCCGACCTGCGCAGCAGACCGCACAGCAGCAGCACCGGGACGGCCAGCCCCAGCCACGGCAGAAACGTCTCGGTCAGACTGCCGAGGTTGCCCACCCGGTTCGGGATGTGCGCGTGCAGCAGCATCACCAGGGCGAGCAGCAGCGCGCACAGGGCGAGCAGAATGCCCCGGCGCCACACGCCAGGATCGTTCCGCCAGCCGGCGAACAGACGGTGCATCAGGCGGCGGAACCGGTCTCCAGGTCGCTCGGGCCCCGAACCGCCGCCCGCCGTCTCCGTCATGTACGCCTGCTGCGCCATACCGTCTGCCTCACTGCCTGCCGTGCACACCGTTCGCCCCCGTGCTCTTCCGACCCTAGGGGATGTTCGGTGCTGTTCCCGCCGTCCCGTGACGGCCGTACGGAAGTCGAGGACGAACCGGGCGGCGGGAGAGGTTCCGATTACCGCCGTACACGCCCTGGTCTGTGACGAAACGCGTACACGAGCGCTACGACACTGTCGAGCTGACGGGCCGTAGACCGGCCAGCACGGCGTCGACGATCTCCTCCGCCAGCCCCTTTGGCAGCTGGGCGTCGGGGCGCAGCACGGAGCGGATCAGGATCGGCCCGATGAACAGGTCGTTGGCCAGTTCCACGTCCACGTCGGGCCGGAGTTCGCCGTCCCGCTGCCCGCGGCGCAGCACGTCGAGGACGAGGTTGCGCCGGGGCACTATGACGTTCTCGTGGTAGGCGGCCCACAGCCGGGGGTTGGTCTTCATCTGGGCGTGCACGTTGTGCAGCAGGGCCGAGGAGCGGCTGGCCAGTCCACGCTGGCGCAGGTTCTCCATCAGGACCACGAGGTCGTCGCGCATGGAGCTGCCGGGCAGCTCCGGGTCCGGTGGCTCGGCGGCGCGCACGACGTCGATGAGCAGTTCTTCCTTGCCGCTCCAGCGCCGGTAGATGGTGGCCTTGCCGACCCCGGCGGTGCGGGCGATGCGCTCGATGGAGAGTTCGCCCAGGGACACGCCCTCCTCCAGGAGCGTCATCACGCCTTCCAGGATGGCCTGTTCCACGGCCTCGCTGCGCGGGCGGCCCCGGGCGGGGCCCTCCGGGCGGGGCCGGCTGCCGGCAAGGATCACGTCGTCCGTCCTTCCACTGTGCTGCGGGAATTCTCCCGCAGCCGCCTCCTTCCCCCGTGGAGATCCGCTGGAATGCCCGGTGGCCGGGGGTCGGTCCCCGGCCGCGACATCAGTCCCCGGCCGCGACCAACTGCGCCTCCTTCTCGCCCCGCTGGGGGGCCGCCGGCCTGCCCGGCAGGAACAGGGCCGTCACCACGGCGCCGAGCAGCGCGACGGCCGCGCCGCACAGGGCGGTGGTGTGCATGGCGTGCAGGAACGCGTCGTTGGCCGGACCGACGAGCGCCTTGCCCCGCGGGCCGAGCTTCTCGGCGACGCCGAGGGTGGCCTCGATGGACTCGCCCGCGACGTCACGCAGGCCGGGCGGCAGCATGCCGAGCTTGCCGTCGATGCCGTTGCGGTACGCCGTGGACAGCACCGAGCCGAGGACGGCGATGCCGAGGGCGCCGCCGACCTGGCGGAAGGTGTTGCTGAGCGCGGAGGCGGAGCCCGCCTTCTCGCGCGGCAGCGCCTGCATGATGACGACGGAGGTCGGCGTCATCACATGCGCCATGCCGGTGCCCATGAGGAAGAACATGACCTCCAGCACCCAGATCGGCGTGTCGGCCTGGAGGGTGGCGAAGGCGGCGAGCATCGCGGCGAGCAGCACCAGCCCGGCGGTGGTGGTGACCCGGTAGCCGAACCGCTCGACGACCAGCCGGGCGCGCGGCGCGAAGACCAGCTGCGCGGCGGCCAGCGGGAGCATCAGCACACCGGACTCCAGCGGGGAGTAGCCGCGCACGCTCTGGGTGTAGAAGACGGCGAAGAACGTGACGCCCATCAGCGCGAAGAAGACCAGCGCGATGGCGCCGATCGCGGCCGAGAAGACCTTGTTCCGGAAGTAGCCGACGTCCAGCGAGGGGTGGTCGCTGCGCTTCTCGTAGATCACGAAGCCGGTGAGCACGGCGAGGCCCCCGATGATCGTCGCGAGCACCTTGGCGTCGGTGAAGTCGGCCAGCTCGCCGCCCTTGATGATGCCGTAGACGAGCAGCACGAGGCCGACGACGGACAGCACCACACCGACCGGGTCGAGCCGGCCGGGGCTGGGGTCGCGGGAGTCCGGGACCAGCCACAGCATCAGGGCGAGCGCGACGATCACGATCGGCACGTTGACCAGGAAGACCGAGCCCCACCAGAAGTGGTCCAGGAGCGCGCCGCCGGTGATCGGGCCGATGGCGATGGCGAGGCCGACACCGCCGGCCCAGATGCCGATGGCCTTGGGCTGCTCCTCGCGCTCGAAGACGTTCATCAGCACGGCGAGGGTGGCGGGCATCACGAAGGCGGCACCGACGGCCATCAGGGCGCGGAACGCGATCAGCTGCGTCGGGGAGCCGGACTCGGCGGCCAGGGCGGATCCGATGCCGAACACGGCGATGCCGCCGATCAGCACCTTCTTGCGGCCGAGGCGGTCACCGACGAGACCGGCGGTGAACAGCAGACCGGCGAAGACCAGGGTGTAGGCGTTGATCGCCCACTCGATCTCGCTCTGGGTGGCGCCGAGACCGGTCGGCGCCGGGGTGGCGATGGTCTTGATGGCGACGTTCAGGATCGAGTTGTCGAGTACGACGATGAGCAGGCTGAGCATCAGCACGCCCAGGATCGCCCAGCGGCGCCGGTGCACCGCTTCCGGTATTCGCGGGGCGGGGATGGGACTTGTCATGGTTCGAGCCTACGACCATTTCGATACGGGACCGTCTCGTATCTAAATTTCTTTACCCGGCTGTTACTGCACAGGGGTGGAGTCCCCGCTGCGGAAGGGATCACACCCGCAACCCGGGGGTCCCCCTGGCCGTGACTGGCACGAGGTGCCACCATGGAGACGATCCGGGGACGCCGTCAGGGCGCCTCGAGATGACTGAAGGAGCCGTTGCCATGACGCAGCTTTCGGCTGCCCAGAGCACGCAGCACACGCAGAGCACGCAGAAGTCCTCCGACGGCAGCAAGGCGCTGTACGGAGGGAAGAGCACCCGCCGCATCACCGTCCGCGACATCGCCCTCGCCAAGGAACGCGGCGAGAAGTGGCCCATGCTCACCGCCTACGACGCGATGACCGCGTCCGTCTTCGACGAGGCCGGGATCCCGGTGATCCTGGTCGGCGACTCGGCGGGCAACTGCCACCTCGGGTACGAGAGCACCGTGCCCGTCACCCTCGACGAGATGACCATGCTGTCGGCCGCCGTGGTCCGCGGCACCCAGCGCCCGCTGATCGTCGGCGACCTGCCCTTCGGCTCCTACCAGGAGGGCCCGGTGCAGGCGCTGCGCTCGGCGACCCGGCTGGTCAAGGAGGCCGGGGTCGGCGCGGTCAAGCTGGAGGGCGGCGAGCGCTCGCACGAGCAGATCCGGCTGCTGGTGGAGTCCGGCATCCCGGTCATGGCCCACATCGGCCTGACCCCGCAGTCCGTCAACGCGATGGGCTACCGGGTGCAGGGCCGGGGCGAGGAGGCGGCCCAGCAGCTGCTGCGCGACGCCAAGTCCGTCCAGGACGCGGGCGCCTTCGCGGTCGTCCTGGAGCTGGTGCCGGCGGAGCTGGCGGCCGAGGTGACGCGGGTGCTGCACATCCCGACGGTCGGCATCGGCGCGGGGCCGGAGACCGACGCGCAGGTCCTGGTCTGGACGGACATGCTGGGGCTGACCTCCGGCCGGGTCCCGAAGTTCGTCAAGAAGTACGCGAACCTGCGTGAGGTCATGGGCGACGCGGCGCGCGCGTTCGCCGAGGACGTCGTCGGCGGAACGTTCCCGCTGGAGGAGCACTCCGTCCACTAGGTCCACCAGGCCCACCAGGCCACTGCGGAAACACCAGGGCAGCCCGCCGATCGTCCCCCGTCGGCGGGCTGCCGGCTTTTTGCGCCGGGCGCGTGTCGGGCGGTGTCGGCAGGTTGTCGGAGAACTGTCGGTGGTTTGTCGGTCGGGGCTGGCAGTGTCTTGGGCATGACGCGAATCGATGACAACCCCGTCGGCGAAAGCCGCGCAGTGACGGTGCGGGGACTGGTCAAGCACTACGGCGAGACCAAGGCGCTCGACGGTGTGGACCTGGATGTGCGGGAAGGCACCGTGATGGGGGTGCTCGGGCCGAACGGCGCCGGGAAGACCACCCTCGTCCGGATCCTGTCCACCCTGATCACACCGGACGCCGGACAGGCCACCGTGGCCGGGTACGACGTCGTACGGCAGCCCCGGCAGCTGCGCCGGGCGATAGGACTGACCGGGCAGTACGCCTCGGTGGACGAGAAGATCCCGGGCTGGGAGAACCTCTACATGATCGGGCGGCTGCTGGACCTGTCCCGCAAGGAGGCCCGCGCCCGCGCCGACGAGCTGCTGGAGCGGTTCTCGCTGACCGAGGCCGCCCGGCGCCCGGCCGGCACCTACTCCGGCGGTATGCGGCGGCGGCTGGACCTGGCCGCGTCGATGATCGGCCGGCCCGCCGTGCTGTACCTGGACGAGCCGACGACCGGGCTCGACCCCCGCACCCGCAACGAGGTGTGGGACGAGGTCAAGGCGATGGTCGGCAGCGGCGTGACCGTGCTGCTGACCACCCAGTACATGGAGGAGGCCGAGCAGCTCGCCGACGAGCTGACGGTGGTGGACCGCGGCAAGGTCATCGCCGCCGGCGGCATCGACGAGCTGAAGGCCCGCGTCGGCGGACGCACCCTGCGGGTACGGCCGGTCGACCCGCTGGAGCTGCACCCGCTCGCCGCGATGCTGGACGAGCTGGGCATCACCGGCCTCGCCACCACCACGATCGACGCCGAGACCGGCACCCTGCTGGTGCCGATCCTCAGCGACGAGCAGCTCACCGCGGTGATCGGCGCGGTCACCGCGCGCGGCATCACCCTCTCCTCCGTCACCACCGAACTGCCCAGCCTGGACGAGGTGTTCCTGTCCCTCACCGGCCACCGCGCCGGTGCCCCCGAGGACCGCACCGCGTCCGCCGACTCCCGCGAGGAGGTCGCCGTATGAGCGCCGCCACCACCACCGCCCCCGCCACGGCCCATCTGACCGACGCCCGGATCCCGCTGCGCGGGCACCTGCGGCACACCGGGGCGCTCATCCGGCGCAACCTGCTGTGGATCCGGCAGGACCCGGAGTCGATGTTCGACGCGCTGCTGATGCCGGTCGTCTTCACGCTGCTGTTCGTGTACGTCTTCGGCGGCTCGATCGGGCTGGCGCTGGGCGGCGGACAGGACCGATACGTGCAGTACGTCATCCCCGGCATGATCGCGATGATGAGCATGTCTCTGTCCCAGGGCGTCGGCACCGGGTTCAGCCAGGACTTCAACAGCGGGGTCATGGACCGGTTCCGGACGCTGCCGATCGGGCGCGGGTCCGTGCTCTTCGCGAAGATCGCCGTGGAGCTGGCGCGGATGCTGTTCGCCACGACCGTGCTGATGGTCGTCGCCGTCCTGGTCGGCTTCCACATCCATCACTGGGTCGGGCTGTTCGCGGCCGTGGGGCTGTCCGCGCTGTTCGCCTCCTCGATCATGTGGGTGTTCCTGACCCTCGGCGTGATCCTGAAGAGCGCCCAGTCGGTGCAGGCGATGGGCTTCCTGGTGCTGTTCCCGCTCCAGTTCGGCTCGTCGATCTTCGCGCCGACCACCTCCATGCCTGGCTGGCTGCGGCACTTCACCGACTACAACCCGCTGTCCACGCTGGCCGACGCCTCCCGTGGCCTGATGGTGGGCGGCCCGGTGGCGCACGACCTGTGGGTGACCGTCGCCTGGTCGGTGGCGATCACCGCGGTCATGGCACCGGTCGCGATCCACAAGTTCCGTACGAAGAGCTGAGCCGTGGCTCAGAGCAGGGCGGTGGCCTCCGCGAGGGAGAGGCCACCGCCCTCGGCGTACGCGGAGTCGTACGCCTGCTCGTCCAGCGCCTCCCGGACCCGGGCCTCGGCCATCTCGTACAGCCGGCGCTCCATGCCGGAGGAGAGGTGCCCCTGCGGCAGCAGGGCGTCGGCGGCGCCCAGGCAGCGGGCCGCGTCGGCGGCGCGGCCGCCCTCGCCGTCGGCGGCGAGGGCCATCGCGGCGGCGGCGAGCACGATGGACGGCAGCTGCGGGGAGACGGTCCGGGCCAGTGGCTCGACGGCCAGCCGGAGCGTCTCGCGGGCCCGGGACAGGGCCTGCTCGACACGGCCGTCCAGGGCGTCCAGCCAGGCCTCCTGGGTGAGGATCTGCGCGTCGAAGACGACGAAGTGCGCGATGCCGAACTCCTCGCGCAGCAGCCGCAGTTGCTCGCGCGCCTCGGGTGTACGGCCGATCAGGCCGAGCCAGCAGGCGAGGAAAAGGCGGGCGGCGGGCATGGCCTCGTTGGTGGCTCCCTGCTGGCCGGCGATGACCTCCCGCAGCAGCCGTTCGCCGCGCTCCGTCTCGCCCTGCTCCATGAGCACGTTGCCGAGGCGGGCGGTGAGGATGGCGGTCTGGGCGTGCGCGCCGAGCCGCTCGGCGTGTTCCATGGCGGCCGTGTAGTCGGCTGCGGCCTCGCGGTAGGCGCCCTTGCGCTCCTGGGCCTCGCCGCGCGCGGACAGCGCCTCGGCGGTGCCCCACTCGTCGCCGAGCCGGCGGAAGATCTCCAGCGCCTCCTCGGCGTCGCGGGCGGCGTCACCGGCCCAGGCGGAGCGGTTGGCGAGGAGGTTGGCGCGCAGCTGGAGGGCGCCGGCCAGCTCCCACTCGAAGCCCGGGGTCTCCCGGCTGGTCCGTACGCTGGCGTCGATGACGGTCCGCATCCGGTCGGCGCCGCTGGTCATCAGCTCGGCGAAGAGCCAGAGCATGGCGGGCGGGCGGCAGGTCTGCGGCAGGCCCGGCTCGTAGACCTGGGTGATGATCCGCATCTTGGCCCGCGCCTCGGGCGTCTGCCAGACGTCCAGCTCCGTGTCCATGCAGGCGAGATGGGCCAGGTGCACCCCGCGCCGCGCCTCGGCGAGGATCTCGCCGGAGTACGGGGGCGGGCTGTCGGTGCAGCGCCGCCACACCGGGCGGGCCCGGCGCACCGGCTCGGTGAACGGGTCGGGGCCGAGCGCCATGACCTCCGAGCACCAGGTGCGTATCTCGATGCGCTGGTCGCGCATCCACCAGAACCACTGGAGGGACAGCACCAGGCAGAGCGCCTCCTGCTCGTCGCGGGCGGCGACCGCGTGCCTCAGGGCGGTGCGCAGGTTCTCGTACTCCAGCTGGAACCGGTCGATCGCGGCACGCTGTCCGGGGCCGCGCGTCAACGCGTCGGTGGCGCGGGCGAGTTCGCGGTAGTACACCAGATGGGCGCGCTCGGCATCGGCGCGGCCGCCGGCCTCGGCGAGGCGTTCGGTGGCGTACTCGGCGACGGTCTCCAGCAGCCGGTAGCGCATCGTGCCGTCGGCCGAAGGGGCGGCCACCACGAGGGACTTGTCCACGAGGGAGCCGAGGGCGTCCAGGGCGGCCGGGCCGCACACCGCCTCGGCGGCGGCCAGGTCGCAGCCGCCGGCGAAGACCGACAGCCGGGCGAGGACGTCCCGTTCGGCGGTGTCCAGCAGCTCCCAGGACCAGTCCACGACGGCGCGCAGGGTCTGCTGGCGGGGCAGTACGGTGCGGCTGCCGGAGGTGAGCAGCCGGAAGCGGTCGTCCAGCCGGTCCGCGATCTGGCGCGGTGTCAGCATCCGCAGCCGGGCCGCGGCCAGCTCGATCGCGAGGGGCAGTCCGTCGAGGCGCCGGCAGATCTCGGCCGCCGCCTCGGGGTCGTCCTCGACCCGGAAGCCGGGCCGGGCCGCCGCCCCCCGGTCGGCGAGCAGCCGCAGCGCGACCGGTTCCGGCAGCGGCTCCACCGGCCGGACCAGCTCCCCCGGTACGGCGAGGGGTTCGCGGCTGGTGGCGAGGACGGTCAGGTGCGGGCAGCGGGCCAGCAGGCGCTCGGCGAGGCGGGCGGCGGCCTCGATCACATGCTCGCAGTTGTCGAGGATGATCAGCATCCGGCGCCGGGCGCAGTACTCCACGAGCCGTTCGAGGGGGTCGTCGTGCCGGTCGGCGACCGCGCGCATGCCGTCCGCGCCGGCGCCGTGCAGCACGGTCTCGCGGGCGCCGATCGCGGTGAGCACGACGTGCGGTACGGCTTCGGGGTCGTCCACGGGTGCCAGCTCGGCCAGCCACACCCCGTCCCGGAGGGTGTGCCGTACCGCCTCGGCGGCCTCCTGCGACAGCCGGGTCTTCCCGGCGCCGCCGGGCCCGAGCAGGGTGACCAGCCGGGCGCGGGCGAGATCGGCGCCGATGGCCGCGATGTCGGCCTCCCGGCCGACGAAGGAGGTGAGCCGGGCGGGCAGGTTGCCGGGCGGGGCCGCGGGCGCGGCCGTTGTCGGGGCCGTGACCGGTGCGGTGCTTCCGGCCAGCAACTCTGCGTGCAGCGCGCGCAGTTCGGGGCCCGGGTCGGAGCCGAGCCGGTCGGCGAGCAGCCGGCGGACGTCCTCGTAGCCGGCGAGCGCCTGGGCCGGGCGGCCGGCGTCGCGCAGGGCGCGCAGCCGCAGGGCCTGGAGCGGCTCGTCCAGCGGGTGGGCGTCGCACAGGGCGGTCAGCTCGGGCAGCGCCTCCTCGGCGTGGCCGAGGGCCAGGGCGGCGCCGTGCCGGGCGCGCAGGGCGTCCAGGCGGCGGGTCTCCCAGCGGGCCGCCTCGGCGCTGTGCTCGGGCAGGTCGGCGAGGGCCGGGCCGCGCCACAGGCCGAGGGCGTCGTCCAGCACGGCGGCGGCCTTGGCGGGGTCGCCGTCGGCGAGGGCGGCGAGGCCGTCGCCGGTCAGCCGGTCGAAGCGGGTGAGGTCGACGTCGTCGGGGGTGGCGGTGAGCCGGTAGCCGCCGTCGGCGGAGGCCACGGCCTCGGCGCCGAGGGTACGGCGGAGGCGGCCGACCAGCGCCTGGAGCGCGCCGTTCGCGTCGGCCGGCGGATCGGCGCCCCACACCTCCTCGACGAGCACGCCGACCGGCACGATGCGGCCGGGGCGCAGCGCGAGCACGCTCAACAGGGCACGCAGGCGGGCTCCGCCCAGGGTGACGGGGGTGCCGTCGGGGCGCAGCGCTTGGGTGGTACCGAGCAGGCGATAGCGCACGGGGTTCACTGTCTCCGGGGGTGGTCCGAGGTGGTCGGGGTCGGTGGGGGTGGTCAGAGGTCGTCGGCGTGGTCCGCGGGTGCCTCCCGGGGCAGGTCCCGGAAGCCGGTGACGTCGAGCGTGACCAGGAGGCCCTCGACGCGGCGGACCCGGTACGGCCCCTCGCCCCCGGCCGGCGGTTCCTCCTCGAACCGGCCGGGACTGGCGTCGGCGGGTTCCCGGGTCAGGGTGCCGGGCAGCGGTTCCGCGCGGTGGGCGGCGGGCAGGAGGACCAGTCCGGCGGGCTCCGGGCCGGTGGGTGCGGGGGGCCGCGCCATGAGTTCCCGCACGCGCGGGTCGGTGTGGACCAGGTACTCCCTGCACACCAGCTCGATCGCGGCGACCCGGCCGGTGGTCGCCCGGTCGGGGCCGCCGTGGTTCTCCACCCAGGCCTCGGCGCCGTGGCCCTCGCCGCGCCGGCGGGCCCGGCCGTCGTAGCGGACCAGCCGCCAGGCCACCTCGTCGCCCACCGCGAACGGCGTGCCGCAGCACTCCATCTGCCAGTCCTCGTAGAAGACCCTCATCCGCGCCATTCCCCCAGCTTCCAGGAACCGGACCGCGATCGCGAGACGTTTCCCCCTCGAGTCGCGCGGCCGGTACGGTCGCACTCCGCGACCGTCCCCGGCCACCGCAGGAGCCGCACATGACCACCGCCACCACCCGGCACGGCGACCGCCGGGTCAGCCCCGTGTTCGTCGGGATCCTGGCCGTCACGGCGGTGACCGGCTGGGCCACCTGGACCGGTTTCGCGGCGCAGCCGGGGCTCGCGGTGTTCCTGTTCGTGACGGCGGCCTGGATCGTCTCCCTGTGCCTGCACGAGTACGCGCACGCGCGCACCGCCCTGCACAGCGGGGACATCACGGTCGGCGCCAAGGGGTATCTCACGCTGAATCCGCTGAAGTACACGCACGCCCTGCTGAGCATCGTGCTGCCGGTGCTGTTCGTGATCATGGGCGGGATCGGTCTGCCGGGCGGCGCGGTGTTCATCGAGCGCCACCGCATCCGGGGCCGCTGGCGGCACAGCCTGATCTCGGCGGCCGGCCCGCTGACGAACGTGCTGTTCGCGGCGGTGTGCACGGCGCCCTTCTGGCTGCACGCACTGGACGGCGTGCCGCCGGACTTCCGGTACGGCCTGGCGTTCCTGGCGCTGCTCCAGGTGACCGCGGCGATCCTGAACTTCCTGCCGGTGCCGGGCCTGGACGGCTACGGCGTGCTCGAGCCGTGGCTGTCGTACGACGTGAAGCGGCAGGTGGAGCCGTTCGCGCCGTTCGGTCTGCTGTTCGTGTTCGCGCTGCTGTGGGTGCCGTCGGTCAACAGCGTGTTCTTCGACGCGATCGACGCGGTGCTGCGCGCGCTGGGCGTGGACGACTTCTCGCAGGCCTGCGGTCACGCGCTCTACCAGTTCTGGAAGGGCACCCCCGAGGCGTGCACGGTCAGCCCGTGACCGAGCCGTCACGCCCGGCGGCGATGCGGGCGCGCTTCACGTAGTACCAGGTCATGTTGGACGACAGGCCCGCCAGCAGCACCCAGACGATCCCCAGCCAGCTGCCCTGGACGAAGGAGACGACGGCCGCGGCCACGGCGAGGACGCAGACGGCAAGGGTGTAGAGGGCGATGCGGGGCATGACGGACGGCTCCTGTCGGGGACACTGCTCGGTACTTCTTCGCCGACCAGTGTCCCCCATGGGTCATACGTCCGTGACGCGGAGCCCGGCGTGTGCCTTGTAGCGGCGGTTGACGGAGATCAGGTTGGCGACCAGCGACTCGACCTGGTGGGCGTTGCGCAGCCGGCCGGCGAAGACGCCGCGCATGCCGGGGATGCGCCCGGCGAGGGCCTGGACGATCTCGACGTCGGCCCGCTCCTCGCCCAGCACCATCACATCGGTGTCGATCCGCTCGATCTCCGGGTCCTGGAGCAGGACGGCCGACAGGTGGTGGAAGGCGGCGGTGACCCGGGAGTCCGGCAGCAGGGCGGCGGCCTGCTCGGCGGCGCTGCCCTCCTTGGGCTTGAGGGCGTAGGCGCCCTTCTTGTCGAAGCCGAGCGGGTTGACGCAGTCCACGACGAGCTTGCCGGCCAGCTCCTCGCGCAGCGACTCCAGGGTGGCGCCGTGCCCGTCCCACGGCACGGCGACGATCACGATGTCGCTGCGGCGCGCGGTCTCGGCGTTGTCGGCGCCCTCGATGCCGTGGCCGAGTTCCCCGGCGGCGGCCGCGGCGCGCTCGGCGGCGCGGGAGCCGATGATCACCTTCTGGCCGGCCTGGGCGAGCCGGTAGGCGAGGCCCTTGCCCTGGGGTCCGGTACCGCCGAGCACGCCGACGACGTACCCGGAGACGTCGGGCAGGTCCCAGGGGTCCTTGGCGGGGGCCTTGGCGGCGGCCTTCGCGGGGGTCTGTGCGCTGTCGCTGGAGGTCGTAGAGGTCATGGGCCGACTCTACGTCCGGGCGGCGGGCTCGCTCGCCGGTGTCCCCGGGTCGGGGGAATCCGGGGTGAACGCCCCGCCGCGGGGGCGCGGTTGCGGCAGGATCCGGCACATGGACGCCGTACGGGTCGCGCTGCTGCGGGAAGTGCTCGCCGGGACCGAGTGGCTGGGGGCCACCCGGAGGTTCGGCGGGGTGCTGCGTGAGTCGGTGGTGGCGCACGGGGGCGGGCTGCTGCTGGTGGGCACGCCCGCGTACGAGCCGTGGCATCTGGCGGCGCATCTGGTGGACGAGGCGGCCTGGTCGGGCACGCCGGAGCTGGCGCCGACGCTGGTACGGCACGGTGCGCGCCCCAGTGACCCCGCGCATCTGGCGGTCGGCCCGGGCCGTATCGAGGCGGCGCGGCGCGGCGAGACCCTGCTGGTCGTGGCGCCCGAGGAGCCCGCGCCGCTGCTGGAGCGGGTGCACGACGCCCGGCGGGCCGGGGTCAGGGTGCTGGCGCTGGGCGCGGGCGGGGGCGAGCTGGCGGCGATGGCCCACGAGACGCTGGCGGTGCCGGACGGCGCGGAGCTGGACCTGGACACGGTCCAGCACCTGGTCAGCGCGGCGGCCGGGGAGAACGGCGGGGTCTCTCCGAGGGTCCGGCGGGGGCTGCGGGACCGGTTGGCACGGCTGGCGGAGGCTCTGACGGCGCCGCCGCCGGCCCCCTGGTGACGTCGGCCTGTCAGTCCTCCTCGGAGCCGTCACCGGGCGGGGTGTCGTGCCAGCGCGGGTCGTTCTCCCACTGGAGGTTGCGCTCGCGGGCGGTCTCCATCGCGGCCTCGGCCTCCTGACGGGAGGCGTACGGTCCGAAGCGGTCCTTGCCCGGGCAGTCCGGGCCCTCCTCGACCGTCTTGTGCTCCAGGCAGTAGTACCACTCGCCCGGCCTACCGGCCGTGCGCTTCTTGAACAGCGCCATGAACGGCTCCTTTCGCCATCGACATGGTGCCCCATGTGCGTGGATAGACTCGCTTGCATGTCTGGCCAGTCGCTGCTCGTCCCAGGGGAGCTGTCTCCCACCCGTTCGGTACCCGGAAACATCCGCCGTCCCGAGTACGTCGGCAAGCCCGCGCCGACGCCCTACACCGGTCCGGAGGTGCAGACCCCGGAGACCATCGAGGCGATGCGGATCGCCGGCCGTATCGCCGCGCAGGCGATGGAGGAGGCCGCGAAGATCATCGCGCCGGGCGTCACCACGGACCAGCTGGACAAGGTCGCGCACGCGTACATGTGCGACCACGGCGCCTACCCGTCGACGCTCGGCTACCGCGGCTTCCCGAAGTCGCTGTGCACCTCGGTCAACGAGGTCATCTGCCATGGCATCCCGGACTCGACGGTGCTGCGCGACGGTGACATCGTCAACCTGGACGTGACGGCGTACATCGGCGGGGTGCACGGCGACAACAACGCCACCTACCTGGTCGGGGAGGTGGACGAGGAGTCGCGGCTGCTGGTGGAGCGGACCCGCGAGGCCCTCGACCGCGCGATCAAGGCGGTCAAGCCGGGTCGGCAGATCAATGTCATCGGCCGGGTGATCGAGTCGTACGCCAAGCGGTTCGGGTACGGCGTGGTGCGGGACTTCACCGGGCACGGGATCAACTCGTCGTTCCACTCCGGGCTGATCATCCCGCACTACGACAGCCCGCACGCGACCACGGTGATGCAGCCCGGGATGACGTTCACCATCGAGCCGATGCTGACGCTGGGGACGCACGAGTACGACATGTGGGACGACGGCTGGACGGTCGTCACCAAGGACCGCAAGCGGACCGCGCAGTTCGAGCACACGCTGGTGGTGACGGAGACCGGCGCGGAGATCCTCACCCTGCCGTGACACCGGCCCCCTGCCGCTGCCCGCCCTCGTTCCGGGGGCGGGCTTTTTCGTACCGGTGAACGGCGCTCCGATGTTTTTCCGACAGTGCGTCGGTAAAATTACCGACAGCAGGTCGGACAGCTGAGGAGAACCCCATGGAGCCGTTCTCGACCCTCATCCGCACCGCGACCCGCGAACAGCACGCGGCTGCGGAGACCTCGACGTTCATGACCGACCTGCTCGGCGGCCGGCTCGGCGTGTCCGCGTACGCGCGCTACACCGAACAGCTCTGGTTCGTGTACGAGGCGCTGGAGCGTACGGCCGCCGCCCTGGCCGGGGACCCGCTGGCCGGCCCCTTCATACGCCCCGAGCTGTTCCGGCTGGCCGCGCTGGAGCGGGACCTGGCGCATCTGCGGGGGCCCGGCTGGCGGGCGGGGCTGAGCGCGCTGCCCGCGACCCGGGCGTACGCGGACCGGATCCGGGAGTGCGCCGAGCACTGGCCCGGCGGCTATGTCGCCCACCACTACACCCGCTACCTCGGCGATCTGTCCGGCGGCCAGGTCATCCGGGACCGGGCGGAGCGGACGTGGGGCTTCGCGAGGAAGGGCGACGGCGTCCGCTTCTATGTCTTCGAGGGCCTGTCCAGCCCGGCCGCCTTCAAGCGGTCGTACCGCGAACTCCTGGACGCGATACCGGCGGACGAGCTGGAGCGGCAGCGGATCGCCGGCGAGTGCAGGCGGGCGTTCACCTTGAACACGGAGGTGTTCCGGGCCCTGGGCGAGGAGTTCCGGCTGAGCGCCTGAGGGTCGCCTGGCGTTCTGGGTGCCTGAGGGTCGCCTGGCGTTCTGACCGCCTGAGCGTTGCCTAGCGTTCGAGGACGACCCGGCCGCCGATCTCCACCCAGCCGTGCGGCTGGGGTGCGGTGAGGAGCTGGGAGCCCTTGCCCTGGGTGATGTTGAGGGCGCGGCCCAGCCGGTCGGTGAGGAGGAGGGCCGCGGCGCCCGTCGCCTCGTCCTCCTCGACGCCGTCGCCGCGGCCGGGGAAGCCCCGGGCGCGGACCCGGCCGGCCGCCTCGTCCTCCCAGGCCCACGCATAGATCCTCCCCCAGACTTCGTCCGGGGGGACCCCCATCTCGCTTCGCTCCCCCGGCGGCGGCACCTGGAGGGCGTCCACCTCGGCGGCGGTGGCGTACTGGCGCAGGGTGCGCGGCGGCACCCACTCCGCGCGGGCCTCGATCCAGCTGAACTCGCCGTCCAGCCGGGCGCCGACCACCCCGGCCGGGGTGACCAGTTCGGGCACGTCGAGCAGCCAGGCGGCGCCGACGCAGGGGTAACCGGCGAAGGGCAGCCGCACACCGGGGGTGTAGATGTCGATCACGCCGCGCTCGGGGTCGTCCACGAACACAGTCTCGCTGAACCCGAGTTTGGCCGCGAGGGCCTGCCGGTCGCTCCGCTCGGGCAGCAGCGAGCCCTCGCGGACGACGCCGAGTTCGTTGCCGTAACCGCCGTTCGGTGCGCAGAAGACGCGGAGTACGTCGTAATCAGTCACGCGGGCATTGAAACATCGCGGCCCGGGCGAGCGCGTCCCAGGCGGGGGCGCCGCCGGGCAGCAGGTGGATGCCGGTGCGCACCACGGCGTACGGCAGCTCGGCGAGGGCGTCGCCGTAGCCCCGCTCGATGGTGACCCGTTGGCGCTCGGTGCCGGGGCCGGGCGGGAGGGCGGCGAGCCGCTCCAGGTGGTACTCGTAGGCCCGGGCGATCTCGTCGGCGCCCTCCTGCTGCTTGTCGGCGTCGGGCACCCGGGTGAGCACCACGGACTCGGGGATCCGCCCCTCGGCCAGCGCGGCCACCGCCCGGTCGTGCCCGTCGAGCAGCAGCCAGCCGTCGAGGAAGGTCACCCACCACAGCAGGACCGGCGCGGCCGTTCCCTCGCGGACCTGCTTGCGGTACGCCTTGACCCGGCCGGAGTCGGGCGGCGACAGCGGGCGCAGCGGTATCACGCCGTGCCAGCCGCCGCCGCAGTACAGCTCGATGCTGCCGCCGGGCCACTCGCGGACGAGGTCGGCGTCCCAGATGCCGGGCGGGAAGCCGGTGCGCAGGGCCAGTTCCCAGCGGCCGTCGGCCAGCGGGGTGCCGTCCGCGTGTTCCAGCAGCCGGGCGTAGGCGTGCGGCCAGTTGACCGGGGAGCGCTGGAGCGCCGCGGTCGGCGGCGGCAGCGGCGAGCGGTAGCCGTCGAGCCGGTGCAGATGCAGATCGCGGCAGCAGCTCGGGCCGGCCACCGAGCGGCCGAGCAGCAGGGGGCGCCCGGACTGACGGAGCAGCAGTCTGCCGTCGTCGGCGGTCTCGAAGCGCAGCGGGGGCGGGCCCGGCCGGTTTCCGATGTCCAGGACCAGGCGGTGCTCCCCGAGGAACTCCCGGCGCGCGTTCTGCATGCCCGCCAGCCTTCCACACGGCTCGGTGAGAGATGAATCACCGCAGGATTGGGTAAGACTCAGGTAAGGCTCAGTTAAATTAGGCAAGCCTCACCAACCTTACTTGCCTGGAGCCTGCATGCGAGCCGCCCGACTGACCGTCATCGCCGCCGCCGGCGCTGCCGCTCTGACCGCCCTCACAGCCTGCACGGCGAAGAGCGACGCCAAGGACGGCGACGCCATCCGGGTCACCGCCGCCGACGCCACCTGCGACACCTCGGCCCACTCCGTGCCCGCGGGCCAGGTCACGCTGAAGATAGAGAACAAGGGCTCCCAGGCCACCGAGGTCGAGATCCTGCTCCCGGACGACCGGATCGTCTCCGAGAAGGAGAACATCGGCCCCGGCACCAAGTACACGCTGACCGCCGAGGTGAAGGCCGGTGCGTACGAGATCGCCTGCCGCCCCGGCATGAAGGGCCGCGGCGTCCGGCAGAAGCTCACCGTCACCGGCGGCGCCCGGGCCGCGCAGCGGGACCCGCGGCTGGACCAGGCGGTCGCCGCGTACCGGCAGTACGCGCAGGACCAGGCCGACGCCACCGTGCCGCTCGCCGAGACCTTCGCCAAGGCCGTCCGGGACGGCGACCTCGACGCCGCGAAGAAGGCCTACGCGCCCTCGCGCCTCGGCTGGGAGCGCACCGAGCCGATCGCCGAGTCCTTCGGCGACATCGACCCCCTGACCGACACCCGCGCCGACGGCCTGGAGAAGGGCCAGAAGTGGACCGGCTGGCACCGGCTGGAGAAGGCCCTCTGGCAGGACCGGAAGATCGGTGCCGAGGAGAAGGCCCTCGCCGCCCGGCTGGTGACGGACCTGAAGGACTGGCGGGACCGGGTCGGCACCGCCCAGATCACCCCTACCTCCATGGCCAACGGCGCCAAGGAACTGCTGGACGAGGTCGCCACCGGCAAGGTCACCGGTGAGGAGGACCGCTACGCGCACACCGACCTGGTCGACTTCAAGGCCAACGTCGAGGGCGCGCAGAAGGCGTACGAGCTGCTGAAGCCGGTCGCCGCGAAGAACGACCCGGCGCTGGCCAAGGAGCTGGACAAGCAGTTCCCGGCGCTGAACACGCTGCTGGACAAGTACCGCACCGACAAGAAGTCCTACGACTTCGTCTCCTACGACAAGGTGACCGAGGACCAGCGCAAGGAGCTGTCGGACGCGGTGAACGCGCTCGCCGAGCCGCTGTCCAAGCTCGCCGCCGCGGTGGTGAAGTGACCATGACCGAGCAGAACCAGGCGCCCTCCCCCTCGCGCCGGGCGCTGATCGGCTGGGGCGGGGCCGGGCTCGCGCTCGGTGCCGCGGCGGCCGGCGGCGCGGTGGCGATGGCCAGGGCGGGCGACGACATGGCCCCGGCCGCCGCCGACGCGGGCGGCGCGGTGCCGTTCCACGGCGCCCACCAGGCCGGTATCGCCACACCGGTGCAGGACCGGCTGCACTTCGCCGCGTTCGACGTGAAGACCGACGACCGCGCCGAGTTCGTGCAGCTGCTGAAGGACTGGACCGAGGCGGCCCGGCGGATGACGGCCGGCAAGCCGGTCGGCGAGGGCGCCTTCGACGGGCTCGCCGAGGCGCCGCCGGACGACACCGGCGAGGCGATGGGGCTGAAGCCGTCCCGGCTGACCCTCACCCTCGGCTTCGGGCCGTCCCTGTTCGAGAAGTTCGGCCTGCACGACCGGCGGCCGGCCGCCCTGGTCGACCTGCCGCGGTTCCCCGGGGACAACCTGGAGAAGGCCCGCACCGGCGGCGACCTGTGCGTGCAGGCCTGCGCGGACGATCCGCAGGTCGCCGTGCACGCCATCCGCAACCTGGCCCGGATCGGCTTCGGCAAGGTCGCCGTCCGCTGGTCCCAGCTGGGCTTCGGCAAGACCTCCTCCACCACCCCGGACGCGCAGACCCCGCGCAACCTCTTCGGCTTCAAGGACGGCACCCGCAACATCGCGGGCACCGAGACGGACCGGCTGAAGAAGCACGTCTGGGTGGGCGAGGGCGACGGCCCGGCCTGGATGACCGGTGGGTCGTACCTCGTCGCCCGGCGCATCCGCATGAACATCGAGACCTGGGACCGCACCCCCTTGCAGGAGCAGGAGGACGTGTTCGGGCGGGACAAGCGCGAGGGCGCCCCGGTCGGCAAGGCCAAGGAGCACGACGAGCCGTTCCTGAAGGCGATGAAGCCCACCGCGCACGTGCGGCTCGCGCACCCGGACGCCAACGGCGGCATCACCATCCTGCGCCGCGGCTACTCCTTCACCGACGGCACCGACGGGCTCGGCCGGCTCGACGCGGGCCTGTTCTTCCTGGCCTACCAGCGGGACGTGCGCCACGGGTTCATCCCGCTCCAGCGCAAGCTGTCCGCGCACGACGCGCTCAACGAGTACACGCAGCACGTGGGTTCGGCCGTCTTCGCGGTGCCGCCCGGTGTCCGGGACGCCCACGACTGGTGGGGCCGCACCCTCTTCTCGAAGGAGGCGTAGCAGTGTTCTCCAACTACCTGATCGGACTGCGGGAGGGCCTGGAGGCGTCGCTCGTCGTCTGCATCCTGATCGCCTACCTCGTCAAGACCGGCCGCCGGGACGCCGTGAAGCCGATCTGGACCGGCATCGCCATCGCGATCGCCATCGCCATGGGCTTCGGCTGCGCCCTGGAGTACGGCTCGCAGGAGCTGACCTTCCAGGCCCAGGAGGCGCTCGGCGGCTCGCTGTCGATCGTCGCCGTCGGCCTGGTCACCTGGATGGTGTTCTGGATGCGGCGCACCGCCCGGCACCTGAAGTCGGAGCTGCACGGCAAGCTGGACGCGGCCCTCGCGCTGGGCACCGGCGCCCTGGTCGCCACCGCCTTCCTCGCGGTCGGCCGGGAGGGCCTGGAGACCGCGCTGTTCGTGTGGGCGTCGGTGCACGCGGCGAGCGACGGCACCCCGCGCCCACTGGCCGGCGTGGCGCTCGGCCTGGCCACCGCCGTGCTGCTCGGCTGGCTGTTCTACCGCGGCGCCCTGCGGATCAACCTGGCCAGGTTCTTCACCTGGACCGGCGGCATGCTGGTCGTGGTCGCGGCGGGCGTGCTGGCGTACGGCTTCCACGACCTCCAGGAGGCCGGCTGGATCCCGGGCATCAACCGGCTCGCCTTCGACATCAGCGGCACCATCCCGCCGGACAGCTGGTACGGCACGCTGCTCAAGGGCGTGTTCAACTTCCAGCCCGACCCGACGGTCGTCCAGATCACGGTGTGGGCGCTGTACGTGGTCCCGGTACTCGGGCTGTTCCTCTCCCCGGTAGGGTTCGCCTCCGGAAAGGGGAAGGTGAAGGAGCCCGATGACCAGGGAACGCAGCCGTCGACGGCGTCGGCGTGACCGGAACGCACTCATAGCGGCCTCGCTGACCGCTTTGTCGCTGACCGCGAGCGGATGCATGGTGGTGCACGGCGAGCGCACGGTCCTCCCGGCCGCGACACGCGCCGAGACCACCAGGGCGCTCACCGCCTTCACGGACGCGTACAACAAGGCCGACAAGGCCTACGACAGCTCCCTGGACGCCCCCTATGTCACCGGCCCGTTCGGTGACGTCGACGCCGCGCGGCTGAAGGCCGGGCACACCAACAGCCCGTCGGGCAACTCCGCTCACGTGCCGCTGAAGCTGACGGACGTGAAGATCACGATCCCGAAGAAGGCGGGCTGGCCGCGCTGGTTCGTCGCCGACGCCCAGGGCAACATCGCCACCGGCTACCGCTGGCTGCTCGTCTTCACCCGGGGCGACCTCGGCGAGCGCTGGCGGGTGTCGTATCTGACGCTGGTGCGGCCCGGTGCCGTACCCGCCTTCACGACCGGTGACGACGGTTTCGCCGAGGCGGTGCCGGCCGACGCCGCCGGGCTGGCGATGAAGCCCGCCGAGCTGAGCAAGGCCTACACGGGCTATCTGAAGAACGGTGGCAGCGGCTTCGCCGAGGGCCCCTTCACCAGCGGGCTGCGCGCCGGCCGCACCCACCAGGCCAAGCGGCCGGGGCTGGTCCGGCAGTACCTCGACCAGCCGCTCGACCACGGCGCCTACGCGCCGCTCGCGCTGCGCACCGCGGACGGCGGCGCGCTGGTCTTCTTCAGCACGCACCACTTCGAGAAGCAGACGGCCGCCCAGGGCACCTCGGTACCGGCCCAGACGAAGGACGTGCAAGCCCTGACCCAGGGCGAGATCAAGCAGTCGCTGACGCTGGAGTCCGTCGCCGGCGATGTCGCCGTGGACCCGGCGGGCGGCGGGCAGGTGCGGATGCTCGGGCGGCTCCAGGGGCTCACGGCGGCCAAGGGCGAGTAGCGCCCCCGGCGCGGTCAGTGCCGCAGCGGCCAGGGGGCGGCGGTGTCCGCGTACCGGGCGCAGACGTCGGTGAGGACCTCCAGCAGGGTCAGCGGGTCCGGCAGCGGATGCTCCGGTCCGCGGGTCCAGCGCACCTGCTGGTCGTCGTCGCCGGGCAGCCGGGCGGGCGGCACCAGGACGTAGGAGCCCCGGCAGTGCCAGCGCAGGCCGGGGTGCTCGTCCATGGTCTCGGGGTGGCAGTCCAGCTCACAGGGCCACCACTCGTCCTCGTCCTCCGGGGTGCCCCGAGTCAGCGTGAAGAACAGCATGCGGCCGTCGTCGCTCTCGGCGACCGGGCCGACCTCGACGCCCGCGTCGAGCAGCCGGCCGAGGGCCTCGCGCCCGGCCTCCAGGGGCACATCCAGCACGTCGTGCACCATGCCGGTGGCGGTGATGAAGTTGGCCTGCGGCTGGTGCCGGGCCCAGCGCTCGATCTGGGCGCGGTCGGTCGTGGACTGGGTCTGCCAGGCGAACGACACCGGGTGCCGGGCCGGGGTGGGACAGCCCACGCGGTCGCAGGAGCACCGGTAGCCGGGGGCGGGGTGGGCGGCGGGCGCGAGCGGCAGGCCCGCCGCGGCGGCGGCCACCAGCAGGTCCTCACGGCCGCCGGGGTCGGCGGTCTCCTTCGCACGGCGTCCGAGCAGCCACTGGGAGAGTTTGCCCTGCCGACCGGACCGGCCGCCGAACGTCGCGCTCATCTATCCCCTCGGTTTGGTGGTCGCCAGGTGAGTGGTCGCCTCGCCGGCGTGCGGACAGCATGCCTTATCGTCCCATCTTCACGCGCTTCGGGGGTCCGCGATGCCGTGCAGGGCGTAGTCGACGAGGGTGTCCGTGTAGTCGTACGAGATCGGCCCGGTGCGCTGGAGCCAGCGCTGGGCGAGCGGCGAGACGAAGAGTTCCAGGGCGATCCGCGGGTCGATGCCGGCCCGCACCGCCCCGCTGCGCTGCGCCGAGCGGAGCCGGTCGACGTACAGCTGGAGCTGGGGTTCCAGGAGCCGGGTCACATAGGTGCGGCCGACCTGATCGTCCAGCAGGCCCTCGGCGGCCAGCGCCCGCGCCGGTGCCTCGAAGCGCGGGTCGCGGAGCGTGTCCACGGTGGCCCGGAGCACCGCCTTGAGGTCGGCGGCGAGATCACCGGTGTCCGGGATGACGTACGGCTGCTGCCCCGCCTCCCGGGCGGTCTGCTCGCCGAGGGCGAGGAACGCCTCCAGCAGCACGTCCGCCTTGGACGACCACCAGCGGTAGATGGTCTGCTTGCCGACGCCGGCGCGCGCGGCGATGCCCTCGACCGTGGTCCTCGGGTAGCCGATCTCGCCGACCAGGGCGAGGGCGGCGGCGTGGATCGCCCGCCGGGACTTCTCGCTGCGGCGGCTGGTGTCGGGGGCGGGCTTCCTCTCCATGGCTCGAAGCTAACAACCTACGCTTCGGCGTCCTCGGGCGGCCAGGCGTCGCCCCAGTCGGCGTCCCGGGCCGCCTTGTACAGATCGCCGTGGCGCTTGGTGACCGTGGTACGGCTCAGCCGCTCGTCCGCCTCGCACAGGTCGAGCAGCACCTGGCCCTTGCGGATCTGCGGGCGCCGGACGATCCGGGCGGGGGCCGGGGTGACGGGCAGCCGGGTCGCGGCGACATAGGAGAACTTCTCGTCCTCGTGGCCGAGGGAGCCGCCCTTGACCTGGCGGTGCAGCGAGGAGCGGCCGACCCGGGCGGAGAAGTGGCACCAGTCCTGGCCGGGCACGATCGGGCAGGCGGCGCTGTGCGGGCAGGGCGCGGCGATGTGGAATCCGGCGCGGACGAGCCGGTCGCGGGCCTCGATGACCCGGGCGTATCCGGCGGGGGTGCCGGCCTCCACGATCACCACGGCCCGGGCGGCGGCCGCGGCGGCGTCCACCAGGGCGGCCCGGTCGGCCTCGGCGAGTTCGTTGAGGACGTACGAGACGGTGACGAGGTCGGTGCTGTCGAGGGTGAGCGCCGAGCCGATCCGGGCGCGCTGCCAGCGGGCGCCGGCCAGGGCGGGGTTGGCGGCGGCCAGCTCCCGGCCGAGGGCGAGGGCGGGCTCGGCCCAGTCCAGCACGGTGATGCTGCGCCCGCCGGGCCAGGTGTCCGCGACGGCCCAGGTGGCGGCGCCGGTGCCGCCGCCCACGTCGACATGGCCGGCCGGGGTCCAGCCGGGCACGGCGTCGGCGAGGGCGGCGAGGGCCGAGCGGGCCGCCTCGAAGGTGGCCGGCATGCGGTAGGCCGCGTAGGCGGCGACGTCGGCGCGGTCACGCAGGATCGGGGCGTGGGTGGGGGTGTCGCCGCGGTAGTGGGCGATCAGTCGTTCCACGGCTCCGGCGGCCTGGGTGGGGGGCAGCTCGGCGAGCAGCTCCGCCAGTGCGCTGCGGAGGGTGTCGTTCACCCGGTGATTGTATGGCCGGGACGCGGCCGCCCCCGCCCGCCGCCCGGTCAGATCACCGCCCGGGCCAGCAGCGTGCCCAGGGTCGCCCGGGGCCGGCTGTCCGGTGGGCGGCGCCTCGGGTGGACCGTGTTGGCCAGCAGGACCAGGAAGGTGTCGGTGGCCGGGTCGAGGACCAGCGAGGTGCCGGTGAAGCCGGTGTGACCGGCCGCGCCCCGGCCCGCCAGCTCTCCCATGAACCAGGGCTGGTCCACGGCGAAGCCCAGCCCGGGCGGGGTGAGCAGCAGCTCGGTGAAATCCGGGCCGAGGATGCGCGCGGTGCCGTAGGAGCCGCCCGCGAGCAGGGTCCGGCACAGGATCGCGAGGTCGCCCGCGGTGGAGAAGAGCCCGGCGTGCCCGGCGACCCCGCCCAGCGCCCAGGCGTTCTCGTCGTGCACCACGCCCCGCAGCATGCCCCGGTCGGCCTTGGCCCAGGGCCGCCGCTGGTCCTCGGTGGCCGCGGCGCCGGGGCAGGGCCCGAAGCGGGTCGCGGTCATGCCGAGCGGGCGGGTGATGCCGTCCCGGACGAGGATGTCGAGGGGGCGGCCGGTGATCCGCTCCAGCACGAACTGGAGCAGCAGCATGTTGAGGTCGGAGTAGAGCGGGGTGCCGGGCGGCCCGGTGGGGGCCTCGGCGCGCAGCAGGTCGAGGCGGGCTGCGATGTCCGGGCAGTCGTACAGCGGGAGTTCGGGGCGCAGCCCGGAGGTGTGGGTGAGCAGCTGCCGCACGGTGATGCCGTGCTCGGCGGCCGCGCGGAAGTCGGGCAGATAGGCGCCGACCCGGGCGTCGATGCCGAGGGTGCCGCGTTCGATCTGCTGGACGGCGGCCACGGCGGTGCAGAGCTTGGTGAGGGAGGCCAGGTCGAAGGGGGTGCCGAGGGTCATCGGCACCCGGGCGGCGGGCGGGAGTTCGACAGCGTTGTCGGCGGCCGCGTCGTAGCCAGCGTAGCGGACGGCCCAGCCGGCGGCCTCGGCCACGGCGATCACCGGGCCGCGTCCGGCCAGCAGCACGGCGCCGGCCGCCCAGGGGCGGTCTCCGGCGGTGAGGGCGTGCAGCTCGTCGGTCATGTGCCGCAGGTGCGTGGGGTCGAGGCCGGCCCGCTCCGGGGTGTCGACGCGCAGTCGCGGTGCGCTCAGTTCCGGTCTCCCTCCGGCCCCACCTGTGTCGTCGGTGTCTTCCAGGGACGGCACATTGCCATGAAGCAGACCGTGGCGGCCAGTGCCGCCGTCAGTTGTACGACGGCCATGGGGACGGCGGTGCGCTCCCCGGCGATCCCGACCAGCGGGGAGGCGACCGCGCCGACCAGGAAGGAGGAGGTGCCGAGCAGGGCGGAGGCGGAGCCGGCGGCGCGCCGGGTGCGCAGCAGGGCGAGGGACTGGGTGTTGGGCAGGGTGATGCCCATCGCGGACATGAGGACGAAGAGGGCGGCGGCGACCGGGGCCAGGCCGGGCGTGCCGAGGGCGCCGGTGGACATCAGCAGCAGGGCGGTGGCGGCGAGGACGATCACGGCCAGTCCGGTCGCGAGCACCTTGTCCAGGCGGACCCGGCCCACCAGCACCTTGCCGTTGATCTGCCCGGCGACGACGAGACCGACGGAGTTGAGGCCGAACAGCAGGCTGAAGGTCTGCGGGGAGGCGCCGTAGATCTCCTGGATCACGAACGGGGACGCCGATATGTAGGCGAACAGCGCGGCGAAGGCGAAGCCGCCGGCCAGCATGTAGCCGGTGAAGGGCAGGTCGGTGAGGAGGCCGCGCATGGCGCGCAGGGCCTCGGGCACCCCGCCGTCGTGCCGGTCGGCGGGCGGCAGGGTCTCGGGCAGCCGCAGCCAGACCAGTGCGGCGAGTCCGGCGCCGACCACGGTGAGGACGACGAACACGCCCCGCCAGTCGGTCACCCGGAGGATCTGTCCGCCGACCAGCGGGGCCACGATCGGGGCGGTCCCGGAGATCAGCATCAGGGTGGAGAAGAAGCGGGCCATGGCCACACCGTCGTACAGGTCGCGTACGACGGCCCGGGCGATGACGATCCCGGCGGCGCCGGCGAGGCCCTGGGCCAGCCGGAAGGCGACCAGGGTCTCGACGTTCGGGGCGACGGCGCACAGGGCGGTGGCGAGGAGGTAGACGGCGAGGCCGGTGAGGAGCGGGCGGCGGCGGCCCCAGCGGTCGCTCATGGGGCCGACGACCAGCTGTCCCAGGGCCATGCCCAGCAGGCAGGCGGTGAGCGTGAGCTGGACGGTGGCGGCGGGGGCGTGCAGGGACCGGGTGACCTCGGGCAGCGCCGGCAGATACATGTCCATGGCCAGCGGGGGTGTGGCGGTGAGGCCGCCGAGCACGAAGGTGACGAGCAGGCCGGTGCGGCGCGCGGCGGCCGGCGGCGGGGTGGAGGCGGGGGTGGTGGTGTCGTGTTCCGTCTCCGGCGGCGGTGCCGCCGCGTGCTCGGACATCTGTCCCTCCCTGGTGGTGACCGGCCCCCATGCTCTCAGCTCGCACAGACTGCCGAGGCACACATGAGCGAGTGCGGCGGTGGGGGCGATGGCGGGCGGCTAACCGTATGGCGGACAGTGGATTCCGCATGACGGACCTGCCGCCTAGGCTGCGGAGCCATGACTGAGAGGCAATCGAAGATCGCGGTGGTGACCGGCGCGGGCTCCGGCATCGGGCGGGCCGTCGCCGTCGAGCTGCTGCGCGCCGGCTGGTCGGTGGCGCTGGCGGGCCGCCGCACCGGGACCCTTCAGGAGACGGCGGCGCTGGTGCCGGAGGGTGCCGCGCTCGCCGTGCGCACCGACGTGTCACGGCCCGAGGAGGTGGAGGCGCTGTTCGCGGCGGTGGTGGACCGGTTCGGGCGGGTGGACCTGCTGTTCAACAACGCGGGCACGTTCGGGCCCGGCGGGGTGCCGGTCGAGGACCTGCCGTACGACGCCTGGCGGCACGTGGTGGACACCAACCTCAACGGGGCGTTCCTGTGCGCACAGGCGGCGTACCGGCGGATGAAGGAGCAGGATCCGCAGGGCGGCCGGATCATCAACAACGGCTCCATCTCGGCGCACACGCCCCGCCCGCACTCGGTGGCCTACACCGCGACCAAGCACGCGCTGACCGGGCTGACCAAGTCGCTGTCGCTGGACGGGCGGCCGTACGGGATCGCGGTCGGGCAGATCGACATCGGCAACGCGGCGACGGACATGACGGCCCGGATGCAGACGGGGGCGCTCCAGGCGAACGGGGTGGTAGCCCCGGAACCGGTGATGGATGTGGCCGATGTGGCGCGTACCGTCCGGCACATGGCCGAATTGCCGCTGGAGGCGAACGTGCAGTTCGCGACCGTCCTGGCGACGGCCATGCCGTACATCGGGCGGGGCTGAGGGGCCCTTCCGCCCGCACACAAGCGGAATTTGATAATCCGCACTATTGCGGCCGGTCGAGGACGTATGCTCAACTCTCCTCCACCAGAGCTTCACACTTGAGGCACCGGAGTTCCGCAAGCCATACCGAGGGGGGCGCGGCAGCCGTTCCACCGGCCGGAGTTGGGGGTGGGCCTCGCGATCGACGCGAGGCACGCACCGGTGGGTGGAACGGCTGCCGCACACATACGGCGGGGCGCTGCCGCACACATACGGCGAGCCACCGCCGCAGACACACGGCGGGGCACTGCCGCAAGCACGCGGCGGGGACACATGGCGCCGCTCAGCGGCGATGCCTGCCTCCGGCCTCCCCCGCCTCCCCCGCCTCGCCGAACTCTCCCGCCGCTCCCCGCTCCCCGGCCCCCGGGCTCCGCCGTACCGCGGCCCGCGCCTGCGCTCGGGCCTGTGCCCTGGCCTCCGCCCTGCGCACCGCACGCCTGCGCAGCGCCCACACGCCGCCCCCCAGCAGCGCCAAGGTCCCCGCCGCACCCTCGGCGAGATGCCACGGCGAGTCCTTGCCGTCGGCCGGGTCCTGAGCGCCGGCGGCCGCACCGGAGGACGTGCGGGCGACGCCACCGGGGCCCGCGGCCGCGCCGCCCTCGCTCAGCGGATCGACCAGCATGCCCACGGCCCGCGCCGAACTGCCCTGCGCGAAGCCCCAGTCGAGCAGCGCGGCGGTCTGCTCGTAGACGGCGTTGCTGCCGGTCGCGGGGTGCATCACGGTCACCAGCAGGGTGCGCCCGCCGCGCGTGGCGGCGCCGGTGAAGGTGTTGCCCGCGTGACTGGTGTAGCCGTTCTTCACGCCGATGAGCCCGTCGTACGTCTTCAGGCCCCACGCCCCGGTCAGCAGGCGGTCGGTGTTCTGGATCTGGAAGGTCTTCCGGCCGCCCGCCGGGAAGTCGGCGGTGCGGGTGGAGCAGTAGCCCCGGAAGTCGGCGTCCTTCAGACCGTGCCGGGCGAACAGGGTGAGGTCGTACGCGGAGGACAGCTGGCCCGGGTGGTCGAAGCCGTCGGGGCTGACCACATGGGTGTCCAGGGCCTGGAGGTCCTCGGCCTTGGCCTGCATCTCGGCGACCGTCCGGGGCACACCGCCGTTCATGTGGGCGAGCACATGCACGGCGTCGTTGCCGGAGCGCAGGAACACCCCCTGCCACAGCTGCTCGACGGTGTAGGTGATGCCGGGTTTGATGCCGACCAGGCTGGAGCCGGCCGGGATGTCCGCGAGGTCGCTGTCCTTGACGGTGTACCGCTCGGTGCGGTCGAACTTCTTCAGCACGGTGTCCGCGAACAGCATCTTCAGCGTGGACGCGGGCGCGAGCCGCCGGTGCGCGTTGCACGAGGCGAGCACCTCACCGGTCTCCTGGTCGGCGACGAGCCAGGAGCGGGCGGTGAGTTTCGCGGGCAGTCCGGTGGCACCGTTCACCTGGACGCCGGGACGGGCCAGCCGCTCACCTCCGACGACCCTGGTGGCGGCGGAGGCTTCGGTGGCAGCGGAGAGGGGAAGGGCGGCGGCCGTCAGTCCGAGGACGGCACGCCGGCTGAGCCGGGAACATTCGCGCACTCCGGGACCGTACACCGCGCAGAGCTGGGGATTCCGGTACGCCGGGGCGGGAGGGAGCGGAATGTGCCGCCTTATGAAAATCGTACGAGCGGCTGGCTTTCCGAGCCCTTGTACACCTCTTACCGAGGGCGGCTTCTTATCCGCGGGCGGCTCGGAGCTGCTCGCTCAGGCCTGGCCGGTCTCGAACCGGAGGATCGATCCGTCGCCGTCGACGGTGAAGTGCCACCGGGTGCGCATCTCGCCCCAGGTGTCGTTGCGGTAGCCCGCGACCAGGGTCCGGCCGCCGTCGGACTCCCTCTCGACGTCCAGGTGGCCGTGGGAGGAGAAGATCTCCTGGTCGATCCACTCGGCGAGGTCGCGGTCGGTGCCGTCGTCGGACATGGTCGCGTCCGGGGCGAGGAGCTCCAGGAAGGCCTCGCGGTCATGGGAGTTGACGGCGGTGACGAAGGCGCGGACGGCCGGGTCGCTGAGTCGGGAGGGCTGAATCGTCATGGCGTCAGGCTCACACCGCTCCCTGGGCCCCGCCACCCGAACGCCCTCCAGGACGGGCCGCCCGGCGCCCCGGATGCGACGGTGGGAGGACAACAGCCCCCCCGTCCCCCTTGTCTGCCCGGGAGCCGCCATGACCTGTTACGACCGACGCGATCTGGGCCTGCTGCTGCTCCGGCTGGGGACCGGCGGGGTGCTGGTCGCCCACGGCGCGCAGAAGCTGTTCGGGTGGTTCGGCGGGCACGGCCTGGAGGGAACCGGCCAGTTCATGGAGTCCGTCGGCTACAAACCCGGCAAGGCGAGCGCCATGGCGGCGGGCCTCGCGGAGGCGGGCGGCGGCACGCTGCTCGCCCTGGGCCTGGCGACCCCGGCGGCGGGCGCGGCGGCGGCCGGCGCGATGACCGGCGCGGGGGCGGTGCACGCGCCCAACGGCTTCTTCGCCCAGGAGGGTGGCTACGAGCACGCGGCGACCGTGGGTCTCGCGGCGGCCGGTCTCGCGATCACCGGCCCCGGCCGCCTCTCCCTGGACCACGCCTTCGGCCACGTCTTCGACCGGGGCTGGATGGTCCCGGCGGCCCTCGGCGTGACCGCGGCGGCGACGGCCGTGGTGGTGGGCCTGCGCAACCAGCGGGTGCGGGCGCGGACGGAGGGCGAGCAGGAGCCGCTGTTCGAGGAGTAGGGATTCCAGGTGGTGGAGGGTGTTCCGGACCACCTGGTCACCCCCGCCGTGACCGGCCGCCTGCTGCACCGCCCGCCGCCCCGGCGTGGGGTGACGCACCTGACGGCGTGGGGAAGGACGTACCGTTCCCGACCCGCAGCCGGGGAGCCCGGGAGTCCTACTTGATCTTGTACTCGCAGCCCTTGGCCACCTTGCCCCCGTTGTTGTCGGCGACCTGCTTGCCGTCGACCTTGATCACGCAGCCGCCCATCGTGAGGGTGCCGTCCGCGGCCTGGACCGAGCCGGGCACGACCGACACCAGGTAACCGACCTTCTGCTCCGCGTCGGTGAGCGTGACCTTCTCCGTCTTGGTCCAGGGCAGCTGGTGCTTCTCGAAGCCGCTGCTCGCCGCGTGGTACATGACCTGGGTGGTGCCGGTGCCGGTCACCTCCATCGTCACCTCGTGCACCGCACCGTCGGCACCGGCCGTCGGGGTGGCGGACTGCGACACGGCCGCCTTGCCGTGGCCGCTGTCCGCGCCCTTACCCTGGTCCGTGCCCTTCCCGCCGCCGCCACCGCCGCAGCCCGTCAGCAGCGCCGCCGCCGCGACGCCCACGATGGCACCCTGAAGCGTCCTGAACATGAGTCCCCGTTCCTGGCCCTGATACGAACCCCAAGATCCAATCACGACCCGCACAGGGACCCGTCCCGCCCCCCTCAGACCGCGGCCGGCTTCCACACCCTGACCGAGAGATCGATATAGGGAGCGTAGTTGTCCGGCGTATAGACCTTGACGACCTTGGCCGCGACCACGCGCCCTTCCTCGGTCACCGAGCAGAGCGTGGCCCCCTCGACGAGTCCCTCCTCTTTCGCATTGCCGTAATGATCCATACGGCTGCTGGTCCAGGGAGCAGACCCCGTCGCGTCCAGACACGAATCCGCCGTGGCGTCGACACCGGGTTTGAGAATCCCGAACTGGCGCTCGTTCATCACGCTGAGAGCACCCTCGTCCGAATTCACATAGGAAAGATCGAACTTGGCTTTGTCGCCCTCGGACATCACACCGAATGCGTCGTCGCTGATCGCCCGCGCCCAGCTGCGCGCGTCGAAGTCCACATAGAGCGGGGTCTCGGGCCGGTTCAGCCGGAGATCACCGGTCCGCTCGACGGTGTAGACGGGGCTCGCGGACGGGCTCGACGACGGCTCGGACCGGTCGGAAGAAGACTGGTCCTGAGCGGGCTGCACCGGGCTCGACGCCCCGCCCTTCTGCCCCGCGTCGCCGCCGTGCACCACCGCACTCTTCGACGGCGTGGGGCCCGTGCCCGCGTTCGCGTCCTGCGCGCCTCCCTGGAACGGCTTCAGGACGATCACCGCGGAAACCGCGCTGACCACGACGATTCCCGCGACGATAAAGATGATCGTTTTCGAGCCGCTGTCCCTGGCCGCCGCCGGCCCTTCGTACTCGCCTTCCAGCAGCCCTCTGCGCCACTTGAAGCGATGTCCCTGACCGGTCTCGGATTCCTCGCGATTCGATTGCTGCTTCATGGCTCCCGCCCCGTCCGCCTCATAGTCGCCCTGAGAGGCGGCAGCCTAGCGGAACAACGGAGCACGCATGGACCACTATTGACGCTGAGTAATATCTCAGGCCAAGAATTCAATTTCCCGTGCACCATACAAAGAAAGGCCTCCGACCCGCGGTGCGCTGGTCGGAAGCCTTGAGGGGCAGACGAGTCGGGCTGTACGCCGGGTTCTGTTCTCCAGGGTCCTCGCGGGCCCTGGAGCGACGGCCATCCATCTAGGACCGACGTTGCCGTCGGCCTCGTGCGGTCTACCCGCGGACTCGGGCGGGCAGCCCTCGATCGTCCGCGCAGAGACACCGGGGTGTCTCCTCTTGACCTTGCTCCGGGTGGGGTTTACCTAGCTGCCCAGGTCACCCTGGGCACTGGTGGTCTCTTACACCACCGTTTCACCCTTACCGAGGACCGAGGTCCCCGGCGGTCTGCTTTCTGTGGCACTGTCCCGCGGGTCACCCCGGGTGGCCGTTAGCCACCACCCTGCCCTGTGGAGCCCGGACGTTCCTCGGGAAGCCCCCTAGGGGGACTCCACGCGGCCGCCCGCCCGGCTCGTCTGCCGTGCCGACCATGGTACCGGGCGGGAGCCGCGGCGCGGACCGGCGGCCGTCGCGAGGACCGAGCCCGCCAGGATCAGGGCGAACGCGGCCAGCACGGTGAGGGTCAGCGGCTCGTGCAGCAGCAGGGCACCCGCCGCCACCGCCACCGCCGGGTTCACATAGGTGATGACCGTCGCCCGGCTCGGGCCCGCCTCCTTGATCAGTTCCAGGAAGGCGACGAAGGCCACCGCCGTGCAGATCACGCCCAGGCCGGCCAGCGCCGCCAGGACGGACGGCGAGGGCAGGGAGGAGGGCCGGGTGAGGACCGCGGCGGGGGCGTAGACCAGGGCCGCCAGGGTCAGGCAGGCGGCCGTCAGATGCAGGGACGGGACGTTCTTCAGACTGCGCGCGGCTATCAGGGGGGCGGTCGCATAGCCCAGGACCGTCAGCAGCACCTCGGCCAGGGAGAGCGTGTCGCCCCCGGTCAGATGCGGGACGGTCAGGACCGTCACGCCCGCGAGGCCCAGGGCCAGGCCGGTGAGCCGCCGGGCTCCCAGGCGCTCCGCCTCGCCGAAGAACCGGCCCAGCAGCACACCGACGATCGGTACGCCCGCGATCAGCAGGCCGGCCGTGGAGCTGGACAGGTGCCGCTCCGCGTCGGTGAGGGTGAACCAGGGGCCCATGATCTCCAGGACCGCGAAGGCCAGCAGGGGGCGCCAGTGGGTGCGGACGGTGCCGGCGAGCCCGCCCTGGCGGAGGGCGAAGGGCAGCAGCAGGACCGCGCCGAGGGCGCAGCGCGTGAACACCACGACGGGCGGGGACACCGCGTCCACCGCCACCTTGATCATCAGATAGGGGATGCCCCAGACCACTCCCATCAGGGAGAACAGAAACCAGCCACGTGCAGTCATGGGACGAGTTTCGGCCGCCGCCTCACCCCGCGTCTTGAACGCTGTTGCGGTACGCCGCCGGGGTCGCCCCGAGCACCCGGCGGAACCAGCGGGTCAGATGCGCCTGGTCGGCGAAGCCCACCAGCCCCGCCACCTCGGCCGGGCGCAGGCCCGCAGCCAGCAGCCCGCGGGCCCGGTTCACCCGGTACTGGGCCAGCCAGGCGTAGGGGGGTATCCCCATCGTCGTACGGAAGGCGCGCAGCAGCTGGTAGCGGGAGACGCCCAGGTCGGCGGCGAGCAGGGCGAGGGAGGGCGGGTCGGTGAGTTCGTCGGCCAGCCGGTCGCGGACGGTGCGGGCCAGGCCGGCCGCGCCGGGGACGCGGTCCAGGACCGGCCGGGCCGTGGAGTGGCGCTGGGCCAGGGCCGTCAGCAGCCAGGGCAGGCGGGACTCGGCCTCCAGCGGGTCGGGGCAGATGCTCAGGTCCGTGTGGGCGAGGCGGAGGGCGGCGACCAGTTCGGGGTCGTGCACGAGCGGTTCGCGGAAGTGCGGGAGGCCGCCGAGGGTGCCGTCGGACAGCAGCGACGGCTCGGCGTACAGGGCCCGGTACGCGTAGCCCTCGCCGGCGTTCCCCGGGCCGCCGGTGTGTGTCTCGTCCGGCTCCAGGACCACGATCGTGCCGGGCCCGGTGCGGATGTGGCCGCCCCGGTAGTCGATCACCTCGGAGCCGCCGACGCACACCCCGACGGTGTACTCGTCATGGGAGTGCGGGGCGTAGACATGGCGGCGGAAACTGGCGGTCAGCAGGTCCAGCGGGGGCCCGCACCGGCCCAGCCGCGCCCGTGTCCACAACGCCTTCTCCACCATCGTGCCCCGCCCCCCGTTGCCGTACCGCGTGCGAAGGGTGCAACGCCTGCGGGGCCGTCCTGCTTCCATGCCGGGGGCCGCGCGGCCGGGGGCCACTCCGGCCCGGCGCCCCCGCGGTGACCGCCCGTACGATGAACTCCCTTACCAGGGAGGCGAGATGACGACACTGCGGCGGCTGTGCGGGCACGAGATGCGGCTCTACGCGAGCCTGGTGCTGTGGCTGGCCCGGCGCACCCAGGGCACCGCCGCCGGGCGGGCCTTCGGGTACGCGCGCGGGCAGGGTGCGACGATGGCGGGGCTCGCCTTCGTGTGCGTCGTCGAGGCGGTCGGCGTCGCGGTGATGCTGCGCGACTGGCCCGCCGCGCACGACGTCGTGCTGGTGCTGGACGTCTACACCGTGCTGCTCGTGGCCGGGGTGTACGCGGCCTGTGCGGTCCGCCCGCACGTGCTGACCGGGGAGGCGCTGCGGGTGCGGTACGGCGTCCATGTCGACCTGCGGATCCCGCTGGCCGCGATCACCGCCGTACGCCGTGAGACGCGGACCACCCACCGGCCGGACGACGACGCGCTCGACCTCGCCGTCGGGTCGCAGACGTCGGTGACGCTGGAGCTGGCCGAGCCGGTGCGCCATCTGTCGTTCCTCGGGCGGCGCCGGGACGTGCGTGTGGTGCGGCTGCACGCCGACGACCCCGGTGCCCTGGTCCAGGCGCTCACACGGGCGTGAACAGCACCTTCGCCGTGCCCGGGTCGGCCCGGACCAGCCGGACGCGCAGGCGCTCGCCGAGCGGCAGCTGCCCGCCCTCGACCCGGCCGACGACGGCGGGGGCCGCCAGCTGCACGGTCCCGGCCGTGGGGTGGGCCTCCTCCACGTCCACCACCAAGCCCTCGAACACCTCCCCGACCCGGTCCCGGAGCAGGGCCGCCTCCACGAGGTCGACGCACTCCCGCTCGACCGTGCCCACGCGGCGCGCCCCCTCGGCCATCCGCCCGGGCAGCGCGTCCAGCGCGGCGAGCACCCAGTCGGGCGCGGGCCGGCCGGCGCCGGCGGCCAGGCAGATCTCGGCGGCGTAGCGGTCGGCGAGCCGACGCAGCGGGGCCGTGCAGTGGGTGTACGGGGCGGCGACGGCGGCGTGCGTGGTGATCGCGGGCAGGGCGCCGTCCCGGAAGACGGTGTAGCCGGCGCCCCGCAGCAGGGTCGTGCACTCCTGGAGGAAGGCCGCGTGGTGCGGGGCGTGCGGGTTGAGGGAGCGGATCAGGGCCGCGTACAACACATGGTGCGGCCAGTCGATGTGCAGGGCGACGGCGGTACGGCGGAGCCGGGCCACCGCGCCGTCCGGGGCGGCCGGGAGGGTGCGCAGGATGCCGGTGCCGTGGGTGAGCATCAGCTCGGCGGCGGCCATGCCGGTGAGCAGCGAGAGCTGGGCGTTCCAGGCCTCGGCGGGCAGGGGGGCGCGGTAGCGCAGGAGGTAGCTGTGGTCCTGCTCGGCGATCTCCTGTTCGGGCACGTTGAGCGAGATGCCGCCGCGCGCCACCTCCAGCCGTTCCCGGGCCTCGCCGATCTCCCTGAGCAGGGCGACCGGCTCCTCCGCCGTCCCTGCGTCGATGGCCCGCTGGACGCCCGCGTAGTCGAGCCGGGCGCGGCTGCGGACCAGCGCCCGGCGCACGTCGACCGCGCCGGTCCGGCCCTCGGCGTCCAGGTCGAGGGTCCACAGCACGGCCGGCCTGACCTGGTCCGGCAGCAGGCTGGCCGCGTCCTCGCCGACGACGGCCGGGTGCAGGGGGATCTTCTCGTCGGGGAAGTAGAGAGTGTTCACCCGGCGGTGCGCCTCGGCGTCCAGCGGCCCGCCGGGTACGACGAAGGCGGCGACGTCGGCGATGGCGTACCGGACCCGGTAGCCGGCGCCCTGCCGGGACAGGTGCATCGCCTGGTCGAGGTCGGTGGCGCCGGGCGGGTCGACGGTGAAGAAGGGGACGTCCGTCACGTCGTACGGCAGCGGGGCGGGGTTCTTCGCGGCGCGCTCGGCCTCCTCGCGGACCTCGGACGGGAAGTCGGACGGCACGCCGAGTTCGGTGCGCAGCGCGGCGAGGGCGGCCCGCAGCGGGGCCTCGGGCGCGCCGGTCACCCGGATCATGCGGCGGGTCATGCCCCGAGCCTAGGCCGGGGGCCGGGGGGCGGCACGCCGTACGCTGGCGCGGAGGTCTATCTGAAGGAGTACGTGGTGCTGGTCCTGCTGCCGCCGTCGGAAGGCAAGGCGAACTCGGGCGAGGGCGTCCCGCTGGAGCTCTCGTCGCTGTCCCTGCCGGGGCTGACCGATGCGCGGGAGGCCGTGCTGGGCGAGCTGGTCGAGCTGTGTGCCGCCGACGAGGAGAAGGCGCGCGAGGTGCTAGGGCTGAGCGAGGGGCTGCGCGGCGAGGTCGCGAAGAACGCCGGGCTGCGCACGGCCGGGGCCCGTCCCGCCGGGGAGATCTACACCGGTGTGCTCTACGACGCCCTCGGCCTGGCCACGCTGGACGCGGCCGCCCTGCGGCGCGCGGCCGAGTGGCTGCTCGTCTTCTCGGGGCTGTGGGGCGCCGTGCGGGTGACCGACCGGATCCCGTCCTACCGCTGCTCGATGGGGGTGAAGCTGCCGGGTCTCGGGGCGCTGGCGGCGCACTGGCGGACCCCGATGGCCGAGGTGCTGCCCGCCGCGGCCGGCGACGGACTGGTGCTGGACCTGCGCTCCTCCGCCTACACGGCCGCGTGGAAGCCGAAGGGCGAGGTCGCGGGGCGTACGGCGACGGTACGGGTGCTGCACGCGCCGACCCGGAAGGTCGTCAGCCACTTCAACAAGGCGACGAAGGGCCGGATCGTACGGAGCCTGCTGACGGCCGGGGCCGCGCCGGAGGACCCGGCCGGGCTGGTGGACGCGCTGCGCGGCCTGGGATACGTGGTGGAGGCGGAGGCACCGGGCCGGGCGGGCAGGCCGTGGTCGCTGGACGTGCTGGTGGACGAGGTCCACTGACCCTGCCATTGCGCTCTGCGCAACGCCCTTTGCGCAGGGTGAAGCACGTCGGCACGATGAGCGCATGACCGTCCCGGACTCCGTGCTGGACCTCGCGCCCGTCGTCCCCGTGCTGGCCGTGCCGGACGCCGCGACCGCCGTACCGCTGGCGCGGGCGCTGGTGGCCGGCGGGCTGCGCGCGATCGAGGTGACCCTGCGGACCCCGGCGGCGCTCGACGCGATCCGCGCGATCGGCGCCGAGGTGCCGGAGGCGGTGGTCGGGGCCGGGACCGTACTCACCCCGGAGCAGGTCTCCGCGTGCGCGGCGGCCGGGGCGCGGTTCCTGGTGAGCCCCGGCTGGACGGATGCGCTGCTGGCGGCGATGCAGGCGTCCGGGGTGCCGTTCCTGCCCGGGGTGTCGACCGCCTCGGAGGTCGTGGCGCTGCTGGAGCGCGGGGTGCGGGAGATGAAGTTCTTCCCGGCGCGGGCGGCCGGGGGTACGGCGTATCTGCGGTCCCTCGCCGGCCCGTTGCCGCAGGCCCGCTTCTGTCCGACGGGCGGCATCGGCCCGGCCGACGCGCCGGAGTATCTGTCCCTGCCCAACGTCGGTTGCGTGGGCGGCAGTTGGCTCGCCCCGGCGGACGCGGTGGCCACCGGGGACTGGACCCGGGTGGAGGCGCTGGCCCGGGCCGCGGCGGGGCTCGGCGCTCAGCGCAGGTGAGAGGTGTCGTTGAACAGCCGGACGCTCGCGTTGCCGTCCGCGTAGTACGCCACCGCCGAGAGGGAGGCCGCCGACAGCTCCATGCGGAACAGCGCCTCGGGCGGGGCGCCGAGGGCGAGCCGGACGAGGGTCTTGATCGGGGTGACGTGCGTGACCAGCAGCACCGTGCGGCCCGCGTGCGCCGCGACCAGCTTGTCCCGGGCGGCCGCGATCCGGGTGGCCGTCTCGGCGAAGCTCTCGCCGCCGCCGGTGGGGTGGGCCTCCGGGTCGGCGAGCCAGGCGTTCAGGTCGTCCGGGTAGCGCTCGCGGACCTCGCCGAAGGTGAGGCCCTCCCAGGCGCCGAAGTCCGTCTCGCGCAGGCCCTCGTCCACGGCGACCTCCAGGCCGAGGCGCGCGGCGACCACCCCGGCGGTCTCGCGGGTACGGGCGAGGGGGGAGGCGATGACGGCCTGGACGGTGCCGCGGCGGGCCAGGGCCTCGGCGACCCGGTGGGCCTGTTCGCGGCCGGCGGCGGAGAGGGAGGGGTCGGTACCGCCACTGCCCGAGAAACGCTTCTGCGGGGTCAGCGGGGTCTCACCGTGCCGGAGGAGGACGAGGGTGGCGGGGGCCCCGAGGTCGGGCGCACTGCTCCAGCCGGGAGCGGGGGTGGCGGCCGGGGCGGGAAGCTGCTCGGCGGGGGCGGGGGTGGCGGCCGGGGTGGCGGCCGGGGTGCGACCCGGCTCGCCGAGGGCGGGGGTGGCGGCCCGGGCAGCAGACTGCTCGCCGAGGGCAGGGGTCGCGGCCCAGGCAGCAGACTGCTCACCGGAAGCAGGGGTGACGGCCGGGGTGCGACCCGGCTCGCCGAGGGCGGGGGTGGCGGCCGGGGCAGCAGACTGCTCGCCGAGGGCAGGGGTCGCGGCCCAGGCAGCAGACTGCTCACCGGAAGCAGGGGTGACGGCCGGGGTGCGACGCGGCTCGCCGGGGGCGGGGGTGGCGGCCGGGGCAGCAGACTGCTCGCCGAGGGCAGGGGTCGCGGCCCAGGCAGCAGACTGCTCACCGGAAGCAGGGGTGACGCCCGGGACGGGACGCTGCTCGGCGGGAGCGGGGGTGGCGGCAGAGGCCGGACGCTGCTCGGCGAGGTCTGCCGTCGAGCCGGACGGCGTCCACTGCTCGCCCCTCGCGCCCGCGTCCATCGCCTCGTTCGCCAGCCGGTCGGCGTGCTTGTTCTCGGCGCGGGGGATCCACTCGTAGCTGACCCGGTCGACGGGGAAGAGGGACCGTGCCTCGGTGGCCAGCGGCTTCAGGTCCGGGTGCTTGATCTTCCAGCGGCCCGACATCTGCTCGACGACCAGCTTGGAGTCCATGCGGACATGGACCCGTGCCGTCGGGTCCAGGGTGCGGGCGGCGCGCAGGCCGGCCACCAGGCCCCGGTACTCGGCCACGTTGTTGGTGGCGACACCGAGGTACTCCGCGGCCTCGGCCAGGGTCTGGCCCGTCGCCGCGTCGCGCACCACGGCCCCGTAGCCGGCGGGCCCTGGGTTGCCCCGTGACCCGCCGTCGGCCTCGACGATGAACTCCCGCACCCCTTCAGCCCCTTACCGGCTCTACAGCCCCGACTCGGCCGTGCGCACCAGGATCCGGCGGCAGTTCTCGCAGCGCACCACGGTGTTCGGCGCGGCCGCGCGGATCTCGTTCAGCTCGGTGATCGCCAGCTCCTGCCGGCAGCCCTGGCAGGTGCGGGCGTACAGCTTGGCCGCGCCGATACCGCCCTGCTGCGCGCGCAGCTTGTCGTACAGACCCATGAGGTCGGCGGGGACGGAGGCCGCGACGACCTCGCGCTCCTTGGTGACCGAGGCGACCTCGCCGTCGATCTGCTCGAAGGCGGCGTCGCGGCGGGCGGCCGCCTCGTCGATCTTCGACTGCGCCGACGCGACCCGCTCGGTCAGCTCCCGCACCCGCTCCTGCGCGGCCTCGCGGCGCTCCATGACCTCCAGGACGACGTCCTCGAGGTCGCCCTGGCGCTTGGCGAGCGAGGCGATCTCGTGCTGGAGGCTGGACAGGTCCTTCGGCGAGGTGACCGCGCCGGAGTCCAGCCGCTGCTGGTCGCGGGCGGCGCGCTGGCGCACCTGGTCCACGTCCTGCTCCGCCTTCGTCTGCTCGCGGGCGCAGTCGCTCTCCTCGGTCTGCGCGGCGACCAGCAGGTCGCGCAGCTGCGTGAGGTCCTTGGTCAGCGACTCGATCTCGGCGTGCTCCGGCAGCGACCTGCGCTTGTGCGCGAGCTGCTGAAGGCGGACGTCGAGGTCCTGGACGTCGAGGAGTCGGATCTGGTCGGCGGGCGCGGCGTTCAGTTGGGGGCTCCCTTGGGGCTAGCGGTGGTGGTGGACGCCGCGTGGGCGGTCCAGGGGTCGGTGACCGTCTTGGAGACGTGGACGCGCAGGTCCCAGCCGTGGCGGTCGGAGATCTCGTCGAGCTGGCTCGCGGCCAGCTCGCACCAGGGCCACTCGGTGGCCCAGTGCGCCGCGTCGAGCAGCGCGAGGGGACTCTGGGCGACCGCTTCGGACGCCGGGTGGTGGCGCAGGTCGGCGGTGAGGAAGGCGTCGACGCCGGCCGCGCGGACCTGCTCGAAGAGGCTGTCGCCGGAGCCGCCGCTGACCGCGACCGTGCGGACGACGGCCTCGGGGTCGCCGGCCACCCGGATGCCCTGGGCGGTGGCGGGCAGCCGCTCGGCGGCCCGGGCGGCCAGCTCGCGCACGGTGAGCGGGTGGTCGAGTTCGCAGACCCGGCCGAGGCCCCGGCAGCCGGCGGGGTCGGAGGGGTCCGGGACCAGGGGCCGTACGACGCGCAGGTCGAGCGCGCCGGCGAGGGCGTCCGAGACGCCCGGGTCCGCCGTGTCGGCGTTGGTGTGGGCGACGTGCAGCGCGATGTCGTTCTTGATCAGCGTGTGCACCACGCGGCCCTTGAAGTGGCCCGCCGCGACCGTGGTCGTCCCGCGCAGATAGAGCGGATGGTGGGTGACCAGCAGGTCGGCGCCGAGCTTCACCGCCTCGTCCACGATCTCCTGGACGGGGTCGACGGCGAACAGGACCCGGCTGATCTCCTGGTCGGGATCGCCCACGACCGTGCCGACCGCGTCCCAGGACTCGGCCCGCTCGGGGGGCCACAGGTTCTCCAGCGCGGCGATGACTTCAGACAGACGGGGCACGTAGGAAAGGCTACCTGGCCGTTCTGCGGGGCTGTACCCATCCGTGCGGATGGGCCCCGCTCTGCACAGAAGCCCCGGTTTCCTCAGAGGAATCGCTTCTGCACCACCCGTATGTGTGAAGCGGACGACGGCCGGTCCCACGCCCGTGCGTGCGAAAACTAGCTTCGTCGCCGGAGGTGACCGAACGATGACGGCCTGTGCGATCGAACCCCAGTCGACCGGTGCCGAGGACCCCTCGCCGACGGGCACGGAGGACTCCCCGGCGACCGGCGCGGAGGACTCCCCGTCGGCACCCGGCGCGGCGGGCCGCGCCCCGGACGGCGCGGAGACCGGCTGCACCCTCACGGCGGACGGCGCGTACGCCGCCCGGCTCGCCCGGGACGGCGACTGCTGGTTCCCGGAGCGCTGGACGCTGGACGGCCCGGAGCCGTACGCGGTGCCGCTCCCCGGCCACCAGCCGGAGGAGCCCGGCACCGAAGTGCAGCCCATGGGCGACGGCCGGGTGCTGATCCACCGGCTGGTGGCCGGGCAGCGGCACGACTTCGCGCTGCTCTACCCGACCGGTCCCGGCACCGGCGAGCTGCCGCTGGGCGCGGTCGACTGCCCGGGGCCCGGCATCCGGCTCCGGCTGCTGCCGCCGGCGCCGGACGGGGTGCGGGCGTACGCGCTCGCCGTCGGGCCGCGCTCCAGCGTGGTGTGGCTGGTGGCGGGCGGCGCGTTCGGTCCGGAGCGGCTCGCCGAGGTGCCGGGGCGCTGCTCGGGCGGGGTCTGGCTGGACGGCGGTGGCCGGCTGCTGGCGCTCGACCGGGAACTGGGCGGTCGTACCAAGACGGTCGTGGTGGATCTGGAGCGCGCGGAGGTCTCGCCGCTGTTGCAGATCGCGGAGGACAGCGACGACCGGCTGCTGCTGGCCGACCTGGACAGCGGGCTGCTGCTGATCTCCTCCGACGCGGCCTCGCCCGGGCGGCAGCGGCTGGGCTGGGGGGTGCTCGGCAGCACCCTGCCGGTGCGCTTCCCGGAGTGTCTGCGGATGCCGGAGTGCGCGGTGACGCCGTTCGCGATCCAGCCGGGGCAGGTGCTGACGCCGGAGGGCTGCGCGGTGGCCCTGCGCATCGACGGGCCGTTCGGCACCTGGGTGGGCGTCTGGCGGCCGGCCGAGCGGCGGGTACGGCATCTCGCGGCACCGGCGGGCTGGCTGCCGGGAGCCGGGCTGTGGACGCCGGCGGGGGTGCTGCGGCTGCCGTACTCCACCCAGGAGACCGCGTGCGCGGTGGCGGAGCTGACGGTGCCCGGGGCGGAGCCGGTGGAGGCGGCGGGGCCGGTGGCGCCCGTGGCGCCGGTGGAACCCGAGCGTCCGGAGCCGGCGGCGGAGACCACCCCGGGATGCGCGCAAGAACGCCTGGTGGAACGCGTGGTGGAACCGGTGATGGCCCGTCCGGTGCCGTTGCAGCAAGCGCCCCTGGGACGTCTTGTAACGAAGTAGTGCCGGTTGGCGTGTGCGCCTGGATTCGGCCCGTGGTGTGCCGGTTACACTCGCCCGGCTGTACGAAAGATGATGTTGACGGGGTGAATTCTTCCGATGAGCGACACCAGCACGACGGGGCAGCTGTCCGCCGACTCGCAGAAGGACGCCGGCCACGGCCGGCACCGCGGCCCGATCGCGGTCCAGGAGACGGATGCAGCGCCGCACGGCCGGCACCGCAAGCCGGTCCAGGAGAAGGCCGAGGCAGCCGCCTGACGGCAGTGGAGATGAGGGGGGCCTTCCGTCACCGGACGGAAGGCCCCTCTTCTGTTCAGCCCCGCTTGAGCCCCAGTACCTCGGTCGCCGCGAAGGTCTCCCCGGCCGGGCGGTCCGCGTAGTGCGGGGTGAGCAGCGCGTCGAGTTCGTCGTAGGTGAACGCCTCCTGCTTGCTGTCGAACTTGGCCCGCACCCGGGGCCGTTCCATGACCGCGACCATGCCGCCGTGGACGACGAGCAGCTGGCCGTTGATCCGGGCGGCGGCGGGCGAGGCCAGATAGCCGACGAGCGGGGCGACATGCTCGGGGGCCAGCGGGTCGAGGCCCTCCTCGGGCCGGGTGAACCCCGCGAAGACGTCCTCGGTCATCCGGGTCCGGGCGCGCGGGCAGATGGCGTTGGCCGTGACGCCGTACCGGGCGAGGGCGAGCGCGGTGGAGGTGGTGAGGCCGACGATGCCGCCCTTCGCGGCCGCGTAGTTGGGCTGTCCGGCGGATCCGGCGAGGAACGCCTCCGAGGAGGTGTTCACGATCCGCCCGTGCACCTTCTCTCCCCCGGCCGCCTTGGCCCGCTCCCGCCAGTGCGCGGCGGCGAACCGGGTGGTGTTGAAGTGGCCCTTGAGATGGACCCGCAGCACCGAGTCCCACTCGTCCTCGGTCATGGAGAAGACCATGCGGTCGCGCAGGATGCCGGCGTTGTTGACGAGGATGTCGAGCTTGCCGTACTCCTCGATCGCCGACCGCACGAGCGCTTCGGCCTGCCGGTGGTCGGAGACGTCCCCGGTGTGCGCGACGGCCGTGCCGCCGGCCGCGCGGATCTCGGCGACGACCTCCTCGGCCGGTCCCGCCGAGGCCTCGCCAGTACCGTCCCTACCAGGCCGGCCGTAGTCGTTGACGACCACGGCCGCGCCGAGCCGGGCGAGTTCCAGGGCCTCGGCGCGGCCGAGCCCGCGTCCGGCGCCGGTGACGATCGCCGACAGTCCGGCGAGCGGCTGTGACATGGGCAGTGACATGGGCCGCGTCCTCAGATCTCGATGCACGTACGCAGGGCCGTCCCGGTACGCATCTGGTCCAGTGCCTCGTTGATCTCCGCCAGGCGCACCCGGTGGGTGATCAGGCCGGCGAGGTCGATCCGCCCGGCCCGCCACAGGGCGATGGTGCGTTCGTAGGAGCGCAGCACGTCCCCGCCGCCGTACAGGGAGGGCAGGATGCGCTTCTCGTCGAAGAACAGCTCGAACATGTTGAGCTGGAGGAAGTCGTCCAGGGCGCCGGCCCCGACCACGACCAGGGTGCCGCCGCGCCGGGTGTTCTCGTAGGCGGTGCGGGCGGTGGCGGACCTGCCGACGACCTCGAAGACGTAGTCGAAGCCCTCGCCGCCGGTGATCTGCTGCCTGGCGTCGGGCAGTTCGTCCGGTGCCACGGCCCTGGTGGCCCCGAAGCCGAGGGCCGCCTCGCGCCGGGCGGCGACCGGGTCCACGGCGACGATCTCGGCGGCGCCCTTCAGCCGGGCCCCCTGGACGGCCGAGATGCCGACGCCGCCGCAGCCGATCACCGCGACCGACGAACCGGCCGCCACCTCGGCCGTGTTGAGGGCGGCGCCGAGACCGGTGGTGACCCCGCAGCCGATCAGCGCGGCGATGTCGTAGGGCACGTCCTCGGGGATCGGGACGGCGCACCGGGCGTCGACCACGACCTCCTCGGCGAAGGTGCCGGTGCCCGCGAAGCCGAAGACGTCACCGCCGGGGCGCCGGAAGTTGGGGGTGCCCGCGTTCAGGAACCCGGCCAGGCACAGCTGGGTCTGGCCGCGCCGGCAGGCGGGGCAGGCACCGCAGGCGGGCAGCCAGCACAGCACGACCCGGTCGCCGGGCTTCAGGTGCGCCACGCCCTCCCCGGCCTCGAGGATCTCGCCCGCGCCCTCGTGGCCGGGCACGAAGGGCGCCGGCTGGGGCAGCACCCCGCTCATCGCGGACAGGTCGGAGTGGCACAGCCCGGTGGCCCGCACCCGGACCCGGACCCGGCCGGGGCCGAAGCCCACCGCCTCGACGTCCTCGCGGACCTCCAGCTTCTCCTGGCCGATCTCGTGCAGTACGGCTGCGCGCATGGTGCGGCTCCCCTCGCTCGGGCGGTAGGGCGGCGGTACGGGTGCTGCGGGTGGTACGGCGTCGCGGGTGCCGGTCGCGGGTGTCGGTCGCGGGTGTCGGTCGCGGGTGCCGGTCGCGGGTGCCGGTCGCGGGTGCCGGTCGCGGGTGCCGGTCGCGGGTGTCGGTCGCGGGTGTCAGGAGTGCTCGACGACCGTGTCCGTGAGGACCGGCGCGTCGTCCCGGTCCGCCGCGCCGACGGCCACCCGCACCGTGCCCTCGCCCTGCCACATGCGGATGCGCAGGGTCTCGCCCGGGTACACCACCCCGGCGAACCGGGTGGTGTAGGAGCGCACCCGGGCGACGTCGCCGCCGAGCAGCGTGTCCACGACCGCCTTGAGGGTGATGCCGTAGGTGCACAGGCCGTGCAGGATGGGCCGGTCGAAACCGGCGCGCCGGGCGAACTCGGGGTCGGCGTGCAGGGGGTTGTAGTCGCCGCAGAGGCGGTAGAGCAGGGCCTGGTCCTCGCGCACGGGCCGCTCGACGGTCCGGTCCGGCTCGCCCGTGGGCGGCTCGGGGCGGGCGCCGGGGCCGCGGTCGCCGCCCCAGCCGCCCTCGCCGCGTACGAAGATCTGGGCGTCGGCCGTCCACAGCGGGCCGTCCGTGTCGGCGACGTCGGTGCGCAGGACGAGGAGGGCCGCCTTGCCCTTGTCGTACACGGCGGCGATGCGGGAGGTGGCGGTGGCGGTGCCGCGCACCGGGAGGGGCCGGTGGACCGTGAGCGACTGGCCGCCGTGCAGCACCCGGGCGAGGTCGACGTCGATGCCCGGCATGGACAGCCCGCTGATCACGCCGGGGGATCCGGCGCCCGCGACGGTGGCGAAGCTCGGCAGGACGTGCAGCCGGGACTCCAGGGTGTAGCGCAGTTCGTCGGGGTCGGTGGCGGGGTGGGGCCGGTCGGGGTTGGCGGCCGCGCCGATGCCGAGGTGGTAGAGCTGGACGTCCTTGGCGGTCCAGGTGATCTCGCCGGAGCGGGGTTCGGCGGCGAGGGCCTTGGCGGCGTCGATGGGCATGGGGCTCCTGACGGGTCTTCGAGACCTCGGCGCGGACGTCCGCACCGTCGGCCGCACCGAGGTCGTCCACGGGCGGGATCTAGAACGCGTTCCAGTCCGGCGGCCCCCTGTATAGCCGAGCGCTCCGCAGTTGTGAAGCCTCCTGACGTGGCGTCAGACACCGGGTTCTCTTCGTACGCTGTTTGCGACCATGCACTTCTTTCGGGGGAAACGGGGAACACGGACATGACGACGCGCGCACGGAGAATCCGGTGCCGCCTTCAGGACCTGCACGCCGAGCGGCTGAGATGGCAGGCCGAACACGAGCGCTTCAAGGCCGCGCAGCGGGCCGCCCGGAAGGAGGGCAGGACCCCGGACGTCGACCACCCGGGCCCGCCGCCCACCGGCTTCGCCCTGCTGCCCTGGCTGCTGATGGGGACGGGATCCCTCTCGGACCTGCTCCGCGGCGAGACCCCGAACCCGTGGTGGGGCGCCCTGGGCCTGGTCGCCTTCGACTGCCTGTACGTCTACGTCGCCTTCCGCTCCTTCGAACGGGACCGGCGGGAGGCGGTCCCCACCCGGGTGGCGCTGGCGCTGATGGGCCTGGTGGCGACGGGCCTGGCGCTCGGCTACGGCGGCGACTGGCTGGTCTTCCTCCCGCTGCTGGGGCTCGCGGCGGGCGCCGCCCTGCGCGGTCCGTGGCTGGGCCGTACGGGCCTGCTGCTGTCGGGGTACGCGGGCGCCGTCTCCTCCGTCCGCGGCGACTGGGGGGACGCGTCCGGCATCGGCTACGCCACCTTCCTCTCCACCATGGTGACCGCCGCCATCCTCGGTCTGTCCGAGGCCGTGCGGGAGCTGCGCGCCGCCCGGGAGGAGCTGGCCCGGCAGGCGGTGGAGCAGGAGCGGCTGCGGTTCTCCCGGGATCTGCACGACCTGCTCGGGCACACCCTGTCGGTGATCGTGGTGAAGTCGGAGGCGGCCCGCCGGCTGGCCCCGCGCGACATGGGCGCGGCGCTGGCGCAGATCACGGACATCGAGTCGGTGGGGCGGCAGGCGCTCACCGAGATCCGCGAGGCGGTGACCGGCTACCGCGAGGGCAGCCTCGCCACCGAGCTGACCCGGGCCCGGTCGGCGCTGTCCGCGGCGAGCGTGGTGCCGGTGGTGCAGCAGTCGGGGACGCCGCTCGCGCCGCAGACCGAGGCGCTGCTCGGCTGGGTGGTGCGCGAGGCGGTGACCAACGTGGTGCGGCACAGCGACGCCACCCGGTGCGAGATCACCGTCGAGGGCACCACCGAGCTGGTGCGGCTCACCGTCACCGACAACGGCGGCGGTGCGCCCGCGTCCCGGCCCGAGCCGGGCATCGGCGGCACGGGCCTGAAGGGGCTGACCGAGCGCCTGGCGGCGGCGGGCGGCTCGCTCACGGCCGGCCCGTCGCCGCGCGGCGGCTTCACGGTGACCGCCGAACTCCCCGTCAACTCCGGTGAGTTGGCGGCCCTCGGCGTGCCTACGGGGCCCACGGGGAGCTGACCGCCCAGCTGACGTCGTCGGTCCAGGACGTGCAGCTGCCGAGGAAGAGTCTTCGACCGGACCGCGGCTCGATGCGCGGCGCGCCGGCCCTGCACCGGCGCGTCAGATCACTCGAACACCTCCGCGTTCGCATAACTGGTCCCCTCCGGGGCTGTGCACACGAACCAGTTCACCGGGGAACCGGCCGCCCGCACCGGCCGGGTCAGGGTGCTGGTGCCGTCCTTCCAGACGCACTTGACCTGCGGGGCGGTGGTGGAGACCTCGCCCACCACGAGCCGCTCCGGGCCGTCGGAGTTCCCCTCGGCCAGCGGCAGCGCCGCCGACATGGAGTCCGTGGCGGTCATGGACGCCCACTTCACGGCCGAGTCGAACATGATCACCCTGAGGTGGTTGCCGCCGTAGTACAGGCCCGCGTAGTGCGAGGTCTTGCCGATCAGGTGCAGGCGGTCGGGCAGCGCGCCCTCGTCGATGCCGTACTTCCGCATCGCGGCCAGCTGACCGGTCACCTCGGTGTGGTCCCGCGGCGGTCCCCACACGGAGAGCACGACACGCCACCTCTTGCCGTGGTCCGTGCCCCGCGCCAGCTCGGTGAGCTGCGGGGTGTACACATGCCGGGGGTCCTGCGGGGCGGGCGGCGCGGTGGCCACGTCCGACCGGGTGCCGGTGTGGCCGCCGCCGGGCAGCCCCGTCACGGCCAGCGTCGCCCCCGTGGAGCCCGCCAGCACCAGGGCGGTGGCCGCGGCCACCGCCCAGCGGCGCGCCCTGCGGCGGCGGCCGCCCCGGATGACCGCCTGGACGGGGGCTATGCCGATCTCGACCTCGTCCGCGGCGTCCGCGAGAAGGAAGGAGATGTCGGTCCGGCTCATGTCGTTGTTCTCCGCGCTCATCACTTCCGCCCTCCGTGGGTCACCGTCTCCGCCAGTCCCGGTATGGCCCGCAGCTTCGCGATGCCCTTGGCCGCGTTGCTCTTGACCGTGCCGACCGAACAGCCCATCGCCTCGGCCGCCTGACTCTCGGTCAGGTCCTCCCAGTAGCGCAGGACCACCGCCTCGCGCTGCCGCACGGGCAGCTGGGCGAGCGCCTTGAGGAGGGTCCTGCGGTCGTCGGCCTGCGCGATCCGGTCCCCTGTGTCGGCCACCTCGGGCACCAGCCCCGAGTCGTCCTTCGGCGCCAGGTACTCCTTCAGCCTCCTGCGGTGCTTGCGCGCATGCAGATTGATCATCACGCGCCGTACGTACGCGTCGGGTTCGTCGGCCCTGCCGACCCGGCTCCAGGCCACGAAGACCCGCTCCAGCGTCGACTGCACCAGATCCTCGGCCGCGTGCTGCTCCCCCGTGAGAAGAAATGCCGTACGCATCAGCCGCGGCCAGCGGCCGACCATGAAGCTCTGGAACTCCTCGGCCCCTGTCTGCTTCCCGTCCCCCATGGGCACCTCCTAGACATTCAAAGGAGTCCATGAGCGGCCCGAACCGTTGCCCCTCCCACGGAAAATCCCGGAAGCCGGTGCACCCGGCCCCCGGGCAGCGCCTCGGCGTCCTTCACTGTGCCCGCTTCATGCGCACCGGCACCCCGCAGTGCCCGCTTCATGCGCACCGGCACCCCCCGCAGTGCCCGCTTCATGCGCACCGGCGCCCTCCGCAATACCCGCGTCAGCGCCCCGGCGGGCCCTCCGCAGCTCCCGCTTCAGCGCCCCGGCGCCGGCGCGCTCACTTCCGCGGCAGCCACAGCCGTACCAGCACCGCGCCGCACAGCAGGACCACCGTGCTCGCGCGGAAGGCCAGGGCGTAGCCGTCGGTCAGGGCCGCGGGGCCGGTGCCGCCGTCCGTGCCGGAGGCGGCGACCGTGGACATCACGGCGAGCCCCAGCGAGCCGCCCATCGTCCGGGAGGTGTTGATCAGGCCGGAGACCACCCCGGCCTCGCCCGGAGCCGCCCCGGAGGTGGCCAGCGAGGCGAGCGGGGTCGCGGCCAGGCCCGCGCCGAGCATCATCAGGACGCCCGGGATCATGATCGCGGTGACGTACTGCCCGTGCGCGCTCATCGTCGACTGCCAGCCGAAGCCGGCCGCGGCCACCAGCGTGCCCAGCACCGCCACCGACCGGGCGCCCGCCGTCCGCATCAGCCGCGGCGCCAGCTTGGAGCCGACGACCACGGACAGCGAGCTGGGCACCAGGGCGACACCGGCCTCCAGCGGCGAGTAGTGGAGCACGTTCTGCGCGTACAGGGTCATGAAGTACCACATGCAGAACATGGCCGAGCCGGAGACGAACATCGCCGCGTTCGCCGAGGCCACCGAGCGCAGCCGGAGCAGCCCGAGCGGCATCAGCGGGGCCGCCGTACGCGCCTCGACCAGCAGGAAGCCGCCGATCAGCAGCAGACCGGCGAGCAGCGGCAGCAGCGTGGCCGGTGCCGCCCAGCCCTCGGCCTCGGTCTGCGAGATGCCGTAGGCCAGGGTGCCGAGGCCCGCCGTCACCAGCAGCGCGCCCGGCAGGTCCAGGCGCCGTCCGTCCCCGATGCGGCTCTCGGTGAGCCACAGCACCGAGCCGGCCAGCACCACCGCGCCCACCGGCACGTTGATCAGCAGCACCCAGCGCCAGGACAGCGCGTCCACGAGCAGCCCGCCGACCAGTCCGCCCGCGGCGCCGCCGCCCGCGCCCACCGCGGTCCAGGTCGCGATCGCGCGGGCCCGGGCCGGTCCCTCGGGCACGGCGGAGGTGAGCAGGGTCAGGGTGGAGGGGGCGAGCACCGCCGCGCCGAGCCCCTGCACGGCCCGCGCCAGCAGCAGCTGCCAGCCCTCCTGGGCCAGGCCGCCGCCCAGCGAGGCCAGCGTGAACAGGCCGAGCCCGACGAGGAACATCCGCTTGCGGCCGTACAGGTCGCCGGCCCGGCCGCCGAGCAGCATGAACCCGGCGAAGGCGATGGCGTAGGCGTTCACCACCCACTGGAGCCCGGAGGCGCTGAGCCCGAGGTCGGTGCGCATCGACGGAAGGGCGACGTTCACCACCGACACGTCCAGGACGACCAGGAACTGGCCGGCGCAGGCCAGCGCCACCACCAGCCAGGTGGGCGGCTTCGTCCGACGGGATATGACGGGCGGGGTCTCGGTGGCTTCCAGCATGGGTGTCATGTTCTCAACCCCATGACGGTCCTTGCATCGGCATTTCGGACCACCGGGCCCTAGGCCGCTGGGCCTACGCGGGGAGCCCTGGGACCCCCGCCGGCCCTTGACGCCATCTCAGAAACCCATGGAACGGTCAAGAATTCATTAGGAGCTCGAAGCAACGGAATAGTTGCCTGCGCATACGAGGTTTACCCAGCACTTATGTACACGGGAGGCCTCACTCAATGACGCAGACGACGACCGACCAGCCCACCCGGGCGGTGAGCGGGGCCGTGGTCCCGGTGCTCGCCTTCGCGGGCATCGTGGTCGCGGTGATGCAGACCCTGCTCGTGCCGGTCATCAAGGACCTGCCGCAGCTGCTGGACACCGCCCCCAGCAACGCCACCTGGGTCCTCACCTCGACCCTCCTGTCCGGCGCCGTGGCCACCCCGATCATGGGCCGGCTCGGCGACCTCTACGGCAAGCGGCGCATGCTGATCCTCAGCCTCGCCGTGATGGTGGTCGGCGCCCTGGTCAGCGCGCTCACCAGCCAGCTGCTCACCATGATCGTCGGTCGCACCCTCCAGGGCTTCGCCATGGGCGCGATCCCGCTCGGCATCGGCCTGATGCGGGACATGCTGCCGCGCGAGAAGCTCGGCTCGGCCATGGCCCTGATGAGCTCCTCCATCGGCGTCGGCGGCGGCCTCGCACTGCCCGCCGCCGCCCTGGTCGCGCAGCACGCCGACTGGCACGCCCTGTTCTACGGCGCCGCCGGCCTCGGCGTGCTGTCCATCGCGCTGACGCTCCTCGTCGTCCCCGAGTCCCCGATGCGGGCCGAGGGCACCTTCGACCTGGCCGGCGCGATAGGCCTGTCCACCGGTCTGGTGCTGCTCCTGCTGCCGATCACCAAGGGCAGCGACTGGGGCTGGTCCTCCGGCACCACGCTGGGCCTGTTCGCCGCGTCCGTCGTCGTGCTCCTCCTGTGGGGCCTGTTCGAGCTGCGCGCCGCGGCTCCCCTGGTCGACCTGCGCACCACCGCCCGCCCGGCGGTGCTCTTCACCAACCTGGCCTCGATCATGGTCGGCGTCGCGTTCTACGTCGTCTCGCTGGTCCTGCCCCAGCTGCTCCAGCTGCCGAAGGCGACCGGCTACGGCCTCGGCCAGTCCATGGTCGTCGCCGGACTGTGCGTGGCGCCGCTGGGCCTGACCATGATGTTCACCGCCCCGATCTACGCCCGCCTCTCCGCCCGCTTCGGCCCCAAGGTCACCCTCATCATCGGCCTGCTGATCATCGCCCTCGGCTACGGCGGCGGCCTCGGCCTGATGGACGCGGCCTGGCAGACGATCGTCACGTCCGTGGTCCTCGGCGCGGGCATCGGTCTGGCCTACTCCTCCCTGCCCGCACTGATCGTCGGCGCCGTCCCGGCCTCCGAGACGGGCGCCGCGAACGGCCTGAACACCCTGATGCGGTCCATCGGCACCTCGGTGTCGAGCGCCGTCATCGGCATGGTCCTGGCCAACACGGCGAACGACGTCGGCGGCATCGAGATCCCGACCATGCACGGCTTCCGGGTCTCCTTCCTGATCGCCACGGCCGCCGTCGCCGCGGGTCTGGTGCTGGCGCTGTTCCTGCCGAAGGCCGGCCGCCCGGCCCCGCAGGAGCACCCGCAGCTGCGGGCCAGCAGCGAGGAGGACGCCGTGCTGGAGCGCGCCGAGGAGGTGCTGCGCGGCTTCCGCGGGCGGGTCCTGGGCGCCGACGGGGTACCGGTCGCCCGGGCCAAGGTCACGCTGATCGACCGCCGGGGACGGCAGGCCGGGGCGACCGTCTCCGACGAGGACGGCGGGTATGCGCTGGCCGTGCCGGAGCGGGGAGCGTACGTGCTGGCGGCGAAGGCCTCCGGCCATGGGCCGCTGGCTTCTGCCGCGACGCATTCCGGTGAGGAGCGGACTGTGGAGCTGGATCTGGCGTTGCCGGTGGAGGTGGTGAGCGCGTAGCGCTCTGCGCGTGGAGCTCGGGGGGTTCTGTTCGTCTTGCGGGTGACGCGCCGTCGTGGCTTGTCGCGCCCGCGCGGCGGAGCCGCATATCGATACAGCCCCGCGCCCCTTTGGGGCGTTGCCGCACCCCCGGTCACCTGAGTGACCGGGGGTGCGGCAGCATGGGCGGCCGGAACAGTCGTACGACCGGAAGGCTTCCCATGCCCGGCAGCGCCCCCAAGCCCGAAGTTCTGGCCGCGTTCGAAGCGGCCAAGGGTTTCATGCCCGTGGACGAGGGGCTGGCGTTGTACGAGGCCGCCGTCGAGGCCGGGGCGCTCGGGTTGCCGTTGCTGGAGGTCGGTACCTACTGCGGGCGGTCCACCATCCTGCTCGCCGACGCCGCCCGGGCGGCCGGGGTGACGGCGCTGACCGTCGACCACCACCGGGGCAGCGAGGAGCAGCAGCCCGGCTGGGACTACCACGACCCGGAGACGGTCGATCCGGAGGTGGGGCTGATGGACACGCTGCCGACCTTCCGCCGGACGCTGTTCCGGGCCGGGCTGGAGGAGCACGTGGTCGCCCTCGTCGGGCGCTCCCCGCAGATCGCCGCCTTCTGGAACTCCCCGCTCGGTCTCGTGTTCGTGGACGGCGGCCACACCGACGAGCACGCCACCGCCGACTACGAGGGCTGGGCGCCGCACCTCGCCGAGGGCGGACTGCTCGTCATCCACGACGTGTTCCCGCACCCCGAGGACGAGTTCACCGGCCAGGCGCCGTACCGGGTGTATCTGCGGGCGCTGGAGTCCGGGGCGTTCACGGAGGTCTCCGCCACCGGCTCGCTGCGTGTCCTGCGGCGAACCGGCGCCGGGATCGGAACGGCCGGTTAGAGTCGCAGACGTGTCGTACGCAGGACCGGAATTCGAACCCCCGCAGGTACGCCGGCTCCGGCGTGGCCCGCTGACCGTGGCGCTGGCCGCGCTGGTGCCCGGGGCGCTGGCCGGCTGGGCGGTGTACGCGGCGGTGGGCGGCGGCGGCGCGGACGGCCCGGACCGTGCGCAGGCCGGCGCCTCGCACACGAACCCCTCGGCGGCCTCGTCCGCACCGTCTCCTGGACGACCCTCCCCCGACGACGGGAAGTCGTCCGCCACCCCGCTCGCCGGGAAGGTCATCGTCATCGACCCGGGCCACAACCCGGGCAACTTCCGGCACACGACGGAGATCAACCGCCCGGTGGACATCGGCACGAACCGCAAGGAGTGCGACACCACCGGGACGTCCACGAACGCCGGTTACACGGAGGCCGAGTTCACCCTCGACGTGGCACACCGGGTGCGCACCCTGCTGGAGAAGCAGGGCGCCACCGTGAAGTTCACCCATGACGGGAACAGCCCGGCGTGGGGGCCGTGCGTGGACCAGCGGGCCCGGATCGGGAACACCGCGCACGCCGACGCGGCCGTCTCCATCCATGCCGACGGCGCCACGGAGGGCGACCGGGGCTTCCATGTCATCCTGCCCGGGCCGGTGCACTCCGGTGCCGCCGACACCCGCCCGATCGTCGGCCCCTCGCGCGACCTGGGCACCCGGATCGTGGGCCGCTTCCTGCGCGACACCGGGGAGCCGCCCTCCAACTACCTCGGAAAAGGTACCGGTCTCGTCACACGTACGGACCTGGGCGGTCTCAATCTGTCAACAGTTCCCAAGGTGTTCATCGAGTGCGGCAACATGCGCGATAGCAAGGACGCGGCACTCCTGACCAGCGGGACGTGGCGGCAGCGTGCGGCGCGAGGGATCTCTGAGGGAATCGTGAGTTTCCTGCGTCGGTCGTGACCGCCGGGTGGATTCGGCCGTACGGCCGAATCCCGCGGCAGGTAGTGTCTACCGACGACGAGACGACCGACGAAGGACCTGAAGTGAATATCCGCTCCCTCACCAGGGGCGACGGCGCGGTGATCGTGGCAGCGTTGGTGCTGTTCATCGCGTCGTTCCTCGACAACTACTCGTACAACGTCGACGGCGCAGACAGCCTCGACATGCCGAACCTCTGGGCGAGCGGACCGGTCTTCCTCGGCGTGGTGCTCACGGGGATCATCGGCGCCGCGCTCGTCGTCGTGAACCGCGGGCTGCCGCAGCCCCGCAAGGTGGCCGGGCTCGACCTCGGCCAGGCCGGCGTCGCGTTCACCGTGGCCGCCGCGCTCTCGGCGCTCGGCAATGTCATCGACCCGGCCGGCGGCGGCAACAACTTCGGCGGCTCCAGCAGCGACGGGCCGGACGCGGGCACGGGGCTGATCCTCGCCCTGGTCGCCACGCTGGTCATGGCCGCGGCCGCCGTCGCCACCCCGCTGGTCCCGGCGCTCCAGGCCGCGCTGCTCCCGGCCAACAAGCCGGCCGCCCCGCTGCCCTACGGCGGTCAGCCGTCCGGTGGTTACGGCTACCCGGGTGCCCCGGCCGCCGCGCAGACGCCGTACGGCGCCCAGCCGCAGCCGGGTCAGCCGTTCGGCCAGCAGCAGCCGGCGGCCCCGCAGGGGGCCGCGGCCCCGGCTCCGGAGGCGCAGCCGGCCGGGGACTTCTCGCCGTTCTGGTTCGCGGTGCCGGTGGCCCGTCCGCTGTTCGGTGAGGACGGTTCGCCGACCCCGATCGCCGAACTGGCGCCCGGCACCTGGTACCTGGCGGTCGAGCAGCGCGGTGCCGCGCTGGTCGCGCAGACCCAGGACGGCCGCCGTGGCGTCCTCCAGGACACCTCCGGCATCCAGCGCGGCTGACCCGCCGGAACCGTCGCACACGGCCCCTCGCCCTTCCGGGCGGGGGGCCGTTGCCGTACAGTCACGCGACCGGCAGGGAATTGACGGACCGTCAGGAGGATCCGGTATGCGGCTGGGTCTGGCACTCGGATACTGGGGGCGCGGTCCCGATCCCCGGCACGTGGCGCTCGCGCGGGAGGCGGAGCGGCTCGGGTACGCCTCGGTGTGGACGGCGGAGTCCTGGGGCTCGGACGCCTTCACCCCGCTGACCTGGATCGCCGCGCACACCTCGACGATCGGGCTGGGTACGGCGGTTGCCCAGATGGCCGCCCGCTCACCGGCCGCCACCGCGATGCACGCCCTCACCCTGGACCACCTCTCCGGCGGGCGGGTGCTGCTCGGGCTCGGACTGTCCGGGCCGCAGGTGGTGGAGGGCTGGTACGGCCGTCCGTTCCCGGCGTCGCCGCTCGCCGCGACCCGGGAGTACGTGGAGGTCGTACGGCAGGTGCTGCGGCGGGAGGCGCCCGTGGAGGCGGCCGGACGGTTCCATCCACTGCCCTACCGGGGACCGGACGGCACCGGACTCGGCAGGCCCCTGAAATCCATCACGCATCCGCTGCGCCGGGACCTGCCGGTGCTGCTGGGCGCCGAGGGCCCGAAGAACGTCGCCCAGACCGTGCGGATCGCCGACGGCTGGCTGCCGCTGTACTGGGCGCCGAGCCGGCCCGAGGTGTACGGCGAGGCGGTGCGGGAGCTGCCCGAGGGGTTCATGGTGGCGCCGATGGCGCGGGTGAAGGTCTGCGACGACGTGGCGGAGGGGCTGCTGGCCGTCAAGGCCATGCTGGGCTTCTACATCGGCGGCATGGGGCACGCGGCCCGGAACTTCCACGCCGATCTGATGGCCCGTATGGGGTACGAGGAGGCGGCGCGGCGGATCCGGGAACTGTTCCTCGCCGGGCGGCGGCAGGAGGCGGTGCTGGCCGTGCCGGACGCCTTCGCCGACGAGATCTCCCTGGTCGGCCCGCGCGAGCGCATCGCCGAGCGGCTGGCGGCCTGGCGGGCGGGACCGGTGACGGACCTGCTGGCCCTGTCCCCGGACCCGCACACGCTCCGGGTGCTCGCGGAGCTGAACTCCTGAGCGGCGGCTAGCCCTTGGAGAGCTGGGAGGCCGAGGGGACCTGGTCCTTGACCGTGGCGCCGGCGCTGGCGCCCGCCTCCTTCACCTTGGCGATGACGTCGTCGAAGGAGTTGGCCGCGTTCGAGTCACCGCTGCGCAGCTTGGCCGGCAGGCTCTTCAGGGCCGCGATGCTCGCGCTGAGCGGGGCGAGCGCCTTGGACAGCGCCGGATCGCCCTGGGCGTTGCGGACGGCCGCCTTGAGCCGGTTGTAGGTGAACGCGCCCGCCAGCCCGGCCTTCACCAGGGCCAGCTTGCGGCCGTGCGCGCCCTTCTTGAACTTGCCGGCCTTCCAGGGCTTCACGATCCACTGGTAGGTGGCGCCGGCGGCGAGGCCCGCGTTCGCCACGAAGCGGGTCTTGGCGAACTTCTGCCGTTCGGCGGAGGTGCTGGGGCTCGGGCTGTCGGCGGCGGGCATGGCCTGCACCGCCACGCTGTCCTTCGTACGGGTCTGGCCGGTTCCGCAGGCGGTGGCACCGGCCAGCATGGCACAGCACAGGGTGAGCGCCACGACAAGGCGCCGCATCGGCACGGACATCGGTACGGGCACGGGGTCCTCCGGACACGTCCTCCCCGAGTGGTCTGCTTCCTCGGGCAGCCTCCCCCGGGGCGGCCGCACGCGCCACTTGGCGTCCGCCGTCCGGGTTTCACCGCCCGTCGCCCGGCAATCCGGAAGGTATGTCCCCTCGATATCGCAACCCTGCGAATCAGGCCGGGACGGTCGTCGCGATCGTCGCCGACGTCATGGCCGTGATCCTCGGCCTGTGGATCCTGATGTATCTGCTGGAGGCGAACCGGGCCAACAGCCTGGTCCAGTTCGTCCATGACACAGCCAGGTGGCTGGCGGGCTGGTCCCACGACCTCTTCACGTTCAACGAGGCGTGGGCCCGGGTCGTCGCAGGCTATGGCCTGGCCGCCGTGGTCTATCTGTTCGTCGGCCACGCCATCGCCCACCGCCTGCACCGGCACTGACGCCGGGCCCCGGCTCGCTGTCGGCTAGCCGCAGCAGTCGGGGTCCAGGCCGCTCGGGAGGTGTTCGGCGCCGAAGACCGCGCACGTCGCGTCGTGCCCGCCCAGCGCCGCCACCGCGAGCAGCAGCGACCCCGCCGTCCACGAGGTGAGTTCGCGCGGCCAGATCGCGTCGTCCTCGAAGACGTAGCCCGTCCAGTACAGGCCGGTCTCCGGGTCGCGCAGATGCTGGATGGACTGGAGGATCTCCAGCGCCCGGTCCGACTCGCCCATCGCCCACAGGGCCAGGGCGAGTTCGCTGGACTCGCCGCCGGTCACCCAGGGGTTGGGGACCACGCAGCGCACCCCGAGGCCGGGGACGACGAAGCGGTCCCAGGACTCCTCGATGCGGGCCTTGGCCTCGGCTCCGGTGAGGGCGCCGCCGAGGACCGGGTAGTACCAGTCCATCGAGTAGCGGTCCTTGTCGAGGAACCGCTCCGGGTGCCGGCGGATGGCGTGCCGCAGCGCCCCGGCCGCCAGCTCCCAGTCCGGCTGCGGCTCCTCGCGCTGCTCGGCGATGGCCAGCGCGCAGCGCAGCGCGTGGTGGATCGAGGAACTGCCGGTCAGCAGGGCGTCCGTGGCCGCCGTACCGTCGTCGTCGCGGCGCCAGCCGATCTGCCCACCGGGCTGCTGGAGCCGCAGCACCCACTCCATAGCCGCGTAGACACAGGGCCACATGCGGTCCAGGAACGTGTCGTCGCCGGTGGAGAGGTAGTGGTGCCAGACGCCTACGGCTATGTAGGCGACGAAGTTCGACTCGCGGGCGCGGTCGGTGACGTCGTCGTGGGCGCCGTCGGCGTAGGCCGCGTACCAGGAGCCGTCCTCGTTCTGGTGCCGGGCCAGCCAGAGGTAGGCCCGCTCGGCGGCCTCGTGCTCGCCGGCCGCGTCCAGGGCCATGGCGGCCTCGGTGTGGTCCCACGGGTCGAGGTGGTGGCCGCGGAACCAGGGGATCGCGCCGTCCTCCCGCTGCACCGCGAGGATCCCGCGCACGGTCGCGGCGGCCTGCTCGGCGGTGAGGACCCCGGGCAGGACGAGGTGTTCTGTCCGGGGAGTGGTCACCGGGCGGCCGCCTCGTCGGAGAGCCGGGGCAGGTGCGGCTTGGTCGCGTAGACGACGAAGCTCTTGCCGATCAGCGGGTTGAGCGCCTGCTCGGCGACCCGGGTGGCGAGCGGCTTCTTCATGATGTCCCAGACCAGCAGCTTGTGGTACGCCTTCACCGGCAGCGCCTTGTCGTTGTCGACTCCGAAGGCGCACTTCAGCCACCAGTACGGCGAGTGCAGGGCGTGCGCGTGGTGGGTGCCGTACGGCTTCAGGCCCGCCTCGCGGACCTTGGCGAGCAGTTCGTCCGCCTTGTAGATGCGGATGTGGCCGCCCTCGACCTCGTGGTAGGCGTCGGACAGCGCCCAGCAGACCTTCTCGGGGCCGTAGCGCGGCACGGTGATCGCGATGCGGCCGCCCGGCCGGAGGACCCGGACCATCTCCGCGAGGACGCCCTTGTCGTCGGGGATGTGCTCCATCACCTCGGAGATGATGACGACGTCGAAGGACTCGTCCGGGAAGGGCAGGGCGAGGGCGTCGCCCTCCATCGCGGTGGCGGTGGCCCCGGCCGGCGCCTCCCCGGCCTCCTTCATCGCCGCGAACCACTTGGCGACCTCGCGGATCTCCTCGGCGTTCTGGTCGAGGGCCACCACCTGGGCGCCGCGCCGGTAGCACTCGAAGGCGTGCCGGCCGGCCCCGCAGCCGAGGTCCAGGACTCGGTCGCCCGGGGCGAGCGGGAACCGGGAGAAGTCGACGGTCAGCACGTGGCCCTGCTTTCGGAGGAGACGCCTGCAACGGTTACCGGGTCCGCGAAGCGGCCGGGGGTCTGGGCCGCCGAGCGGCCGGAGCCCGGGGTGCGGGGGGTGCCCGCGGAGCGGGCGATGGCCTCGCGGTAGTGGGCGACGGTGCCCTCCGCGGCGCGCGCCCAGGTGAAGTGCCGCAGCACCCTGTCCCGGCCCGCCGAGCCGAGCCGGGCCCGCAGCTCCGGGTCCCCGAGCAGCCGGCCGAGCCCGGCGGCCAGCGCCCCCGCGTCCCCGGGCGGTACGGCCAGACAGGTCTCGCCGTCGCGGCCGGCGACCTCGGGGATCGCGCCGCCGGTGGTGGCGAGCAGCGGGGTGCCGGTGGCCATGGCCTCGGCGGCGGGCAGCGAGAACCCCTCGTACAGCGAGGGCACACAGGCGATCTCGGCCGAGCGGATCAGGTCGACCAGCTCGGCGTCGGAGATGCCCTTGACGAAGTCGACGGCGCCGTCGAGGCCGTACCGCTCGATGGCCGCCGCGACCGGCCCCTTCGTGGGCCGCTTGCCGACGACGACGAGATGGGCGGCCGGGTGCTCGGTGCGCACCTTGGCCAGCGCCTCCACCAGGAACACCAGGCCCTTGAGGGGCACGTCCGCGCTGGAGGTGGTGACGATCCGGCCCGGCACCTCGGCCACGGACGGATCCGGCGCGAACAGATCGGTGTCGGCGCCGATGTGGACGACGTGCAGCCGGTCGTCGCGGACGCCGAGGTGGTCCACGATCTCCTGCTTGGAGGTGCCGGAGACGGTGAGCACCGAGGGCAGCCGGCGGGCGACGCGCTTCTGCATCCGGGTGAAGGCGTACCAGCGGCGCACCGCGTAGCGGCGCTGCCGGCTGTCGGCCGCGTCCAGTTCGAGCTGCCGGTCGACGGTGATGGGGTGGTGGATGGTGGTGACCAGCGGGGCGCCGATGTCACCGAGGAGGCCGTAGCCGAGGGTCTGGTTGTCGTGGACGACGTCGAACTCGCCGCGCCGGGCGCGCAGATGGCGGCGGGCCCGCAGGGAGAAGGTCAGCGGCTCGGGAAAGCCGCCGGTCCACATCGTCGCCACTTCGAGGGCGTCGATCCAGTCCCGGTACTCGCCCCGCCCGGGGGTGCGGAAGGGGTCGGGCTGGCGGTAGAGGTCGAGGCTCGGCAGCTCGGTGAGGGTGAGGCCGGGGTATCCCTCGTCGAGGACGGGGTACGGCTGCGATCCGATGACCTCGACCCGGTGCCCGAGCCGGGCCAGCTCCCGCGAGAGGTGACGTACGTACACCCCTTGGCCGCCGCAGAACGGGTTCCCTTTATAGGTGAGGAGAGCGATGTCGAGCGGTCGCCCGCCGTCGGCAGCGGGGCCTTCTTCGGCGCCTGCCGTCCGGGCCTCAGCGGTCACTCCGTGCCCCCTTCTGCCTGCACTGTCCCGCGAGACTACGACGGGACGCTAATCTAGAACAAGTTACAGACTTGATCGTTCAGGAGGCTCTGAATCTACCGGCAGGTAGGGGTGCTGTGAGCAGTGGATCAGGTGATTCGCGCCACGGCGCGCCGCCCTGTCGTGCAGGGTGATCACGAGCCCTGGAGATGCTCCTCACCGACTGTCACGGAACGGGACCCATGCCTGCGGAAGCCAGTACCACGCGGCCGGCGGCGCCGGCCCTGACCGAGCGGCAGGAAGCCCGCCGCCGCAGGATCCTGCACGCGAGCGCCCAGCTGGCCAGCCGGGGCGGCTTCGACGCCGTCCAGATGCGCGAGGTCGCCGAGTCCTCACAGGTGGCCCTCGGCACCCTGTACCGCTACTTCCCGTCCAAGGTGCATCTGCTGGTCGCCACCATGCAGGACCAGCTGGAGCGCATGCACGGCACCCTGCGCAAGAAGCCCCCGGCCGGCGACACCGCCGCCGAGCGGGTCGCGGAGACCCTGATGCGCGCCTTCCGCGCCCTCCAGCGCGAGCCGCAGCTGGCCGACGCGATGGTCCGCGCCCTGACCTTCGCCGACCGCAGCGTGTCGCCCGAGGTGGACCAGGTCTCCCGGCAGACGACGGCGATCATCCTCGACGCGATGGGGCTGGACCACCCCACCCCGGAGCAGCTCTCCGCCGTCCGCGTCATCGAGCACACCTGGCACTCGGCCCTGATCACGTGGCTCTCCGGGCGTGCGTCGATCGCCCAGGTGAAGATAGACATCGAAACGGTGTGCCGGCTGATCGACCTGACCTCGGACTGATCCGGGGCAGCGAAAGACCTACGAGACGGGTTCCCTTCGCCGGCATGGTCCGGATCAGGTGATGGGGGTCGCCGTCGGGCCCGACTGCTGCCCTCCGGCCTCTCAGCCCTACCGTCGCTGTCGGCCCGGGCGGATGCGTGTGCGTCTCGCCTGAGTCGGCTACCTCGGTCGGGCTCCCTCACTCGCCTCGTAGGCTGCTTCCAGGATAATCCCGACTCCGCCGGATGGAACCCCCCAATTACGACTATTTCCCCTCGGGGAACTCCATGGCACCGGGGCTACTCCTCGGGCGGGAAGACCGCTTCCCCGCTGCCCAGCAGGGTGATCAGGATGGCCTCCACCGGGCACTGCTCGGCCGCCGCCAGGACCGGCTCGCTCGCGTCGGCGTCCGGGGCCACCGGGTGGGACTGGCGGGCGGAGTCCAGGCGGAAGGCGTCGGGGGCGTGGTGCAGGCACTGGGCGGAGCCGATGCACACCGACCGGTCGACCTCGATGTGCCAGCGGTCGCCCATCGTCAGGCCCCCGCCGGGAGGTGGATCATCTTGTGCTCGAGGTAGGCGCCGTAGCCCTCGGGCCCGAACTCCCGCCCGAGGCCGGAGTTCTTGTAGCCGCCGAACGGGCCGAGCATGTCCAGGCTGAAGGTGTTGACGGAGTAGGTGCCGGTGCGGACCTGCCGCGCCACCTCGATGCCGCGCTCGACGTCCGCGGTCCAGACGCTGCCGGACAGGCCGTACTCGGAGTCGTCGGCGATCCGTACGGCCTCGGTCTCGTCGCCGTACGGCAGCAGGCAGATCACCGGGCCGAAGATCTCCTCGCGGGCGATCCGCATGGTGTTGTCGACGTCGCCGAAGAGGGTCGGCTCGACGTACCAGCCCTTCTCCAGGCCCGCCGGGCGGCCGCCGCCGGTGAGTATCTTGGCGCCCTCCTCCTGGCCGATGCGGATGTAGTCGAGGCTCCGCTGCTGCTGGCGCCGGGCGACCAGCGGGCCGACCTGGGTGGCCGGGTCGAGCGGGTCGCCGACCCGGAGCGCGCTCGCGGCCTGGGCGAAGGCGTCGGCGAACTCGGCGTAGCGGGCGCGCGGGACCAGGATCCGGGTCTGTGCCACGCACGCCTGGCCGTTGTTCATCCAGGCCGCCGGGACGATGCCGGACACGGCCGTCTCCAGGTCGGCGTCCGGGAGCACGATCGCCGCGGACTTGCCGCCCAGCTCCAGGGTGACCCGGGTGAGGTTGCGGGCGGCGACCTCCATCACCCGCCGGCCGGCCGGGACCGAGCCGGTGAAGGAGACCTTGTCGACGCCGGGGTGGCCGACCAGATACTCGCTGACCTCGCGGTCGGCGGGCAGCACGGAGAGGACGCCGTCGGGGAGACCGGCGTCCCGGGCGATGTCCGCCAGCAGATACGCGTCCAGCGGGGACTCCGGGGACGGCTTGAGTACGGCCGTGCAGCCGGCCAGCAGCGCGGGCGCGAGCTTGGCGGCGGCGACGAACTGCGGCACGTTCCAGGGGACGACCGCGGCGACCACCCCGACCGGTTCGCGCCGGACCAGGATCGGGCCGAGGACCCCGGCGCGCCGCTCCTCGTACGGGTACGCGCGCGCGACCCCGATCGCCGCGTCCCACACCATCATCGCGCCGAGCGCCTGGGCGAGGACGCTCCAGGAGTACGGGGAGCCGTTCTCGGCGGAGATCACCCGGGCGATCTCCTCGTGCCGGGCGGCGATGCCGTCCTTGATTCGGCTGACGACCTCGATCCGCTCCTCCAGGCCGGCGCGCGGCCACGGCCCGGCGTCGAAGGCCCGGCGCGCGACCGCCACGGCCCGGTCGACATCGGCCCGGGAGGCGTGCGGGACACGACCGATGACCTCCTCGGTGTGCGGGGAGATCACCTCGATGACGCCCTGCCCCAGGGGATCGGTCAACTCCCCGCCGATGAACAGCTGTCCGTGTTCCACGACCTCGGCCATACCCGACCGCCTCCCGCCGCACCGCAGGTTTCTGACGCTGTTTCAGAACTGATATCAGTTCTAGTTCAAGTAGTCCACGGAGAGGACGAGAATGCGCCTGACCAGGGGTTTCCCGGAGATCAGGGGCGGGCGCGGATCCCGTGGGCCATCAGGGGGCCGTCGGATCCTTGTGGGCCGTGCGGTACATCGCGTCGACGGCGTTCCCTCGTACGCGTCTCGCTGCTCGGCATGAGGTGGGTGTAGGTACGGAGCGTGAAGCGGGCGTCGGCGTGGCTGAGGTAGGCGCTGAGGGCCTTGATGCTCTCCCCGGAGTCGAGGAGCACCGAGGCGTAGAAGTGCCGGAGCGCGTGCATGCCGGCGAGCATGCGTCGCCCGAGTGGTTCGACTGGTTCAGTCCCGTCCGCCTGGCCGCGTTCAGGGGGAACACCCAGCTCCGCGCCGGTCATCTCCCGCAGGCCCGGACCACGCTCCTCGAAGTCCTGGACGCGCTCGGCCCGGCCGACGAGAAGCAGAGCACGGTCGTCCTCGGCGATCTCGCCGCAGTCGAAGCAGCCGCAGGCGACCCGGAAGCCGCGTGCGGGTACGCGCTCCGGGCACTGGATCAGCTGGAGCGGACCTGGTACGCGACGGGCATGGACCGCGTGCGGGAGGTGCGGCGCGCCCTGGCGCCGCACCAGCACGAGCGGTGCGTCCGCGACCTCGACGATCGCCTGTACGGATGGTCGACGACCGTCAGTGCCCTTGCTCGTTGAACTGCTTGATCAGCGGCGACAGTTCCAGGAGGCTCTCGACCCGGAAGGTCGGGAGCTTCTCCGCCTCTTCGCTCCGCCACTGAATCGTCGCCCACGGCCCGCGGTGCACCAGCGCGGTGTGCATGCCCGCAGCGGCGGCCGGCCTGATGTCGTTGTCGACGCGGTCACCGACATACAGCATCTCGTCCACCTCGGCCGGCACCACCTCGGCGACCCGGTCGAAGAACGCGCGGTCCGGCTTGCTGGCGCCCCAGTCGTCACTGGTACCGATCAGGTCGACGTCCGGGGTGAACAGCTCCCGGAGGATCCGGCCGGCGCGCACGGTCTGGTTCCCGGCGATGCCGAGCCACAGCCCGTCTGCGCGGAGCGCGGCGAGCGCGTCGCGGACGTCGGGGTAGAGATCCTCTTCACCGAAGTGCTCGGGCTTCCCGGCAGCGGCCCGCTTCTCCCGCTCCTCGTACAGGTCGAAGCCCGGCCGGAAGGCCTGAAACACCTCGCGGTAGTCGCGGCCCTGGGCGATGATGGCGCCGAACATCGCCGCGAAGGTGTGGCGGGGGACGCCGAGCCAGTCGGCCCAGGTGCCGTACTCGGTGGTCTCGTCTACGAGGCACTCGCCAACGTCGAAGATCACAGCGCGAATCATGCGCTCAGCCTACGGCGCCAAGGGCTCCGCCCTCAGGGCTGGGCCGTCCCTGGGCCGTCCGGGGGTGGTCGACGTCGGCAAGCGGCGGCGGACAGCGGAGACATCAGCACAGGTCAGCTCAACGCCGCGTCGGATCAGCCTAGTTGGGCATCCGCTGAAACCCGTTCTAGTTATAGTGGGCAATGGCCGTGGGGTGGGCGGGCGGAGGGACCCTGATGGGGAAGGTGTTCGAGCACGGCGGGGGTGTGTGGTCGGTTCGGGTGCCTATTCCGGACAATCCCCTTGGGTACACACTGGTGTACGTGGTGGACACCGACCGGGGGCCGGTGCTGGTCGACACCGGGTGGGACGATCCCGGCTCCTGGGACACGCTCACGGCGGGGCTGGAGGGCTGTGGTACGTCGGTGCGGGAGGTGTACGGGGTCGTCATCACGCATCACCACCCGGACCACCACGGGCTGTCGGCGCGGGTGCGCGAGGTCTCCGGTGCGTGGCTGGCGCTGCACGCGGCGGACGCGGCGATCGTGCGGCGGACGCGGGAGACCCGGCCCGAGCGCTGGTTCGCGTACATGGCCGCCAAGCTGACCGCCGCCGGGGCGCCCGCGGAGCATGTGGCTCCGCTGCACCGGCCGCGTCGGGGCGCGCTGCCCGCTCTCGCCCCCGCCCTGCCGGACCGGGAGATCGTCCCCGGCGAGCTGCTCGATCTGCCCGGCCGCCGGCTGCGCGCGATCTGGACCCCGGGGCACACCCCCGGCCATGTCTGCCTGCACCTGGAGGAGGAGCACCCGGCAGGACTGGCCGGGTACGGGCGGCTGTTCAGCGGTGACCATGTGCTCCCGGGGATCAGCCCGCACATCGGCCTGTACGAGGATCCCGACGACGCGACCGTGACCGATCCCCTCGGCGACTACCTCGACTCCCTGGAGCGCGTCGGCCGCCTCGCCCCCGCCGAGGTGCTCCCCGCGCACCAGCACGCCTTCACCGACGCGGCCGGGCGGGTACGGGAGCTGCTGCGCCACCACGAGGAGCGGCTGGCCGGTCTGCTCGCCCTGCTCGCCGAGCCGCTCACGCCCTGGCAGCTGGCCGAGCGCATGGAGTGGAACCGGCCCTGGGCCGAGATCCCGTACTCCTCCCGGAACATCGCGGTGTCGGAGGCCGAGGCCCATGTGCGGCGGCTGGTGAAGCAGGGGCGGGCGGAGCCGGTCGCGGGGAGCGCGCCGGTGGCGTACGTGGCCGTGTGATCCGGTCGCGGGCAGCGGGCCGGTGGCGTACACGGCCGTGTGAGCCGGTCGCGGGCAGCGGGCCGGTGGCGTACACGGCCGTGTGAGCCGGTCGCGGGCAGCGCGCCGGTGGCGTACACGGCCGTGTGATCCGGTCGCGGGCAGCGGGCCGGTGGCGTACACGGCCGTGTGAGCCGGTCGCGGGCAGCGCGCCGGTGGCGTACACGGCCGTGTGAGCCGGTCGCGGGCAGCGCGCCGGTGGCGTACACGGCCGTGTAATCCGGTCGCGGGCAGCGCGCCGGTGGCGTACACGGCCGTGTAATCCGGTCGCCCACGCAGGGCCGGCGCTGCTAGACAGTCGCCATGGACACGATCGAGCAGCTCCTCGCCCGGCACGCCTGCGAGCGCGTCATCCTGGACTTCGTCCACCGCCTCGACCTCGGCGAACCGGCCACCGTGGCCGAGCTGTTCACCGAGGACGGTGTGTGGGAGTGGCCCGCGCCGGGGGACGGCCGGCGCAGCGAGGGCCGGGCGGCGCTGCGCGCCTACTTCGGCTCCCGGCCCGCCGACCGGCTCTCGCGCCGCTTCATGTCCAATGTCCTCGTCACCCTGACCGGCCCGGACACCGCCACCGCGGTCTCGTACTTCGCCACCTACCGCGTCGACGGCTACCACGGCGAGATGATCCCCGCGGGGCCGCCCGTGCAGATCGGCCACTACGAGGACACCTTCCGCCGCGTCGACGGAGAGTGGCTGCTGGCACACCGGGCGCTCCACCTCCCCTTCGGCGGCGCCACGCCGAAGGCCGGCTGAGCAGGCAGCCGGGTCACGCGGGTGAGGGGAGGCCTTCGGCGGCTGCCGCCTGGCGGCGGAACCTGTCGATCGCCGGGCCGTGCAGCCGCAGCGCCTGGGCGATGCACTCCAGTTCGCTGTCCGGGATGTCGGCGGCATCCGTGGGTGCTTCGGCGAGGCTGTCGGGAACCGGGGCGGGGGCCCGGTCGAGCGGCGCGGCCAGGATCTCCACCGCGGTCAGGACGTCCACCGCGCCGGCGATGCCCCGCGCGGTGCGGACCGGATAGCCCACCTCCGTCGCCGCCCGGCGCACCCGTTCGCGGCGGGCGCAGCTGAGGTGCGGGGCGAGCTTGAGCAGGCCGTCGTTGATGGTGGCCCGGCGCAGTTCCAGGCGGAGGGCGGCGCCGCTGACCCGGCCGGTGGCGGGGGCGGCCGGTGCCGCGACGGTCAGCATGGTCTGCCAGAGCGGCTTCAGGCGCCGGTGCGTGCGCACCAGCCGTCTCCGCTCCTCGACCACCGGACCCGCCTGGCCCGCGATGAAGCCCACCCCGACCAGGCCCGCCTCGGCGATGGCGAACGGCGGGGCGACATACGTGGACAGCCAGTCCCAGTCCCGGCCGCTCCAGCGGGCCCCGATCGCGGCGAGCTTGGAGGCGTCGAAGATGAGCCCGAGGGCGTAGGCGGTCTGGAGGAATATCACGCCCCGACGCAGCCAGGTGTCCTCGACCTCCTGGAACCAGGCCCACAGCATCCCCGCGGCGACCAGCGCGGACACCAGGTGCGCCACGAGGTACAGCACCCCGAACTCGCGCATCCACGGCGTGTTGGCGTAGTAGGTGTCGAGGTCGCGGAGCCGCTCCACATGGTGGTCGCCGAGCAGGAACGTCGTCCACAGTCCGGCGACGATGGCGCCGTACGCGATCCAGACCAGGCGGGTGCGCCGGCGCCGTACGGCGGACGGCGGTTCGCGCCAGGTGATGATGAGCCACAGACAGGCGCCGCAGTAGGCGGTCAGCAGCGAGTACACCCACAGCCCGGCGAAGTTGGGGACGCCGCTGATCCGGTTGATGCGGTGCAGATTGGCGGGCGGCAGCGAGGCGAACACGATCGCGCCGATGCCGAGCAGCACCGCGGTGGCCCGCAGGATCGGGTCCTGCCAGGCCCGGCGCAGCAGCGGCAGCTTGATCACGAAGGCCACGGCGAACAGCGCGGACGGCACGGCGTACGCGGCGAAGGTGCCGGCGATGTCCCAGTCCATCACGGCCCGCCGATGTTGCCGAGCGAGGAGGACAGCCGGTCGGTGAGGGTGTCCTGGGTCAGCCGGCCGGCCGCCGCGCCCGGCCCGACCACCTTGGAGAACTTCGCCGCGAGCCGCAGCCCGCACTCCTCGGCCTCCCACTCGGCCGCGGCGGACCGGCCCGCGGGCGCCCGGGTGGCCATGGCGACGACCTCGTCCCAGGGGATGTCCTCCTCGGCCCGGGACAGCAGCCGGCGCGCGGCGGCGGGCAGCCCGTCCGGGTAGTGGACATCGAGGGTGCCGTAGTGGATGTGGCCGATCTCGTGCCCGGCGATGACGAACTTGTGCGGGTCCGGGGCGCGGTCCTCGACGACCACGATGTACCGCTCCTCGGTGGCGAGGGTGACCCCGGACACGTCCAGGTCGGACGGGAAGGCGACGAACTTCAGCCCGACCGGGCGGTCCAGCTGCGGGCTGAGCGTGGCGCACAGCGCGTGCAGGAACGCCTTGGCGGTGGTGGGCGGGGTGAGCGTGCGGGCGGTGTCGCGCACCAGCCGGTCGAGGAAGCGCTTGGGGGACCTGTCGGGCTTGGGCTTGCCGAGGTGTCGGGCCAAAGGGGCTCTCCAGGACGTCGGTTCAGGCACTCCCGGCGTCCCCCGCCCGGCCGGCCGACGCCCCCGCGGCGGTCGCCCGCGGGGCGGTCGCGCGCCCGGCCGGCGCGCCCGCGGCGGTCGCTCCCGCGGTCGCTCCCGCCGTCGCTCCCGTGGCGGCGCGCTCGGGGGCCCGCTCGGAGGAGATGATCATCTCGGCCAGATCGGCGAGGGTGGCGAGCTGGCGGGCGTTCATCTGCGGGGCCCGCGCGGCGAGCCGGACCAGTCCGCTCTCGCGCAGCCGCAGCAGCGGGTCCGCCTCGGCCTCCAGGCTCTGCACCACCGGCTGCAACGCCTCGTGCAGCGCCTCGGGTTCGTCGGCGGTGAAGTAGCCGGCGGGCAGGCCGAAGAAGCGGCGCAGCCGGTCGGTGTGCTCCAGGCTCGGCATGCCGCTCTTGCGCCACTCGCTCAGCCACTGCCGGCTGGTCCCGGCGATCCGGGCCAGCTCGTCCAGTGAGTACCGCTTGCCGTCCGGCCGGCGCCGGGTCTCGCGTATAAAGTCCAGCCGCTGGCGCACCCGCTCGGCCAGCCCCGTCTCCGGTGCCCGGCCGCCGGAGAGGAGCTCCACGACGGTGGCGACGGGAATGCCGGTGCGATGGGACAGGTCGGCCACGTCGAGGACCTCCGGCAGCCGCCCCGGCGGCCGTCCGGTCAACTCGCCGAGCCGGTGCAGGGCTTCGGCCAGCTCGGCATAGGCGTCACTCACCGGAATCCCCCCTGGGCCTGTCGTGGTGTCGTGCTCGGTGACTGGCCCGACGAGGTTACCGGGTCGTCGGTTCCCCGGCCAGATGTGACAAGAGCCCCTGCGGAATTAGGCAGCAATCGTTGACAGTTCGGGGTGCGATGGGTGAGGATCACGGCACAGAGAGCAAGATCCGACAGACCCGTCCCGGGTGCCGCCTATGGGGGAGCGGCATCCGGGGCGCCCTGTTCGCCTCGCACGAGAAGCCTGACCCCCTTCTCCACGCGACTGCCATGGACTCCCTTACGCCTGGCCGTCGTGCACACGTTTGGTGAACCTCTCTCTGCATGAAGGTGAGGCGTCGATGACGCAGCCCGTCCTTCTGCTCGGGGCCGGCCGGGCCGCGTACGGCGAGTTCCCGCTGGCCCGGATCGCCGCCGGCCGCCCGGTGGTGCTGGTCGCGCCCGCGCCGCCCGCCTGGGCGCGGCCGTACCTGGCCGGCCATGTCGCCGCCGATCCGGGCCGGGAGGCGGAGACGGCCGAGGCGGTCCTGCGGTACACGGCCCGGCACCGGGTCGGCGGCGTCCTGACCTGGTCCGGGCGGTACGTCCGCAGCACCGCGCGGATCGCCGCCTGGCTCGGACTGCCGGGCCTGCCGTACACGACGGCCGCGACCTGCGCCGATCCCTCGGCGGTACGGACCCTGCTCGCCCGGCACCGGGTGGTACCGGCAGCCGTGGAGGACGCGGAGGACGCAGAAGGGCCGCTGGTGTCCGCCGTGGCCGTGGTCCTCGACGACGAGGTCCGCATCACCGCACTCGTCCGTACGACCCCGGCGCCGCCGCCCGCCGAGGGCGCGCTGCGGCACTCGGTGCACGCCCATGACCCGCTGCTGCACAACCGGTTCCTCCGCCAGACCGTCGAACGCGCCGCCCGCGCCCTCCGGCTGGCCCACACCGTCGCCCATGTCGGCCTGCGGCTGACCTCCCGCGGTCCGCGGGTCACCGGGGTCACCCCCTGTCTGCCGGGGGACCTGGTACCGCTGCTGGTGGAGGAGGCCACCGGGGTCGACCTCGCGGGCGCCGCGGCGACGCTGGCCACCGGCGGCCTCCCGGACGTGTCGCCGACCCGCCAGCGGGCCGCCGCCGTCCAGTTCGCCCGCCCCGCCCCGCCCGCCGGCCGGCCCGCGCACTGGGTGGTCACGGGCGAGGACACCACGGAGTGCGAGCGCGCCCTCGACCACCTGACCCGCTCCCACCCGCGACCGGCCCTGTCCGACGCACCGTGGGAGCCGCGCGCGGCCTGAGCCGGTACGGGGCACGGCCCCCTCGGCGCGCGGCCCGACCCGGTACGGGGCACGGCCGCCCCTCGGCGCGCGGCCCGACCCGGTACAGGGCACGGCCCCCTCGGCGCGCGGCCCGACCCGGTACGGGCACGGCCGCCCCTCGGCGCGCGGAGAGCTGCCGGTACAGTGGCTGGGTCGTCATCACGCCCGTACGGGAGGAAGCCGGTGCAATTCCGGCGCTGACCCGCAACCGTCAGCCACCCTTGTTCTTCCGGGTGGTGAGCCGGAGCACCCGTGCGGGACGTTGACCGGCTCACGTGCGTGGCGGCCCGCCGCGCACGGCACCGTCGAGGTCTACGGAGCCGAGCCGCCCGGGGCCTTCCCGCGCGCTGCCCGGCTCCCCGCAGGAGAGGCAGTCGCCGATCATGAACGTCCGCCGCAGCGCAGCGGCCCTGGCCGCCATAGGCGTGCTGGCCGCCGCCGCACCCGCCACGGCAGCCGGCCGGCCCCCGGCCTCTTCTCCCTCCCCCAAAGCCGCGATCCCCTCCGGCCTGTACGGCACCACCGACCCGACCTACGACGGGGTGTGGCGCCAGTCGCTCACCCTGATCGCCCAGCGCACCCTCGGCTACCGGCCCGCCCCCGCGGCCGTGGACTGGCTCGCCGGACAGCAGTGCGCCAACGGCGCGTTCGCCGCCTTCCGCGCCGACCCGGCGCGGGCCTGCGACAGCAAGGTCACCGTCGACACCAACAGCACGGCCGCCGCCGTACAGGCCCTCCAGGCGGTCGGCGGGCACGGCGGCGCGGTCGAGAAGGCGGTGCACTGGCTGAAGTCCGTGCAGAACAAGGACGGAAGCTGGGGCCTCTACCCCGGCGGCACCGGCGACGCCAACTCCACCTCCGTCGTCATCGGCGCGCTGTCCGCGAACGGCACCGACCCCGCGGACGTCCGCACCTCCGGCAAGTCCCCCTACGACGCCCTGGCCGCCTGGTCCGTCCCGTGCGACCAGGACGGCGGCGGCGCCCTCGCTTACCAGCCGGACAAGAAGGGCAAACTGGTCGCCAACGCCGACGCGACGGCCGCCGGCGTGCTGGGCGCGCTCGGCAAGGGCTTCGTCGCGCAGGCCGGCAAGCCCCCGGCGCACGACACGTGCACCAAGGGCGGCCACCCCACGCCCGCCCAGATCGCGGACAACGGCGGCGCCTATCTGGCCTCGGCCCTCGCCAAGACCGGCCACCTCATGTCCACGCTGCCCGGCGCCACGGACCAGCCGGACTTCGGCAACACGGCGGACGCGGTCGTCGCGCTCGCCGCGGACGGCCGGGTCGAGCAGGCGAAGAAGGCGTACGGCTGGCTGGAGAAGCACGCCTCCCCCTGGGCGGCGCAGAGCGGCCCGGCCGCGTACGCCGAGCTGATCCTCGCCGCGCACGCGGTCGGCGCACAGCCGGGCGACTTCGGCGGCACCAGCCTGGTGCACTCCCTCAACACCCTCGGCCCAGCTCCCCACATGTCCGCCGAGCAGCAGGAGAAGAAGAAGTCCGACGACAACTCGACGTTCGGCGTCTGGTGGTTCGTCGGCGTCTGCCTCGTCGCGGGCATCGGGGTCGGCTTCCTGCTCAGCGGCCGGAAGAAGCGGCAGCCGTGAGCGTCGTCCGCCGTACCGCGCCCGCGCTGCTCGCCGCGCTCGCCCTGCTGCTCGGGGCGACGGGCGAGGCGCGGGCAACCGGCTACCGCTACTGGTCCTTCTGGGAACGCACCGACGGCACCTGGACCTACGCCACCCAGGGCCCCTCGACCGCCCGCCCCGACGACGGCGCCGTCCTGGGCTTCCGCTTCGCGGTGAGCGCGGACTCCGCCGACGCGAGCAGGCCACGCGGTACGGCGGACTTCCACACCGTCTGCGCCGCCGTACCGGCGCGGCCGGGCACCAAGCGGGTGGCCCTGGTCCTCGACTTCGGCACCCCGGCGGACGCGCCCTCCGGCGAGACGCCGCCGGCCCGCCGCACGGCCTGCGCGCGGGTGTCCGGCGACGCCTCGGCCGCGGAAGCGCTGGCGAGTGTGGCCAAGCCGCTGCGGTACGACACCAACGCCTTGTTGTGCGCGATCGACGGGTACCCGCGCAAGGGCTGCGGGGAGGCGGTGTCCACGGACCACAGCAGCGGCGGCGCGAAGAGCAGCCCCGCGGGCGGGGGCGGCCCTTCGCTGGGGCTGCCGATCGGCGCGGGCGCCGTGGCCCTGCTGGCGGCCGCGGCGGCCTGGCAGGCGAAGCGGCGGCGAAATGCCTCCGGCTGAGCGGGAGCCGTCGCCGGCCGAGCGGGGATCGGGGGCGGCTGACCGGGGATTTTCGCCGGCCGGCCGTGGATCGGGGGCGGCTGACCGGGGACTGTCACCGGCCGACCGTGCACCGTGGGTGGCCAAGCAGGAGCCGTCGCCGGCCGGGCGTGGGCTGTCGCCGGCTGACGGTGGATCGGAGTTGGCCGACCGGGGACCGTCACCGGCCGACCGTGCACCGTGCTCGGCCGAGCAGGAGCAGTCACCGGCTGACCGTGGCTCACGGGCGGCCGAGCAGGAGCCATCGCCCGCTGACCGTGCCCCGCGGTCGGCCGAGCAGGAGCCGTCGCCGGCCGGCGTCGTCCCGGCGGCATCGGCGACGCACGAGACACCGCCCCATGCCCCGGCGACCCCGGCGCCCCCTGAGACACCGCGCCACCCCACGGCAGCCCCGCATCAGGCGCCGCAGGCCGCCGCACCGGCGGCGCGTCAGGCCCGGATCCACGCGACGGCGCCCGCGCCCCGGGAGCCGCGCCACGCCACGGCAGTCGCACGCCCGGTGCCGCCCCACGCCACGGCAGTCGCACGCCCGGTGCCGCCCCACGCCACCGCCTCACGCCCCCGGCGCCGGGGCGGGGCCGCCGTGCATCCCGGTGCCTGGTGGCTCTGGGCGATAGCGCTCGGGACCGCCGCCACCCGCACCACCAATCCCCTCCTCCTCGCCCTTCTCATCACCGTCTCCGCCTATGTGGTGGCGACCCACCGCAGCGCCGCCCCGACAGCCCGCTCCTACACCGCCTTCGCCAAACTCGCCCTCGCCGTGCTCCTCGTCCGCCTCTTCTTCGCCACCGCGCTCGGCTCCCCCATCCCCGGCACCCACACCCTCCTCACCCTCCCCGAGGTGCCGCTCCCCCACTGGGCCCAGGGCATCCGCCTGGGCGGCGAGGTCACCGCCGAAGCGCTCCTCTTCGCCGCCTACGACGGTCTGAAACTGGCCACCCTCCTCATCTGCGTCGGCGCCGCGAACGCCCTCGCGAGCCCGGGCCGCCTGCTCAAGTCCCTGCCGGGCGCGCTGTACGAGACCGGCGTGGCCGTCGTCGTGGCCCTCACCTTCGCCCCGCACCTGGTCGCGGACGTACAGCGCCTGCGCGCGGCCCGCCGGCTGCGCGGCCGCCCGGACCGGGGCGTCCGCGGACTGCTCCAGGTCGGACTGCCGGTCCTGGAGGGCGCGCTGGAGCGTTCCGTCGCGCTGGCCGCCGCTATGGAGGCGCGCGGTTACGGCCGTACCGCCGAGGTCCCGGCCCGGGTCCGCCGTACGACGACCGCGCTCACCCTCGGCGGCCTGCTCGGCGTCTGCGCGGGGACGTACGGCTTGCTCACCGCGGAGGGCGGCAGCTATGGGCTGCCGGTCCTGCTGGCCGGGGTCGCCGCCGCGCTCGCCGGGCTGCGGCTCGGCGGCCGCCGCTCGCTGCGGACCCGGTACCGGCCGGACCCCTGGGACCTGCGCGCCTGGCTGGTCTCCGGCTCGGGTGCCGCCGTCGCCGCGCTGCTCACGCTCGCCGCCGCACGCGACCCGGAGGACCTGCACCCCGGTGTCGTCCCCCTCGTCGCCCCCGCCCTCCCCCTCTGGCCGGCCGCGGCCGTGCTGCTCGCCCTGCTTCCCGCCTTCATCGTCCCCCAGGCCCCCGAGGAGCCGTCTTGATCCGCTTCGAGGACGTCGGCGTGACCTACGACGGCGCGACCGGACCCGCCCTCCACGGCGTCGACTTCGAGGTGCCGGAGGGTGAACTGGCGTTGCTCGTCGGGCCGTCCGGGGTCGGCAAGTCGACCGTGCTGGGCGCGGTCAGCGGGCTGGTCCCGCACTTCACCGGCGGCACGCTGCGCGGCCGGGTCACGGTGGCCGGCCGGGACACCCGTACCCACAAGCCGCGGGAACTCGCCGATGTCGTCGGTACGGTCGGACAGGACCCGTCGGCGCACTTCGTGACGGACGTCGTGGAGGACGAACTCGCCTACGGCATGGAGTCGTTGGGCCTCTCCCCGGCCGTCATGCGGCGCCGCGTCGAGGAGACCCTCGACCTGCTGGGCCTCGCCGCCCTGCGCGACCGCCCCCTCGCAAGCCTCTCCGGCGGTCAGCGGCAGCGGGTCGCGATCGGCTCGGTCCTCACCCCGCACCCCCGGGTGCTGGTCCTGGACGAGCCGACCTCGGCACTGGATCCGGCCGCGGCGGAGGAGGTGCTGGCCGTGCTCCAGCGCCTGGTCCACGACCTGGGTACGACGGTCCTGATGGCCGAGCACCGCCTGGAACGCGTCATCCAGTACGCCGACCGCGTCGTCCTGCTCCCCGGCCCCGGCGAAGCGCCCTTCATCGGCACCCCGGCCGAGGCGATGGCCGTCTCCCCCGTCTTCCCGCCCGTGGTGGCCCTGGGCCAGCTCGCGGGCTGGTCCCCCCTCCCCCTCACCGTGCGAGACGCCCGCCGCCAAGCCACCAGCCTGCGAGAACGCCTGTCGGTCGCACATGGAGCTCCGGGCAGTCGGGCCGCCGGGCAAGCGACACCCCACCCGGCCAGCACAATCGCCGCACGCCCCTCCCTCTTCCGCCGCCGCTCCAGCCGTACCGCGGACACCCCGTCCACCAACCTCGCCGACATCCACAACCTCTCCCTCCGCCGCGACAACAACCTCCTCACCCTCAACAAGATCAACCTCACCCTCACCCCCGGCGAGACCCTCGCCCTCATGGGCCGCAACGGCGCCGGAAAGTCGACGCTCCTGAACACCCTGGTCGGCCTGCTCGCACCGACCTCCGGGACCGTGCAGGTCGGCGGAGTCACCCCCCACCGCACCTCGCCCCGCGACCTCGTCCGCCGCGTCGGCCTCGTCCCGCAGGACCCCCGCGACCTCCTCTACGCCGACACGGTCGCCGACGAGTGCGCGGCGGCCGACGTGGACGCGGGCGCCCCGCCCGGCACCTGCCGCGCCCTGGTCTCCGAGCTGCTGCCGGGCATCACGGACGACATCCACCCCCGCGACCTCTCCGAGGGCCAGCGGCTGGCGCTCGCCCTGGCCGTCGTCCTGGCCGCCCGCCCGCCGCTGCTGCTCCTCGACGAGCCGACCCGCGGCCTGGACTACGCGGCCAAGGCCCGGCTGGTGACCGTACTGCGCGGGCTCGCGGCCGAGGGGCATGCGATCGTGCTGGCCACGCACGATGTGGAGCTGGCGGCGGAGATCGCCGACCGGGTGGTGCTGCTGGCGGAGGGCGAGGTGATCGCCGACGGTCCGACCGCGGAGATCGTCGTCTCCTCCCCCTCCTTCGCCCCGCAGGTGACCAAGATCCTGGCCCCGCAGCGGTGGCTGACGGTGTCCGAGGTCCGGCAGGCGCTGTCATGACCGCCGCCCGGGCCTCCCGGCTGCACGCCGTCCGTCTCGGCCCCCGCTCCCTGGCCGCTCTGGCGCTGGTCAGCGCGGTCGGTGTGGTCGCCTTCGGCTGGCCCTTCCTGGCCCCGCCCGACTCCCGGCTGAGCGCCCACGCCCAGGACGCGCCCTGGCTCTTCGCGGGCCTGCTGGTGCTGCTGGTCGCGGTCGTGGCGGCGACGATCGCCGAGTCGGACCTCGGGCCGAAGGCGGTGGCCATGCTGGGTGTGCTGGCGGCGACGGGGGCGGCGCTGCGGCCGATCGGCGCGGGTACGGCGGGAATCGAGCCGATGTTCTTCCTGATGGTGCTGAGCGGCCGGGTGCTCGGTCCCGGGTTCGGCTTCACCCTGGGTTCGGTGACGATGTTCGCGTCGGCGCTGCTGACCGGCGGGGTGGGGCCGTGGCTGCCGTTCCAGATGCTGGCGATGGGCTGGTTCACGATGGGCGCGGGTCTGCTGCCGGGCCCGGTGGCGCTGCGCGGCCGGGCGGAAGCGGTGCTGCTCGCCTGTTACGGCTTTCTCGCGGCCTTCGCCTACGGCACGGTGATGAACCTGGCCGGCTGGCCCTTCCTCGGCGCGGCCGCCTCGGGCATCTCCTTCGACCCGTACGCCTCCGTCCCGGCGAACCTGGCCCGTTTCGTCGCCTACTGCACGGCCACCTCCCTCGGCTGGGACCTGGGCCGGGCGCTGTGCACGGTGCTGCTGACCCTCACCCTGGGTCCGGCGGTGCTGCGGGCGCTGCGCCGGGCCACCCGGCGGGCCGCGTTCGAGACCGCGGTCACATTCGAGGGTCCCGGGCGGTGACCGCTGGGTGACGGGTTCCGTGCGGGCCGTGAGCGAGACGGTGAAGCACCCCACATGACGCAGGTCACCTACGACCCGGGGCCGTAGTCCTAAATGTCCGATACATCCTTTCGGGCACCCCTTCTGACCTGCACTTTGAGACCCACGCCACAGCACCGATATTTCCGCTCGATCCGGCCACAACTAGTAAAAGGGGTCATTGCGGACGGCTCTCCGGGCTGCTTGTCTTGAGGACGTCGCCAGGCGCCACGAGCCCCCACGGGCCGCGGCGCCGACGCATGCCGGACACACCACGTGGTCCATCCCGTGCAGGCGATCCCCTGTCCCCGACGCAAGAGGTTCTCCGTGTCCGTCGCTTTCATCCGCCGCATCGCTTCCCCGAAGAAGGCCCTCACCGCCGCCGCCCTGGCCGCCGCCACCGCCGGCATGGCGCTGAGCGCGGCGCCCGCCCAGGCCGCCACCACCTCGGCCTCCTCCGCCCAGGCGATCGCGCACAAGATGATTCCGGACGCCGCGCAGTTCAACGCGTTCAGCAAGATCGTGGAGCACGAGAGCGGCTGGAACCCCTCCGCCACCAACTCCTCCTCCGGCGCCTACGGCCTGGTCCAGGCCCTGCCGGGCTCGAAGATGGCCTCCGCCGGTGCCGACTGGAAGACCAACCCGGCCACCCAGATCAAGTGGGGCCTGGACTACATGAACTCCCGCTACGGCAGCCCGGTCAAGGCCTGGTCCTTCTGGCAGGCCAACGGCTGGTACTGAGCCGTTCCCCGCGCGTCGACCGCGCTGATGTGAGCTACCGCACCCCCGCCCTTCCCGGGCGGGGGTGCGCGTGTATGCGCGCCCGTTCCCCGTCCCGCGCCGCCACCCGTGGTGGAGTGGAGCGGTGACGAGGACGCCCGCCCCGCAGGAACCGCCGAAGGCCCCGGACCGGGAGGCGCGCGGAGTGCGCCTGGTGGCCGTGCTGCTGGCACTGACCGTGGTGAGCGGGCTGATCGACGCGGTCAGCTATCTGGGGCTGGGCCGGGTCTTCACCGCCAACATGACCGGCAACGTCGTCGTCCTGGGCTTCGCGGCCGCCGGGGCGCCGGGCTTCTCGGTGCCCCACACGGCCGCGTCGCTCGGCTGCTTCCTGACCGGCGCGGTGACGGGCGGCCGGGTGGCGGCCCGCTTCGCCGCGGTGTCGCGCAGACGGTGGGCCCGGCTGGCGCTGGCGGCGGAGGCCGTGCTGGTGGGCGGGTCGGCGGCGGTGGCCTTCGTCTGGCCGGGCACCGTCGGCACGACGTACGCGCTCATCGCGCTGACCGCCCTGGCGATGGGCCTGCGCAACGCCACCGTCCGCAAACTGGGCGTCGCCGACCTGACCACCACGGTCCTGACCATGACCCTGACCGGCCTCGCCGCCGAGTCCCCGCTCGGCGACGCCACCGGCCACCGCACCCGGCGCCGTACCGCCTCCGCGGTCGCCATGTTCGCCGGCGCCTGCCTGGGCGGCTGGCTGGTCCTGCACCACGGCCTTGCGCTCCCCCTGCTGATCGCGGCCGTCACCGCCGCGGTCCTGGCGGCGCTGGCCTCCGGCCGGGAGTGAGGGACGGGCCGGGTCAGACCCGCACCCTCAGCTCCTTCACCCCGTTGATCCAGGACGAGCGCAGCCGCCGGGGGGCCTCGGTCAGGGTCAGGGTGGGCATCGCGTCGGCGATGGCGTTGAAGATCAGGTCGATCTCCAGGACGGCCAGCGACTTGCCCAGGCAGTAGTGCGGGCCGCCCCCGCCGAAGCCGAGGTGGGGGTTGGGGTCGCGGGTGATGTCGAAGGCGTCGGGGTCGGTGAAGACCTCGGGGTCGTGGTTGGCGGAGGCGTAGAAGAGGCCGACCCGGTCGCCCCGGGCGATCCGGACCCCGCCCAGCTCGGTGTCCTGGGTGGCGGTCCGCTGGAAGGCGTGGACCGGGGTCGCCCAGCGCACGATCTCCTCGGCGGTGGTCGACGGGCGCTCGCGGCGGAACAGCTCCCACTGGTCGGGGTGGGTGAGGAAGGCGTGCATGCCGTGCGTGATGGCGTTGCGGGTGGTCTCGTTGCCCGCCACCGCCAGCATCAGCACGAAGAAGCCGAACTCGTCGGCGTTCAGGTTGCCCTCGTCCTCGGCCGCGACGAGCGTGCTGACGATGTCCCGCGCCGGGCACTGTTTGCGCTGTGCGGCCATGGCCATCGCGTAGGCGATGATCTCGGCGGCCGACTGCGCGCCGACCTCCTCGGTGATGGCGTACTCGGGGTCGTCGTAGGCGATCATCCTGTTCGACCACTCGAAGATCCGGGACCGGTCCTGCTGGGGCACCCCGATCAGCTCGGCGATGGCCTGGAGCGGCAGTTCGCAGGCGACCTCGGTGACGAAGTCGAAGGGGCCGGTGCGGGCGCGGGCCGCCGCGACGATCGCCTCCGCGCGGGCGCGCAGCCGCCCCTCCAGGGCCCGGATGGAGCGTGGCGTGAAGCCGCGCTGCACGATCTGGCGCACGCGCGTATGTTCCGGGGGATCCATGTTGAGCAGGATGAGCCGCTGGGCGTCGATCGTCTCGCGCCGGATGTGCGCGTCGAACCGGATGACCGCGGTGTTGAGGGAGGAGGAGAAGAGTTCCGGGTGGGTGGAGACGTACTTGACGTCCGCGTGCCGGGTGACGGCCCAGTAGCCCGCGTCCGCGAAGCCGGCGACCCTGCCGGCCTGCGGGATCCAGCGGACCGGTTCGCTGCGGCGCAGCTCGGCGAACTCGGGCAGGGGCACGCGGTGGTGCAGCAGATCGGGGTCGGTGAAGTCGAACCCGTCGGGCAGCGCTGGACAGGGCATCGGCGGCTCCAGCCATCTGACGGTCCATCAGCGAGTGGGGCGAACGTAGTAACGGGTTCTACAACTGACAAGGGGTACGGCCTCCCCAATCCGCCGGCCGCGCACCCGTAATCCGCTGCAAGACTCTTGCGGTGATGCACGTCACGTCAGCAGACTGCACAACAGAACTAGAACGCGTACTAGTTCGGAGGAGAGCCCTCTCGGAGAGGACCCGCACCCATGGCCGCCGAACCCGTGATCGTCGAAGCCGTACGGACCCCGATCGGCAAGCGCGGCGGCGCGCTCGCCAATCTGCACCCCGCCTACCTCCTGGGCGAGACCTACCGGGAACTCCTCGGCCGCACCGGCATCCCCGCCGACGCGGTCGAACAGATCGTCGGCGGCACGGTCACCCACGCCGGCGAGCAGTCCATGAACCCCGCGCGCACCGCCTGGCTGGCCATGGGCCTGCCCTACGAGACGGCCGCGACGACGGTCGACTGCCAGTGCGGCTCCTCCCAGCAGGCCTCGCACCTGGTCGCCAACATGGTCGCGACCGGGGTGATCGACGTCGGGATCAGCTGTGGCGTGGAGGCCATGTCCCGGGTACCGCTGGGCTCGGGGTCGAAGCACGGCCCCGGCAAGCCGTTCCCGGACGAGTGGAACGTGGACCTGCCCAACCAGTTCGAGGCGGCCGAGCGCATCGCCCGCCGCCGGGGGCTGACCCGCGAGGACGCGGACGCGCTGGGCCTGCGCTCGCAGGAGCGGGCCGCCGTCGCCTGGTCCGAGGAGCGCTTCAAGCGGGAGACCTTCGCCGTGCAGGTGCCCACCACCGAGGAGGAGCAGCACGCCGGGCAGGGCATGTGGCGGCTGGTCGACAAGGACGAGGGGCTGCGCGACACCTCCCTGGCGGCGCTGGCGGGCCTGAAGCCGGTGATGCCGACGGCGATCCACACGGCCGGGAACTCCTCCCAGATCTCGGACGGCGCGGCCGCGATCATGTGGGCGTCGAAGCGGATGGCGCGGGCGCTGAAACTGCGGCCCCGGGCCCGGATCGTGGCCCAGGCCCTGGTCGGCGCGGACCCCCACTTCCATCTGGACGGGCCGGTGGACGCGACCCGTGCGGTGCTGGGCAAGGCGGGCATGTCCCTGAAGGACATCGACCTTGTCGAGATCAACGAGGCCTTCGCGTCCGTGGTCCTCAGCTGGGCCAGGGTCTTCGAGCAGGACCTGGACAAGGTCAACGTCAACGGCGGCGCGATCGCCCTGGGACACCCGGTCGGCGCGACGGGCGCCCGGCTGATCACCACCGCCCTGCACGAACTGGAGCGCGCCGACAAGGAGTTCGCCCTCATCACCATGTGCGCGGGCGGCGCGCTGGCGACCGGGACGATCATCCAGCGGCTGTAGCCTCACCACCGCCGAAGCGGCGGCGCACGTCGGCAGCTCAGCGCCCCACCCGGTGCAGGACGCCGTGCGGGCCGACCCAGGCCTCCAGGCCGGTGAGGCGTTCGCCGCTGGGGGCGGTCAGGGCGCGGGCCGTCTGACGGGCGGCGAGGAGGGCCACCACGGCCCACAGGGCGAGCCGGGCGGCGCGCAGTCCGGCACCCGGTGCGCTGCCGAAGGCGTCCCCGGGCCGCCTGCCGCGCTGCACATTCGCGTTCGCCACGTCTCGCCGGCCTCCCACCCCGTTCGTCCGCGGCGCCCTGTACGCCGAGGGGTTCCGTCGCGCACCCCATGAGGCGCGCGAGCCCCGGGAGGGAGACCCGGGATACGCCCGTTTCGCTTGACGTCCCTCCTTCTTTTGTCCGGAAAGACCATCATCCGTCCGGCCTCCGAACGCCCACGGGACGCGAGAAGGATCACAGTGAGCCCTCGGACCGGGGCGGAGCGAGCGGCCGGAAACGCCTGGGTGCGGCGCATTAAATTGCACCATGCACTTATTTGCATACGCCACGTAAGGGCCCCGAGTCGCCCTATGGTCGATTCAGTGTTCTTCGGTCCCGGGCGTCACCGCCGCCGCCCCCGGACCGCGTCCCTGTCCCCGTCGAAAGGCAGGCGAGCCCCGTTTTGGCCAGCGCCACAGCCGTCATCCCGCAGACCCGGCCGGTCGTACCGGCCCGCGACCGCAACCGCGACCTCACCGTCACCGACCCCGCGCTCGTCCGGCGTGCCGTGAAGGCGGCCGCGCTCGGCAACGCGATGGAGTGGTTCGACTTCGGTGTCTACAGCTACATCGCGGTCACCCTGGGCAAGGTCTTCTTCCCGTCCGGCAACCCGACCACGCAGCTGCTGTCGACCTTCGGCGCCTTCGCGGCGGCCTTCCTGGTCCGCCCGCTCGGCGGCATGGTCTTCGGCCCGCTGGGCGACCGCGTGGGCCGGCAGAAGGTGCTCGCGGTCACGATGATCATGATGGCGGCGGGCACGTTCGCGATCGGCCTGATCCCGTCGTACGGGGCGATCGGCGTGGGCGCGCCGCTGCTCCTGCTGGCCGCCCGGCTGGTGCAGGGCTTCTCCACCGGCGGTGAGTACGCGGGCGCCTCCACCTTCATCGCCGAGTACGCCCCCGACAAGCGGCGCGGCTTCTTCGGCAGCTGGCTGGAGTTCGGCACGCTGGCCGGGTACATCGGCGGCGCGGGCCTGGTCACCCTGATGACGGCCCTGCTGTCCACGGACCAGCTGCTGGCCTGGGGCTGGCGGATCCCGTTCCTGATCGCGGGTCCGATGGGTCTGATCGGCCTCTATCTGCGGATGCGGCTGGAGGAGACCCCGGCGTTCGCGGCCGAGGTGGAGAAGGCGGAGGCGGCCCGGCCGAAGGTGCCGCTGCGCGAGATGGTGGCGGGTCAGTGGAAGGCGCTGCTGCTGTGCATGGGCCTGGTGCTGGTCTTCAACGTCACCGACTACATGCTGCTGTCGTACATGCCGAGCTATCTGACGAGCGAGCTGAAGTACGACGAGACGCACGGGCTGCTGGTCGTGCTGGGCGTGATGGCGCTGATGATGATCGTCCAGCCGTTCGCGGGGGCGCTCACCGACCGGGTGGGCCGCCGCCCGGTGATCGCGGCCGGCTGTGCGGGCTTCCTGTTCCTGTCGGTTCCGGCCCTGCTGCTGATCCGCCAGGGCAGCCTGCTCGCCGTCGCGCTGGGCATGGGCGCGCTGGGCCTGCTCCTGGTCTGCTTCACGGCGGCCATGCCGGCCGCGCTGCCCGCCCTCTTCCCGACCCGGGTGCGCTACGGCTCGCTGTCCATCGGCTTCAACGTGTCCGTGTCGCTGTTCGGCGGGACGACTCCGCTGGTGGTGACCGCGCTGATCGGCGCGACGGGCAACATGATGATGCCCGCGTACTACATGATGGCCGCGGCCGTGGTCGGCGGTTTCGCGGTCTGGCGGATGGCGGAGTCGGCGGGCCGCCCGCTCCCGGGTTCCGCGCCCTCCGTCGAAGCGTCGTAAACCGGCAGGCGCCGGGGGTGTTCCGTGAAGACCCCCGGCCCCGGAACCGTCCGCGCGCACGTACCGTCTGTAGCCCTGGCGACGATCAACAGGGGGGCGGCACTTCATGCGCGGACGACTCGTACGGGGACAGCGGGCACATCCCGGGGCACAGCGCAGAGCCCGCGTCCTCGCGGTCGTCCTCGCCCTGCTCGGCATCCAGCTCGGCTGGCTGATCTCACCCGCCTACGCGTGCGGGTGCGGCGCCATGGTGCCGGACCCGTCGACGCAAATCGCCGTCTCCAGCGAGCAGTCCGTGCTCCGCTGGGACGGCCGGCAGGAACAGATCGTGATGCGGCTGACGGTGAACGGGGACGCCCGGCACGCCGCCTGGATCATGCCCGTCCCGCACCGGGCCGAGGTCCGGCTCGGTGACGCGGCCCTCTTCGACCAGCTGTCGAAGGCCATCGCCCCCGTGCACCGCACCCGCTACCACTTCTGGCCGCAGACCGGCGACTGGCCCTTCGACAGCCGACTGAACGGCGACGGTGCCCTGCCCGCCCAGGCCGCCCCCGGGGTCGGCGTGGTCGACCGGCAGCGGCTCGGCCCCTTCGACGTGGCCCGCCTCACCGCCACCGACCCGGCCGGCCTCGCCGACTGGCTGCACCGCCACGGCTTCGGCTTCCCCGACCGGCTCCGCACCGCCCTGAAGCCGTACGTCGACCAGCACTGGGAGTACGTGGCGGTACGCCTCGCCCCGAAGAGCGAGGGCACCGCCCTGCGCGGCGCCCTGGACCCGCTGCGGCTCACCTTCGCCAGCGACCGGCCGGTCTACCCGATGCGGCTGTCCCGGCTGGCCAGCACCCCGCAGTCGCTCGGCCTGTATGTGCTCGCCGCGCACCGCATGGAGACCAGCGGCACCATCGGCGGCCCGACGCCCGAGGTGGTCTTCGCCGGCCGGCTGCGCACCGGCTCCGCCGACGCCCTGGGCAGGCTGGCACGGGGAACGCCCTACCTGACCGCCCTGAGCCAGTCCTTCCCCTACCCGGAGCAGATCACCGGCGACCACGAGCTGCGCCGGGCGGCCGCCGACACCCCGGTCCAGCAGGTGATCTACGACGACGAGCTGCGCCGGGTCGCCGGGATCCCGGCCTGGGTGCTGACCGCCGGCGGCGGCCTGCTGGCCGTCGTGGCGGTGGTCGCCCTGATCGTCGTACGACGCTCCCGGCGGCCGGTGATCCCGCCGCCGCCCGTGCAGGCACCGCCGCCGGTCACCCCGCGGGCGCCCCTGGGCTGAGACGATGGGACCGCACCATGCGCAGCCACACAGCCACCACCGAACTCTCTTCCACCGGTCACTCGGGAAAGGCAGCAGGAGCATGAACGGGTCGCAGGTCTGGGACGACGTCGACGACTACTTCATCACCCGTCTCTCCCCGGACGACGAGGTGTTGCAGGCCGCGCTGCGGGAGAGCGAGGCGGCCGGGCTGCCGCCCATCGCCGTCACGGCCGCCCAGGGCAAACTGCTGCATCTGCTCGCCCAGGTGCAGGGCGCGCGCTGCATTCTGGAGATCGGCACGCTCGGCGGGTACAGCACCATCTGGATGGCCCGCGCGCTGCCCGAGGACGGCAGGCTGATCTCACTGGAGTACAGCGCCAAGCACGCCGAGGTGGCGACCCGGAACCTCGCCCGGGCCGGCCTGGACCGGATCACCGAGGTGCGGGTGGGCCCGGCCCTGGAGTCGCTGCCCAAGCTCGCGGACGAGAACCCGGCCCCCTTCGACCTGGTCTTCATCGACGCCGACAAGGTCAACAACCCGCACTACGTGGAGTGGGCGCTGCGGCTGACCCGGGCGGGCAGCCTGATCGTCCTGGACAACGTGGCGCGCGGCGGCCGGGTCGCCGACCCGGACAACACCGACCCGGACGTGGTCGGCACCCGGGCCGCCCTGGAGCTGATCGCCACCCATCCCCGGCTGACCGGCACGGCGATCCAGACCGTGGGCCACAAGGGCTACGACGGCTTCGCCCTGGCCCGGGTGCTGGGCTAGGGCCTTTCTTTCGCCGGCAAGATCCGAAAGAGAGGCCCTAAGCAGCCCGGTCCGATCTCACCCCTCGTGGTAGAAGCCGACGTTGACGCTGCGCGGCGCGGTGCGGTCCTGGACGATGATCTCGCCGGACGCCCCCCGCGGCAGCGCGACGCTGGTGCCGTAGGCCACCGTCTGCGCGTACTCCCCGACGACCAGCCGCACCTCGGAGGCCGGGTCGGCCTGGGAACCGCGCAGCCAGGTCAGCTGCCAGCCGCCGTCGGGGCCACAGCGGAACTCCAGATGGACGCGGGAGACGAACAGCCAGTCCTCCGGGGTGACCAGCCGGCACACCGCCCCGTCCCGGCCGACCCGCAGCACGGCGTCCGGCTCGCTCGGCGCGTCGGCCATCGTCATACCGGCCGTGGCGCCCGTGTCGTCCCCGGACACGGTGGCCATGGTGAGTTCGAGCACGCGTCTTCCCCCTGAAACGTCCCTGAGCGGCGGGCGGTTCGCCGTTCGTACCCGCCGCCGCATGATAAAACGCCCGGCGGGGTGGCGTCCGGCACAATGGGTTCATGACCGAGCGAAAGCCACCGGGCGTGTCGTTCGAGACCTGGGCGGACAAGCAGATCCGGGACGCACAGGCGCGCGGGGAGTTCGAGCATCTGGCCGGGGCGGGGGCGCCGCTGCCCGCCGAGGTCGACTCGACCTATGACGAACTGTGGTGGGTCAAACGCAAGATGGTCCGCGAGGGGCTGTCCGTGCTGCCGCCCGCGCTGGCGCTGCGCAAGGAGGCCGAGGACGCGCTCGCGGCGGCGTACGCGGCCCCCTCGGAGCGGATCGCGCGGAAGATCATCGAGGACGTGAACGTCAAGATCAAGGACATGATGTTCAAGCCCCCGCCCGGCCCGCCGCTCGGCAGGAAGCCGTACGACGTGGAGGAGGTCCTCCGCGAGCGCCGCCGCCGCAGAGGACCGTCCCCGTCGCCCGGGGCGTCAGAGGTGTAGCAGCCGTCCGGCCAGCTCCCGGTAGTCGCGCATCGCGAGCCGCAGCTGCTCGGTGTCGCTCTCGGAGTCCTGCCAGGACATGCGCAGGGTACGGCGCCGGCGGCTGACGGCCTCGCCGAACCGCTGGGCGATGTCCTCCAGCGCCCGGTCGGCCTGCGCGACGGCCTCCCCGGGCTGCTCCACGAACCCCGCGGCCAGCTCCCGCAGGCGCTGCTCCCAGCGCTCGGTCTCCTCGTGCGGGAGCAGCGGGGCACCGGCGCCGGCGGGCGCGGGGCCGCCGCCCGGCCAGGCGTCCCGGTCCGGGGCCTCGGAGCTGCGGGCCTCCCGTGCACTGGCCGGCTGCGCCGCGGGCGCGCCCAGCCCGTCCTCGGGCATCGCGCCCTCCTCGCCGCCGCTCGCCAGCTCCTCGGTCCCCGGCCGCAGCCCCTCTCCCCCGGACCACGCGTCCTCCCGGGATCCGGCCGGGCCCCGGTCGTCCCCGGTCAGCCCGTCCCTCCCGGGTCCGGCGGCGCCGGGCAGCCGGGAAGGCGGCTCGTCGGGAGCGGGTGCGGCCCCGCCGGGCGCCGACCGGGCGCCGGGCTCACCGGGCAGCCGCTCCTCCGGCCGCGCCGCCCGTGCCGCCCGCCGCCCCGGGGTCGCCTCCCCCGGCGCCCACTCGGCCCCGGTGTCCGCCCACTCGTTCCCGGTGTCCTCGTAGCGTTCCTGCCCGCTCGCCTCGACGCCGTTCCCGCCGCGGTCCTCGAAGCGGTCCGAGCGGGGCGCGGCAAAGTCGTCCGGCGGCCTGTCCCTCCGGTCCGGCATGGCTATACCCCCTCTTGCGAGCGGCCCCTGGTGGAGGAGCCGGCTGTGGTGGTCAGGTCGTCGAAGAGGGCGCGGGCGCCGACGAGGGCCCGGCGCATCTCCTCGGTCCCGGCACCGTTCCCGCCCGCGGCACCGGTACCGCCGGCCCCGCCCGACGCCACCCGGTGCACCTGCCGGTAGCCGTCGACGTGGCCGGGGTGGTGGACGGAGAGCGCGGCGAGCTGCTCCTCGTAGCGCGCGCCGTCCGGGTAGCCGCGGGCGGCGGCCAGTTCCGCGAGCAGCCGGTCGGCCTCGGCGACCGCCTCGCGCGGTGCCTCGACGAAGTGTTCCTGGACGGTCGCCCAGCGGTCCGTGTACTGCCGCAGCGCCGCCTCGTCCAGTGGACGTTCGCGCAGGTCGCCGTGGTGTTCCAGGCGGTCGGCCAGCTCCCGCTCGGCGGCTCCCGCGTCCCCGTCGTGCCGGGCGACCGCCCGGTCGTACTCGGGCCCGAAGCGCTGCTCCAGGCTGGGCCCGTGGCGCCGTGCCCGGCCGCGCAGCGCCAGGGCGACGGTGCCGACGACCACGACTGCCGCGATCACGATCAGAGCGATGATCAAGCCTGTGGACATGTCCTCCGGGTGACCCGGAAGGGGACCGGCAAACAGCGGCTCGCGGGAGTCGGCCGACAATGGCCCCCATGACATGGACCATCGCCCCGGAGCCGTACGACTCGCCCACGGCCGCCGCCCTGTGGCGGGCGTACTACACGGAGGTCAGCGACCGCTGGTACCTGCTGCACGAGGGGCGCCGCACCGACCCAGCGGAGCTGGAGCGGGAGATCGCGGCGGAGACCGGCGCCCATCTCGCGCCGCCCGGCGGGCAGTTGCTGGTCGGCCGGTACGACGGCGTCCCGGCCGGCTCGGCGGGCGTACGGCTGCTGAATCCGGACACCGCCGAGCTGACCCGGGTCTTCGTGGCCGAGGGCAGGCGCGGCACGGGCGGTGCCGCGCTGCTGGTGGCCGCCGCCGAGGAGGCCGCCCGCGCCCTGGGCGCCCGGCGGATCGTCCTCGACACCCGCTCCGACCTGCGGGAGGCCCGCGCCCTGTACGCCCGGCTCGGCTATGCGGAGACCGCACCGCACAACGCGGAGCCGTACGCCGAGCACTGGTTCCGCAAGGAGCTGCGGGCGGTCAGCTGACCTCGGCCCGCGGGCCGTGGTGGACCGGCTGCCCCTCCTCCGGCCCCTCCCGCGACGAGCCGCACAGCTCCCCGGTCAGCTCCTTCACCAGCTGCACCAGGTCGGTCGAGCGGCCCGGCTGCCACCAGTCGCCGAGCAGCTCGGCCAGGGACTCCTCGCGGGCCGCCGCCAGCCGTTCGGCGACCTCGCGGCCGGACGCGGTCAGGTACAGCTCGACGCCCCGGCGTTCGGCCAGCCGCCGCTCCTCGACCTGGCGGGCGGCGGCGAGGACGGCCTCCAGCGGGACGGGGCCGCGCTCGGCGAGCTGGGCCGGCTCGACGCAGCCGTGCTTGCGGATGCGCAGCAGCACCCAGCTCGCGGCGGGCAGCAGATCGTAGCCGGCCCGTTCGGTGATCTTCCGGTAGACCTGGCGGCGGCCCTCCCGGGTGCCGAGCACGGACAGCGCCCGGCAGACCTCGTCGTACGAGGACCGCTCGACCGGGTTGGGCGCGAGCGTCTCGGAGACGTCCGGCGCGGTGACCGAGCCGCGCAGCGGGTCCTCCTTCAGGAACCACGCCAGGACGAAGCCGAGGAGGGCGACGGGGGCGGCGTAGAGGAACACGTCGGTGATGGCGGACGCGAAGGCGTGCAGGGCCGCCGGGCGCAGCGCGGGCGGCAGGGCGGCGATGCCGCGCGGGTCGGCCTTGAGGGCGTTCGGGTCGGCCCCGGGCGGCAGCCGCACGCCCGCGAAGGCCGCGGTGAGCTTGTCGGCGAGACGGCCGGAGAAGACCGTGCCGAAGATGGCGACGCCGAAGGAGGCGCCGATGGAGCGGAAGAAGGTGGCTCCGGAGGTGGCGACGCCCAGGTCCTCGTACGCCACCGCGTTCTGCACGATCAGCACCAGCACCTGCATGACCAGGCCGAGACCGAGGCCGAAGACGAGGAAGTACACGCTCATCTCCGCGGTGCCGCTGTGCTCGTCGAGCCGGTGCAGGAGCAGCAGCCCGAGGGCGGTGACGGCGGTGCCGGTGACGGGGAAGACCTTCCACCGGCCGGTGCGGCTGACGATCTGCCCGGAGACGGTGGACGACAGCAGCAGGCCGAAGACCATCGGCAGCATGTACACGCCGGACATGGTGGGGCTGACCCCGTGCACGACCTGGAGGAAGGTCGGCAGATAGGTCATCGCGCCGAACATCGCGAAGCCGACGATGAAGCTGATGACGGCGGCGAGGACGAAGGTGCGGATCCGGAACAGCTTCAGCGGCAGGACGGGTTCCGCGGCCCGGCGCTCGACGGCGACGAACGCCACGGCCAGCAGCACGCCCAGCACGGCCAGCCCGATGATCTGCGCCGAGTCCCACGCCCAGGTGGTGCCGCCGAGCGAGGCGTCGAGGACCAGGCAGGTGGCGACCGCCGCGATCAGGAACGTACCGAGGTAGTCGATGGCGTGCCGCTCGGTGCGGCGCGGGATGTGCAGGGTGGTGGCGATGACGGCGAGCGCGACGACACCGACGGGCAGGTTGACGTAGAACACCCAGCGCCAGCTCAGATGCTCGGTGAACAGGCCGCCGAGCAGCGGCCCGAGCACGCTGGTCGCGCCGAACACGGCTCCGAACAGCCCCTGGTAGCGGCCACGGTCGCGCGGCGGTACGACGTCCCCGACGATGGCCATCGACAGCACCATCAGCCCGCCGCCGCCCAGGCCCTGCACCGCCCGGAACGCGATCAGCTGGGGCATGTCCTGGGCGGCCCCGCACAGCGCCGAGCCGATCAGGAAGATCACGATCGCGGTCTGGAACAGCCGCTTGCGCCCGAACTGGTCGCCGAGCTTGCCCCACAGCGGGGTGGCGGCGGTCGAGGCGAGCAGATAGGCGGTGACCACCCAGGACAGGTGCTCCAGACCGCCGAGGTCGCTGACGATGGTGGGCAGCGCGGTCGACACGATCGTCTGGTCGAGTGCGGCGAGCAGCAGCCCGAGCAGCAGGGCGCCGATCGAGACGAGCACATTGCCGGGGACGTGTTCGCCGTCCTTCACGTCCTTCGCCGTTCCGTGCGTGTCCAGGGCCATGGAGACCTCCCGGGGCTCGGTGCGCCTCTTCCATCGTGGTGGGTGTCACCGTTTATGGCCTGTTGAGTCCTGTGTCGCGGCGGGAGATACGGAGAAGGTCTGCATAGTCTCGGAAGGCCGCGAGGGGGAGGGGCGAACACATGAGCGAGCACGGCAACGAGCACATAGGCGCGCGCAGCGCCGCCGTCTGCCCGGAGTGCGGGGCGCCGCGGGGAGCGGACCGCAGCCCGTCGTGCGACTGCACCGCGCGGGCCGCAAAGGTGCTGCGCGAGACGCGGACGGCCGAGGCAGCGGCGGCGGAGGACTTCGATCCGCTGCGGATCCGGCCGTACGTCGAGATGCCCGACCAGGACCCGGGAGCGGCGGCCACCGCGTCCTTACCAGTGGTCGTCGGGGCCACGCTGCCGCCGGGCCCGGCCCGTGCGGACCCGCCGGTGTGGCAGAGGGACGGCGGACCGGCCGCGCAGGAGACCGGCCGGGGCCGGCGCCGTACGGTTCTGCTGTCGGTCGCGGGCGTGGGGGCCGCGGTCCTGGCGGTGGCCGGTTTCGCGCTGTTCTCCTATCACGCGCCGTCCCGGGACCGGGACCGGGCGGCGGCCGAGGAGGTCAGGGCGAGCGTCCCGGACGTCACCGCGCAGCGGTCCGCCTCGCCGACGGCCCGGACGGCGACCGCGACACCCCCGCCGCCCCCGCAGGCCGCGCCGGCCGCGTCGCCCCCCTCGCCTTCGGCCACCGCCGGCGCGTCCCCCTCCCCGACGCCCTCGCCGACGCACAGCGCGACCGCGTCCCCCTCCGCCTCCCGCGCCCCGTCGGCGACGGCCAGCGCCGCTCCGGGCGCCACACCGGCCGCCGGCCCGGTGCTGCGGACCGGCGACTCGGGCCCGCAGGTCGTCGAACTCCAGGAGCGGCTACGGCAGTTGAACCTGTACGACGACCCGGTCGACGGCGTCTACGACCGCCCGGTGTGGGACGCCGTACGCACCTACCAGCTGGCGCGCGGCATCCAGGGCGACACGCTCGGCGAGTACGGCCCGGCGACCCGGGCGAGCCTGGAGGCGGAGACGTCGAAGCCCTGAGCGCAGGGGCCGTCAGCCGATGTGCAGCCGGATGGTGCCGTCCGCCGCGGGCTCGACGCGGACCCGGGTGAGGTCGGGCACGGTCACGTCGGGGCCGTGCGCGGCGGCGCGCGGGCCGACGCCGACCACCCGCATACCGGCGGCGCGCCCCGCCGCGATACCGGCGCCGGAGTCCTCGAAGACGACGCAGTCGGCCGGGTCGACGCCCAGCTCGGCGGCGCCCTTCAGAAAGCCCTCGGGGTCGGGCTTGCTCGCGCCGACCGACTCGGCGGTGACCCGGACCTCGGGCAGGGGCAGCCCGGCGGCGTTCATGCGCGCGGTGGACAGCGGCACGTCGGCGGAGGTCACCAGCGCGTGCGGCAGGCCGTGCAGGGCGGCGAGGAAGGCGCTCGCGCCGGGGATCTCCACCACGCCGTCGGTGTCGGCGGTCTCCTCGGCGAGCAGGCGCGCGTTGTCGGCGAGGTTCTCCGCCACCGGCCGGTCGGGCAGGAGGACGGCCATGGAGGCGTGCCCCTGACGGCCATGGACGACCCGCATCACCGCGTCGCCGTCCAGCCCGTGCCGCCGGGCCCAGCCTCGCCAGACGCGTTCGACCACGGCGTCCGAGTTGACGAGGGTGCCGTCCATGTCGAGCAGGAGGGCGCGGGCGGTCAGGACGGCGGGCGTGGCGGTGGCCGGCATCGGCAGCTCCAGGAACGGACGAGCCCCCGGGGAGACGCCGGGGTGCGGGACAAGGCGGCCCCGCCCGCCGGTCAGGGAGAACGGGCGGGAGCCACTTTGTTTCTCCACGGTACAAAACCGGGGGGCGTTTCCGCCACCGGCTTTCCCGGGTGCGCCGCCGGCGGACTCAGCCCGCCACCGCCTCCCACAGGGTCCACACGCCGAGCGCCAGCATCAGCAGCGCCGCGATCCGTGTGATCAGCCGCAGCGGCACCTTCCTCATCAGGGCCTTTCCGCCCACGATGCCGAGTCCGGCGACGGCCCACAGGCCGAGCGTCGCGCCGAGGCCGACGGAGAGCGGGTCGTCGTAGCGGGCGGCGAGGTTGGCGGTCATGATCTGGGTGAGATCGCCGAACTCGGCGACCAGGATCAGCATGAAGCCGGTGCCGGCGACCTTCCAGAAGGACTGGTCGGCGGGCTTCCTGATCTCCTCCTCGCCGTCGTCGTGCTTGAGCAGCAGCATCGCGGCGCCGCCGAGGAAGAGGACGCCGGTGACGGCGTGCACGAGCCGCTGCGGCATCAGGGTCAGCACGCTGCCGGCCGCGACGGCGAGCACGACATGCAGCAGGAAGGCCGCGGCGACACCGGCGAAGACATGACTCGCGCGGTAGCGGGTGCCGAGGACCAGGCCGGCGAGCGCGGTCTTGTCCGGCAGCTCGGCGAGGAAGATGACGCCGAAGACGAGCGCCGTCACGGTGATGCTGATCAAGGTTCCTCAATCGGTCGGGGCTGCCCGCCGAGAGTGTGGTGCGTCCCACGATGACACCTCGGCACGGCAGCGCACTGGGCGCCCGCACCGGGGCACGGGCCTGCACTGCTTGCCGAAGGTCTCGCTGGCGGCCCGCACGAGGTCCGCCTCCGGGCGCCGGCTCAGCCTGGCTGAGCAGTATGTCGACGGTCCGGCGAAGAGCTACTCCCCTTCTGCGCTCCCCATCGTACGGGATGTGAAGGTTTTCCCGTGAACCTTGGCGTGACATGAACACGCCACTACCTTCTTACCGAGCGCTCACCTCCCGGCAACACACCGCGGCGAGCATTGCCTCGCCCGCGCCCCAATCCCCCACATCCCACAGGGAGTTCGCATGCCGCAGAGCTACGCGCGTCGACGCTGGAGCATAGTCGGGGCGCTTACCGGACTCATAGCCTCCGCAGCCCTGTTCAACAGCCCGAGCGCCTCCGCCGCCCTGCCCACCCCGGTCAGCGCCGCCACCGCCCGCACCTACCTCGCCGAGCTCACCGTCGCCGCCGAGAACCGCACCGGCTACGACCGGAGCCTGTTCCCGCACTGGATCACCATCAGCGGCACCTGCAACACCCGCGAGACGGTCCTCAAGCGGGACGGCTCGAACGTCGTCACCGACTCCTCCTGCGCGGCCACCGGCGGCAGCTGGTACTCGCCGTACGACGGCGCCACCTGGACCGCCGCCTCGGACCTGGACATCGACCACCTGGTCCCGCTGGCCGAGGCCTGGGACTCCGGGGCGAGCGCATGGACCACCGCCCGGCGCCAGGCCTTCGCCAACGACCTGACCCGGCCCCAGCTCATCGCCGTCACCGACAACGTCAACCAGGCCAAGGGCGACCAGGACCCGGCCACCTGGGTGCCGTCCCGCTCCGCCTACGTGTGCACCTATGTCCGCGCCTGGGTGCAGGTGAAGTACTACTACGACCTCTCGGTCGACCCGGCGGAGAAGACGGCGCTCACCCACTACCTGGCCGGCTGCTGAACCGGCGCCGCCCGGTGCGTCAGGAGACCGGGCGGCGGCGCACCAGGAAGCCCGCGACCGCCCCGACCCCGAACAGCGCGGCCACCGACACCCCGGTCGCCACCCAGGTGGCACCCAGCCACCGGGCGCCGTAGTAGCCGAGGGCGACGCTGTAGCCGGCCCAGGACAGACCGGCCAGGGCGGACCAGGGCACGAAGTCGCGGGCGCGGCGGTGCGCGGCGCCCGCGCAGAAGGAGACCACCGAGCGGCCGGCCGGGGCGAACCGGGCCAGCACCACCAGCGCGCCGCCGCCCCGGGCGAGGGCCTCGCCGAGCCGCTCCTGGGCGCTGGTCAGCCGCCGGGAACGGGCTATCGCCCGGTCCAGCCGCTCACCGCCGCGCCAGGCGAGGCGGTAGGCCACCAGGTCGCCGAGGACGGAGGCGGTCGTCGCGCTGAGGATCAGCGCGAGGATGTCCGGCACATCGTGCGGCACGCGTCCGGTCGCCGCGCCCGAACCGGCCGCGGCGGCGGTGGCCGCCGTGATGACGAGCACCCCGCTCGGCAGCACCGGCAGAAAGACGTCGAGCAGCACGGACAGCGCCACCACGGCATAGATCCACGGCCCGGCCGCCAGCGACCCCAGGCTCTCCCACACGACGACTCCCGTTGCTCCCCCGTTGACAGCCATACAGCGTACGCGGGGGGTGTGACACCGGGGTCCCTGGGGCCTCGGGAGGCGGATGCGGCGGAGCCGCACGCACACGCATCGGCGCCCTCCCCGAGGACCGGGAAGGGCGCCGTGGCACGGGTGACGCGGGATCAGGCCGCTATCGGGGCACGGTCGGTGGCGCGGCCGCCCTCGGCGGCGGTGCGGCGGCCGAACAGGCGGTCCAGGCCGAAGGCGCCGGAACCGGTGAAGACGAGCAGCAGGAACGCCCAGCAGAACAGGACGGACAGCTCGCCGCCGTTCTGGATGGGCCACAGCGCGACCTTCTGGTGCACGTCGAAGTACGCGTACGCCATCGAGCCGGAGGCGACCAGCGCGGCCCCGCGGGTGCCGAGACCGAGGAGCACCAGGGCGCCGGCGACCAGCTGGATCACCGCCGCGTACCAGCCGGGCCAGGTGCCGGCCGGGACGGTGGCGCCGGTGCCCATGGCGCCGCCGAGGACGCCGAAGAGCGAGGTGACGCCGTGCACGGCGAAGAGCAGACCGATCACGATGCGGAAGAGCCCGAGGACGTAAGGCTGAGCGGAGTCGAGACGTGCGGACATGGGGGGTTCTCCTCTTCGGTGTCTTACGGACCGGCCCGCCGGGGACGGACGGGGCGGATGGGGAGCGGGTACCGAACGGAGAACTCAGGTTAGGCCGACCTAAGCAGTACTTGCAACTTCAACATTCAGCCGATTTTCCGCTTCCGCTTGCGGGCAGGCCGAGGACCCGCACCGCAACGTAGAGCCAATTGCGGTGCGAGGGAAGGAGATTGACGGCCAGTCAGCGCACGGGGTGGCCCCGCACCTCGAGGCCGCCCAGCAGCTCCGCTGTGGCTCGGGCCACAGCGTCCACGGCCTGGTCGAAGACCTCGCGGTTGTGGGCGGCCGGGGCCCGGAAGCCCGAGACCTTCCGTACGTACTGAAGGGCGGCGGCGCGAATGTCGTCCTCCGTGGCCTCACCGGGCAGCACGGGCGGACGCAGCGTCTTGATACTCCGGCACATACCCGAAGTCTCCCGCGCGCCCCGCGTTCCTGCGATGATCACGTGCGAAGGCGGCCACCGATCCCCGGGGCCGACCGTCGAAGGGAACAACTCCATGACGAACCAGCGCTCTCCACAGCCTGCCCGGACGCCGTACAGCGTGGCGGTGCTCGGGCCCGGCGGCACGGGCGGTCTGCTCGCCGCCCTGCTGTCCCGGGCCGGCCACCGTGTCGTCTGCCTGGCCCCGGAGGCCACCGCGGACACCCTGCGGCGCGACGGAATCACCGTCCGCAGCGCCCAGTTCGGGAACTTCACCGCCCCCGTCGAGGCGGACACCGAGCTGCGCACCCCGGTGGACGCCTGCCTGATCACCGTCAAGCACACCGCGCTCGACGCCGCCCTGACCCGCGTCCCGCCCGCCGCACTCGGCGACGCCCTCGTCGTACCGCTGCTGAACGGCGTCGAGCACCCGGACACGCTGCGCGCCCGCTACGGCGCCGGCCGGGTCGCGCCGGCCGTGATCCGGGTGGAGTCCACCCGGGTGGCACCGGGCGTGATCGAACACGGCAGCCCGTTCACCGAGATCGACCTCGCCGGGCAGGCGGTACCCGGGCCGCGGCCGGCCGCGCTCGCCGCCGCCCTCACCGCCGCCGGTACGACGGCCCGGCTGGTCGAGGACGAGACGGCGGCGCTGTGGGCCAAGATGGCCTTCCTCGCCCCGTTCGCCCTCCTCACCACCCGCTACGCCCTCCCCCTCGGCGAGGCCCGCACCCGCCACCGGGAGGAGCTGGAGGCGCTGGTCGCGGAGACCGCCGCGGTCAGCCGTGCCTGCGGCGCCCCCGCCGACCCGGCCCAGGCCCTCGCCCGGTACGCCGCCTTCCCGGCCGCCACCAGGTCGTCCATGCAGCGCGACGCCGAGGCGGGCCGCCCGCTGGAGCTGGACGCCATCGGCGGCGCCCTGCTGCGGGCGGCCGAGCGGCACGGCGTACCGGTACCGGTGACGGCCAGGCTGGTCGCCGAGGTGGCGGCGGCCGGGGCCGCCCGCCGGCGGGACTGACCCGGGACACGACGAAGCCCCCGGCCGTGGTCGGCCGGGGGCTCCTTGTCGGTGGGCGCGGACGGTTTCGAACCGCCGACATCCTGCTTGTAAGGCAGGCGCTCTACCCCTGAGCTACGCACCCGCACCCCGGGCCGTACGCCCAGGACGAGTCGACAGCCTACCTTGCCCGGACGGGTGCACCGCAAACCCGTACCGCCGGGCCACAGGCCTATAGGGGGGTTATCCCCACCCTGGGCCGGGAGCAGGCCGGAGTCCCCTCCCGAGCATGATCGTCTACGGTCGTGGCAGACCATCTCAGGGGGAGTTCTCGCATGACCCGTTCCCTTCCCGTCCGCGCCGCCGTCACGGCCGTACTCGCCGGTGCGCTCGTCGCCGGGCTGAGTGCCTGCGGCGCGTCCGCCGACGACGACAAGCACCCGGACCACCGGTCCTTCGCGCTGCACGGCCGCACCCTCACCGTCGACTCCGACGACGCGGCCCTCGACATCGTCCCCGCCCGGGGCGGCGGCAAGGCGGGCACGGTCGCGGTCACCCGCTGGTTCCAGGGCTCCGTGACCGTCGGCAGCGGGCCCTCGCTGAAGTGGTCGCTGGACGGCGACCGGCTGGTGCTGCGCACGGACTGCTCCGGGCTGATCGCCGACTGCTCGACCCGCTACCGCGTCGAGGTGCCGGCCGGGGTCGGCGTCCAGGTCGTCGACGGCAACGGCAGCGTGCGGGCGCACGGCTTCACGACCGCGCTCGGGATCCACACCAGCAACGGCGAGGTCCACGTCACCGACTCCACCGGCCCGCTGGACCTGCGCTCGGACAACGGCGCGGTGCAGGCCACTGTCTCCTCGCGGCGGGTGCACGCCGAGTCCAGCAACGGCACGGTGGACCTGGAGCTGAAGGCTGTACCCGACTCCGTGGACGCCTCGACCGACAACGGCGCGGTGACGGTCACCCTGCCCCGCGCCGAGTACCACGTGCGGGCCGACTCGGACAACGGGGCGGTCTCGGTGGGGGTGCAGCAGCGCGACCGCAGCCCGCACCGGGTGACCGCGAACTCCTCCAACGGCTCGGTCACGGTACGGAACGCGAACTGACCGGCCCGTGTCTTCGTCCGCACCGGGTGGGAGAATGACTCCACGTCCGCCACCCAGGGCGAAGCACAGCACGGGAGAGGGATGTGACGGCGACACCCGGCACGCCATCGACACCGCCGTACCCGCCGCCGTCCGCCGCACCGGCCCGGCGCGGGCCGGGCACCGCCACGGCCGTGCGGGACATCCTCACCCTGCTGGGACTGCCGGTGCTGCTCGCGCTGGCGCTGCCCGGCGCGTTCGCCGGGGGCGGTACCCGGCGCTGGTTCGGCGGGCGGGCGGAGAGCCTGCGCGCCGAGGCGCAGGCCGCGAAGGACGCGGCGGCGGCCGCGTTCTACGAACTCGACACCGCCCAGCGGGACCTGCGGATCTCCGTGGAGACCATCACGGCCGTGGACGACTCCCCCGCCGCCCGCCGTACCGTCACCGACTTCGAGGCGCTCGGACAGCGCATCGACGAGGTCAGCCGGCGCTACATCCAGGCCGTCGACGCGCACGACCTGGACCGGGACGACCTGGAGGCCGCCGCCGCCACCCGGGCGCGGTCGGAGCTGACCGCGGCCCGCGACGAACTGGTGCGGGTCAAGCAGGAGCTGGACCGGTTCGGCAGCTCGCTCGGGCCGCTGCTCGACAAGGCCGAGACCCAGCTGGCCCGGGTCGCGCCCGCCGTGGAGCGGGCCCGGCAGGCGCTGCTGGCCGCGAGCAACGCCCTGGACGCGGTCCGGGAGCAGGGGCTGCGGGCCGACGACCTCGCCGCCCGGCTGGCCGCCCTCTCGCCCGAGCTGACCCGGCTGAACCAGGGGGCGGGGCAGCACGGGGTGCAGCAGACGCTGGAGCGGGCCGAGCGGGTGCAGCGGGAGGCCGGGGCGATCCGGGCGGAGGCCGAGCGGCTGCCGGAGCGGGCGGCCGAGATCGACCACCGGCTGGTCTCGCTGCGCACCCGGGCCCAGGCGCTGACCACCCGGGCCGGTCAGGTCGACCCGGTCCTCAGCGAGCTGCGCCGGCGGTTCTCGGCCGCCTGCTGGCAGGACCTCCAGCAGGTGCCGGAGCGGGCCGCGGAGGCGGTACGGCAGGCCGAGGAGAAGCTGCGCGAGGCGCAGACGGCGCGGGACGCGCAGCGCTGGGCGGACGCGGCCTCCCTGCTGTCGACCGTGCGGGCACTGCTGAACAGCACGGACGAGGCCGTCTCGGCCGCCGGGGAGCGGCTGAACCGGCTGAACGCCGTACAGAAGGACCCGCGGGCGGAGGTCGAGCGGACCCGGTTCGCGATCCGGGACGCGCAGCGGCTGGCGATGGCGGGGCGTACGACACCGGATCCCCGGCACGCCGGTCCGCTGGACGAGGCGGTGGCCCGGCTGGAGCGGGCGGCCGCGGCGGTGCAGGAGGGGCGGCACCCGGACTACTGGCACTTCCTGGGCGAGACGGAGGCCGTGCGGCGGGTCGCGGCGGCGGTGGTGGCGCGGATCCGGGAGGAGCGCGGCGGCCACTGAGCGCGGCGGCCGTCGGCGGCGGCCGGGTGCCGCCGGTTGCAGGGCTCCGGGCGGCGGGCGGATATTGGGGGGAACGGACGTATGGCCTCCGCTAGGGCTTTCTTTCGGATCAGGTCGGCTGCGGTGGCGGTGCCGTTCGGCGTCGGCAAGATCCGAAAGAGAGGCCTTAGCGCCCGAGGGAGGCGGACATGGCCACACATGCAGCTCACCCGGAGCCGCGACAGCAGCGGATCCGGTTCGACGAGCACCTTCCCGTCGACCACCGGCTGAACACCGTCTACCGGATCGGTGCGGGCCTGATCGGCGTGTTTCTGCTGGTCTTCGGCATCCTCGGGGTGCTCGACCACATCGGCTTCTTCAACACCGGCGGTGACACGGTCGCCGGGCTGAACACCAACGGCGCGCTGAGCTGGCTGTCGATCGTCGTCGGGGCGATCCTGCTGGCCGGCATGGTGGTCGGCGGAAACGTGGCGTCCACGCTGAACATGGTGTTCGGCGTGCTGTTCCTGCTGAACGGCTTCCTCAATCTCGGCCTGCTGGACACGACCCACAACTTCCTGGCGTTCAAGATCCAGAACGTGTTCTTCAGCTTCGTCGTGGGCCTGCTGCTGATGACCTTCGGCATGTACGGCCGGGTCGGCTCGGCCCTGCCGCACGACAACCCGTACTGGCGGGCCCGCCACCCCGATGCGGAGGAGCGGGCACGCCGGCTGACGCGGCAGGGCGAGCTGGACGGACCGGACCGGGGTCCGGGCCCGGGTCAGGTGCGGTAGGCGTAGAAGTACGCGTTCGGGTACGACGCGACGAGGCTCGCCACCGACCGGTTGTAGGTGTTGGTGGAGTGGTACGTCACGTACGGCACGCCCCAGCGGTCGCGGTAGGTGACGATCATCGAGTGGTCCTTGGACCCGTCCCGGTTGAAGTCCATCTGGATCACGTCGCCGAGGTCCGCCTGGTAGACGTTGGCGAGCGGCGTGACCCGCTTGGAGGACAGGGCGAACCAGGAGAACTCGTTGACGCCGACGAAGGAGTCCGACTGGATGTCGGCGTTGCCGAACCACTTGTGGAAGTCGTTCGTGTAGCCGGGCACGTGCTTCCAGCCGCCCGCCTTCAGGGACTGGCTGACGAAGTTGGTGCAGTCACCGCCGTCGGCCTCGCCGTTGAAGTCCGGGTAGTCCGGGTTGTAGTTGCGCCAGTACTTGGTCGCGTACGCCACCATCGCCTGGTAGTCGTAGGCGCCGCCGGTGAGGGTCTTGCGGTTGGCGGGCGCGGGCCAGCTGGTGGCCGCGCGGGGCGCGTCCGGCGGGCCGTCGTCCGCGGGGGTGGTCCGCGACTTGGCGACGGAGGGCGTGGCGACCTGGTTCACGGCCAGGTAGCCGTCGTCGGTGTCGCGGATCCCGGTCAGCTGCCAGTCGCCGCTCGCGTCGGCCTTGAAGCTCAGCTCGTGGTGGGCCTGGAATCCCGTGGTCTTCGGGCCCTTGGCCGCCGGCTTCTCGTAGGTCAGCGTGGTGGTCTCGGTGACGGCGACCTTGGCGCGCCGTCCGTGGACCTCGGTCGCGTCCAGGGTGACCCGGGTGCTGCCCGCGCTGTACTTCTCGCCGAGCTTGGCGAGCCGGGACTTGCGGGCGCGCAGCTGGCCCACGGCGGCCGTCTGCTGGTCCTGCTGCCCGCCGGACATCCGCACCGAGCCGGTGAACCCGGCGGTGTGCTTGGTCCCGGCGTTGCCGGCGCCGTCCACCAGGGCCTGGGTGCGGTCGGTGAACACCGCGTCGGCCAGCTTCTGGAAGGTCGCCTTCGTGGCCGCGTCCACCGTCGGGTCATTGGTGACGGCGGCGCCCGCGCTCCAGTTGGGGACGAGGGCCACCGCGGCGACCACGGCGGCGGCCGAGGCCGTGACTATGGCCGTACGGCTGCGCTTACGGCTCAGTTTTCTTGATCTCAATGATGTTCCCCTCTACGCCGGTACACCTACCGGGCGAGGGGCATCTTCGCATGCATCGAGCGTCGGTTGTGAAGGGGGTTGCACAAGTGGAATCTCCTGTGCCCCAGGGCTATTTGACGACCGATGACCAGTCCGGTGACTGTGCGGGATCAAGGCTGCGCAGAGCGGTGAGCGTTTCCGGCTTCTGCACGTCCAGCCAGTCGGCGAGTTCCTTGAACGACACGCACTTGACGCCCTTTTTGGTGCAGATCTTCGGAATGATCTGGTCGATGGCCTTCATGTAGATGCCGCCGTTCCAGTCCTCGAAGTGGTTGCCGATGAACAGCGGCGCGCGGCTGCCGTAGTAGGCCCGGTTGAAGCCGTCCATGTAGGAGGAGACGGTCTGCTGTTCCCACTCGGGGTACTTGGCCGGATCACCGTGGGTCTCGCCGTTGGACTGGTTGTAGAGGAAGTTGAAGTCCATGGACAGGCCCTGGAACTTGCCGTTCTCGTACGGCAGCATCTGGAGCGGGAAGTCCCAGACGCCGTTCTTCTTGGTCGGCCATATCTGGAAATCGCCCGGGGAGCTGGCGTCATAGCGCCAGCCGTAGCTCTTGATCGCTTTCAGCAGATTGGGCTGGCCCTCCAGACAGGGCGCGCGGCCGCCGGTGACCTCCTGCTTGAAGTCGAAAGGCAGGGCGGGAACGTCCGTGAAGCCGGTGTTGGTCTTCCATTTCTCCACGAACGAGTAGAACTGGTCGATCTCGCTCTTCCACTGGTCCACGCTCCAGTCGCCGCCGCCCTTGGCGCCGCAGAAGTGGCCGTTGAAGTGGGTGCCGATCTCGTTGCCCTGGTCGTAGGCGAGGCGCAGCTGTTCCAGGGTGCTGCGGATGTGGTCGTCGGTGGCGTAGTCGATCGCGGCGTCGCCGGGCGCGTGCATCGGGCCCTGGTACAGGGACTTCTTGCTCTTGGGCAGCAGGTAGATGCCGGTGAGGAAGAAGGTCATGTGGGCGTCGTACTGCCTGGCCATCTCCCGGTAGTGCGAGAAGAGGTGGTCGCTGCCCTCCAGCGCGCCGTCCCAGGAGAAGACCACGAACTGCGGCGGCTTCTCCCCGGGCTTGAGCGGCACCGGCTTCAGCTCGCCCTTCTGCGGGCCGGTGTAGGAGGTGGAGCCGTCCCCGAGGACCTTGGTCCTGCCGTCCCAGGAGGGGGTCGGCGAGACCTTCGGAGCGGCCTTGCCGCCATGGGCGCCGCCGGAGGCCGCGGTCGGCGCGGTGTCGTCCGGGCGGGACAGGGCGAGATAGCCGGCGACGAGCGAGGCCACGACGAGGAAGGCGGCCAGCGTCAGCACCTGCGGGCGGGTGGCGGCGGGGACACGGCGCCGGCGGCCGGCGGCCCGGCGGCGGCCGGTCGGTGACTTCTTGCGGGACATGCGCGGCTCATTCTCCGAGAGGGGCGAGTGGGGTACGGGTCTTGCTGTCAGCCAAGACCCATCGCGGCCGACCAGAGGTTGTACGGAACGCTGTCGGATGTTCCGGCCAGCCCCTCCAGCGGGAGGGGCTCCAGGGACTTGGCCAGATCCATCCGGTAGACCACGACCGCCGTCGACACCGAGCCGGCGGTGCCGGCGTACCAGGAAGCGGTGGGCTTGCCGGAGCCGTCGGTCTTCCCGACGGCGATCCCGGTGTCGGCGCTGCCCGCCTTCCCGGCCACCCCGTCCTGGGCGGCCGCCGTGGCCGGGTGGGTCAGGCGGAAGGACTCGGTGAGGGCCTCGGTGACGTCGTGGGCCACCTGCGCGCTCACCGCCGGGCGGGGGCGCGGGGTGTTGAGGGCGACGGGTGCGCCGTTGCGGGTGATGCGGCTCACCGAGTAGGGCTCGGTGTGGCTGCCGCCGGCGGCGAAGGTGGCGTACCCGCTCGCCATCCGGATGGCGCTGGGCGTGGAGGTGCCCAGGGACAGGGCGGGCACCTGGCTGCCGATGCTGGAGGACAGCAGTCCGGACGACACCGCGGTCTGCCGCACCTGGTCCAGGCCGGTGTCCATGCCGAGCTGCATGAAGGGCGTGTTGACGGACTTGGCGAGGGCCTCGCCGAGAGCGATCTTGCCGTAGGACCTGCGGCCGTCGTTGTGCGCCGCGACCTTCTTGCCGCTGCGGTCCCAGTAGGGCCCCTCCGGCGTGGTGACCGGGATGCCGTCGTCGCCGTCGTAGACGCTCTCGGGGGTGACCGGGGTGGCGGCTCCGTCGCGTGTCTTGTGCACGCCGTGTTCGAGTCCCGCCGCGTAGACGAACGGCAGGAACGCGGTGCCGGCCGGGACGGTGGCCGCGTTGGACTCGTTGTAGCCCTGGGTACGGTGGTCCGGGCCGCCGTAGACCGCGAGGATCCGGCCGTCGGTGGCGACCGAGGCGGCGCCGTAGTGCCCGTCCTTCGCCGCGCCCGGATGATCCCTCCTGGCCTGCTTGCGGGCCTGGGTGACGGCGTCGGTGAGGGCCTGCTCCCGCTTACGGTCGAAGGTCGTGTAGATCTGGTAGCCGCCGAGGTCGAACTGCTTGTCGGTGAGGTGCCCGGCCTTCTTGGCGTACTGCGCCGCCAGCTCCACCAGATAGTCGCTCTGCGCGCCGGTGTTGTAGAGCGGGTTGCTCTTCAGCGGCTCGGGGAAGGTGGTGTACCGGGCACGCTCCTGCGGCGACAGCCGGTGGATCTTGACCATCCGGTCCAGGATCCACTTCCAGCGCTCCTCGGCCCGGTGGTGGTTGGCCTTGCCGAGCGTCGGGTCGTACAAGCCCGCGCCCTTGAGCAGGCCGGCCAGCATGGCCGCCTCGGAGGCGTTGAGCTTGCTGACGTCCTTGCCGTAGTAGGCCTGGGCGGCGCGCTGGATGCCGTAGCTGCCGCGGCCGAACCAGCTGGTGTTGAGATAGCCCTCCAGGATCTGGTCCTTGCTCATCTTGTTGTCGAGCTTGAGGGCGATCATCGCTTCGGTGAACTTGCGGCTGACCGTCTGGTTCTGGGTCAGATAGACGTTCTTGACGTACTGCTGGGTGATGGTGGAACCACCCTCGGTGTCCCCCTGGCCCACCGTGCGGTACAGCGCCCGGGTGAGACCTTTGACGGATATGCCCGGGTCCGAGTAGAAACTCTCGTTCTCCGCGGCCAGCACCGCCCAGCGGACGTCCTCGGGTATGTCCTTCAGCGGCATCGCCTGCCGCTGCACCCAGCCCGTCCGGGCCATCGGGGTCCCGTCGGACCAGAAGTACACATTGTCCTGTTGTGTGGCGTACGAGTTGAGGTTGCTGGGTATGTCGGTGAGGGCGTACGCGGTCACCAGGAAGGCGCTGAGCAGCCCGAAGGAGGTCAGGACGCCGCCCACCCACTGCCGCCAGGACGGCATCCAGCGGCGCCAGCCGGTCCGGCCGGGACGCGGATAGCGGGGCCTGAGGCGGCGTATGTACGGCGCGAGGCGGCGCGCGTAGGGTGCCAGCGGCCCGAGCAGGCGGCCGACGGCGGCCGTGACGCGCTCCCGCGCGGCCGGGCGCGCACTGCGCCGCCGCTCGGCCCGGCCGCCGACGGGCGGCTGGGCGGGCCCGCCCGGAGGCGGTGGCACACGCAGCTGCATGGTCTCGTCCGCTCTGAGAGCGTCCACTCTCAGATGCAGGGTCTCGTCGGCGGCGACCGGCTTGTCCGCACGGCCGCCGTCCCCCCGGGGGCGACCCTCCCCCTGCGACGCATCGGTCACGCCTGCGTCTCCCTCCGCACTCGCTGTTGCTCGCGCGGGGCTGAGCGTCCTCGCAACGGCGTTCACAAGTTATCAGCGATGTTTTCGAAACCCCCGCACAACTGTCGGGTGGCAAGGAACACTCACCAAAGATTGAGACACCGTTGTCGGCGGCTCCGTACAGCTACTCTGGCCCCATGCCTCGCTATGAGTACCGCTGCCGGAGCTGCGGCGACACCTTCGAACTGAGCCGGCCCATGGCCGAGTCGGCCGCCCCCGCGAGCTGCCCCGCGGGCCACGACGACACGGTGAAGCTGCTGTCCACCGTGGCCGTGGGCGGAAAGGCCTCCGCCGCCCCCGCTCCCGCCCCGGGGACCGGCGGCGGGGGCGGCTGCTGCGGCGGCGGCTGCTGCGGCTAGGGGCTCCGCCCCGCTCAGCCCTCCTCCGCCCGGCTCAGCCCCCTCCGCCCGGCGGTCCGGCTCAGCCCGGCTGTCTGGAGGCCCGCAGGAACTCCCGCAGGATCCGCTCGCCCGCCAGTACGCCCCGCTCCGGCAGGGCGGCGATCCGGGGGGCCGTCCACATCGTGTCCGCCAGCTCGCCGTGGCCGGGGCGCCAGCCCCGGTCCGCGGCCAGCAGCAGATCAGCGTCCAGCAGGGAGTCCCCGGCCGCCAGCGTCAGCTCCGCGCCGGTCCTGCGGGCCACCTCCCGGACCGCCGCGCTCTTGGTGAGCGGCCGCGGTACGGCGTAGATCTTGCGGCCCTGGAGCGAGACGGTCCAGCCCCGGTCCTCGGCCCACACCGCCAGCTCCTTCACCCACTCCTCGGGCAGCAGCTCGCGCTCGACGACGAGGTAGGTGAACAGGTCCTCGGCGACGCGGTGCTTGCGCACCCAGACCGGGTCGGCGGAGCGCACCAGATGCTCGTGGACCTCGCTCAGCGGCGCGCACTGCTCGGCGAGCCGGGCCAGCACGGCCGTGTGCCAGCCGGCGTCGGTGACCCCGTCGACCAGCAGATGGCCGCCGTTCGCGCAGATCGCGTACTTCGGCGGCGGGCCGGGCAGGTTGATGCGCTGGTACTGCTTGCGGGTCCGGGTCGTCGTGGGCACGAAGACGGCCGCGTCCCCGAGATCGGTCAGCAGCTGCCCGGCCGTCTCGGTCATGTACGACAGAGGCCTGCTCTCGTGCACCTCCACGCACAGCAGCCGGGGCGCCCGCGCGTCCGGCATGGTCAGCGCGAGGGCCGCCGAAGAGTAGATCAGCGTGCGGTCGAGGTCGCTCGCCACCAGCACCGGCATCAGACGTTCACCGCCTTGCCGTCGGCGCCCGTGACGCCCCGGGTGTACTTCGGGTGGATCAGCCCGACACAGGTGTACGGCAGCCCGCCGACCTCCTCGACGGGGACGCCCCGCTGCTCGGCGAGCAGGCGCACATGGTCCAGGTCGGCGCCGGCGCCCTCGCGGGCCAGGATCTTCCAGGGCACCCGGCGCAGCAGCACCCGGGTGGTCTCGCCGACGCCCGGCTTGACCAGGTTCACGTCGTGGATGCCGTACTCCTCGCTGATCCGCTCCACCGCCCGCCAGCCCTCCCAGGTCGGGGTGCGGTCCTCGGCGAGCAGCTCCTTCACCGCCGTGTCCACGCCGTCGGCGACCTCCGGGAAGCGGGCCGCGACGGAGTCGAGGAAGACCCCGGAGACATCGGCCGCGGCCAGCTCGCGGTAGAACTTCGCGCCGTGGAAGTCGTCCGGGCCGACCAGGTCGGCCCGCAGGACGGTACGCGAGATCAGGCCGGAGACGGTGGAGTTGAGGCAGGCCGACGGGATGAGGAAGTCCTCGCGGGTGCCGTAGGTGCGCACGCAGGAGCCCGGGTCGGCGAGCACCGCGATCTCCGGGTCGAACCCGGTGATGCCCTCGGCCGCCTCGAACTCCGCTATGGCCTGGGCGAGTTCCCGGGTGATGGCGCCCTTGCCGGTCCAGCCGTCGACGAAGACGACGTCCCGGGGGTCGTGCCGGTCGGCGAGCCAGCGCAGCGCGTTGGCGTCGATCCCGCGGCCGCGCACGATCGACACCGCGTAGTGCGGCAGCTCGAGCCCGTGCCGGAACTGCGCCCAGCGCCGCATCAGCACGCCGACCGGGGTCCCGGCGCGGGCCAGCGAGACCAGCACCGGGCGGGGGGTGGGGGTCCCCCCGCTCGAGCGAAGCCGAGAGTGGGGGAGTTCGGCGATGACAGTGTCGGTCACCACGCCGACCGCCTGGGCGATCCGGGCCGCCGAGGCGTCCAGGGCGGTGTGGAACAGCTCCTGGTACTGCGCGCTGGGCTGGTACTCCACCGGCAGCGACTCGGCGTAGTGCGCGCCGCCGCTCTGGATGGCCTCCTCCCGCTCCTCGGTCGGGGCCTCCAGGGTGACGTCGGAGAGGTCCTGGAGCAGCCAGCCGACCTCCTCCGGTGCGTACGAGGAGAAAGCGGGGCCGCGGAGGGGCTCGGGCAGCATGGCCGGCCTTTCGGGAGCGTGCGGTGCGTACGACGGGACGACCGCGAGCAGGACGTGCGGAACATGGGCGGCGAGGCGGGCCAGCAGGCCGTCGGGCGCGTGCAGGGCCGGGGTGTCGGCGACGGAGTCGACCACGGCCACGACGGCGTCGAAGCCGGCCCCGGCGACGTTGTAGGCGTAGCGCTCGCCGGGCCCGTCGGCCGGGTCGTCATGGGCGGGGAAGGCCAGCCGGGTACGGATCGCGTACCCAGGGTCGTCCACCGCGAGGACGGGCGAGCGGGTGGTGGTGGAGAACCGCACCTCGGCAGCGGTGCCCCGCTCCAGCTCCCGGGCGAGGCGCAGCGGGGCGTACATCAGCTCCTCGAAGCCGAGCACGAGCACCCGGCGGGCGCCGGCGGGCAGGGCCTCGGCGACGCGCGCGGCCATGGCGGGCAGCGCGGCGTCGAGACGGGCCCGGTGGGCGGGCGTGAAGCCGTGCCGCCCGCCGTCGGGGAGACCCTGCGGCCAGTGCAGATCGACCCGGCTGACCTGGGGCGCCCCTGCTGCCGCCGGGTGGGCGCGCTCCGCCGCCTCGTGGTCGGCCACCAGCCGCCGCCCCTTCTCCAGCACGTCCGACGGCAGCCGTACGACCCCGGACGCGGCGGCGACCAGATCCACCCGCGCCCCGATCTCCGCGGCGAACCGCTCCAGCCGCCCGGCGTCCTCGGCCGACCGCATGTCGACGAGCGCGACCACCACGTACCGCTGCCGCGGATAGCGCTCATGCAGGTCACGGATGGTGTTCAGCACGGTGTTGCCGGTGGAGAACTCGTCGTCGACCAGCACCAGCGGGCCCTGTCCCGCCAGCAGACCGGGGTCCTCCGGCAGCAGCAGGTGGGACGTGGCGTGCGAGTGCGCCTCCTCGAAGCCGCCCGCGCGGGCGACCCCGGCCACCGGCCGCCGGGTGGAGTGCAGATACGGCGCCGTGCCGAGCCCGTCGGCGACCGCGTGGCCCAGGCCGGTCGCGGTCTCCGCGTAGCCCAGGACCACCGCCGCGGCCGCCTCGGCCGGGGAGAGCAGCTCGGCGACCTTGCGGCCGAGCCGGACGCCATGGCCGTACACCACCGTCGGCGACTGCGGGACGTGCTTGCCGAGGACGTGGGACACCAGCAGATGGGCCCGCTTGGGATTGCGGCGCAGGGCGAGGCCCAGCAGGGCGCGCAGCCCGTCGTCCCCCTCGAGTTCGACGCCGAGCCGCTCCGCGACCCAGCTGCCGGACCAGATGCCGTCGTTCACTGCCTGATTCATGCATTCCTTGGACATGTCGAAGGCTCAGCCGGGTATGCCCGCGGCGAGCAGCTCCACGAAACCGACGTCCTCGTTGGCGACGCCGAACACCTCGGCGCGCAGCAGGGTCCGCTCGGCCCAGGCGCGGTGCGGCTTCACCTCGTTCATCTTGTTGGTGTAGGCCGAGCGAAGTACACCCCCGCCGCCGCGTTCCGGCCGCAGGATGTCCTGGGCGTCGCTGAACTCCTCGTGGCTGACCACGGACAGCGCGTGCACGGGGAGCACATGGGAGGGGTGGATGCAGGTCTTGCCGAGCAGGCCGTTGGCCTGGTCGAGGGAGATCTCGCGCAGCAGCCCGTCCATGGCGTGCTCGATCAGCCTCTCGCGCAGCTCGACGGCCTGCACCTCCAGGAAGGGGCTCTGCCGCAGCTGCGGCTTGAACATGCGCTCGGAGGCGCGGAAGTACTCCCAGACCGGTCCGGTGACGGTGAAGCCGGTGCCGTCGGCGCGGCCCAGCATGTTCACCACGTCGGCGATCACCGAGGCGACGATCTGGACGTCGTAGGCGGTCATGTCGGGGGCGCGGCGCAGGCCGTAGGAGGAGCAGAAGTCGGTCACGCCGAGGCGGAGGGCGAGGACCCGGTCGCGGAACTTGTCGACGGCGCGGAAGATCCCCTCCAGGGTCTCCACCCGGCTCTCGCGGTAGAGCAGCTCGGGGGATTCCAGCACCGGCATGGCGAACAGCCGGCGGCCGCTTCCGGCCTCGGCGGCGGCCAGGGCCTCCAGGAAGGGCAGCCCGCGCTCCTCGGTGAACTTCGGCAGCACGAACCCGGACAGCAGCCGCACGGACGCGCCGAGGCGGCGGACCAGGGCGGGTATCTGCTCGGGGGTGCGGACCCGGATGAACAGCAGCGGCGGCTCCACGCCCGCCCGGGCGTCCAGCTCGGCGAACTGCCGGACCAGGTTGTCCTCGCCCGCCGGCACGTCCGCGTCGTCGATCGAGTCCTCCAGGCAGAGCACCATCGACACCACGCCGTTCCCGGCCTGCTTGAGGATGTCGTCGGCGAGCCGGGGCCGGGTGGCCGGGCTGTACAGCGTGGCGCCCAGGGCGACGGCGAGCAGCCGGGCCGGGGAGTCGGCGGTGAACGCGCACGGCTCCTGGTGGAAGAGGCGCTCCCGCACCTGTGGGGCGATGTGCCCGAAATGACGCATTGGACTCCCCAGGGCTGCGAGCCGAGTCTCTGAGTTCGGTAAAGGGTGGCCGGTAATAGTACGTACGGGGTCGTGTCGGGGGTTCCCGCCGGGCATGAACTTCCGGTAACTCCCCCATGTCCGCCGCAACACCCCCGCATTGTCGTGACCAGGACCGAGAGGGCAGGATGACCGCATGACGCACGCGATGCTGAAGGGGTCGAACGTCCCGCTCGAGGCCACCACGGTGCGCGCGGTGCTGCGCTGGACCCCCGGAACGGGGGTCCCGGACGTGGACGCCTCCGCGCTGCTGCTGGGCCCCGACGGCCGTGTGCGCTCCGACGAGGACTTCGTCTTCTACAACCAGCCCCGGCACCCCTCCGGGAAGGTGTGGCGGCTGGGCAAGAAACGGGTCACCGACGGGCTGACCGACACGATCCAGGCGGATCTCTCCGGGGTCGAGCCGAGCGTTGGCCGGATCGTGCTGGTCGCCTCCGCGGACGGCGACCGGTTCGACCGGGTGCCCGGCCTGAGCATCCGGCTGTACGACGCCTCGGTGGCCGACGCCGAGCCGCTGGCCGTGTTCGAGATCAAGCCGGAGACCGGCGCGGAGACGGCGCTGATCTGCGGCGAGCTGTACCGGCGCGGGGAGGGCTGGAAGTTCCGCGCGCTGGGCGAGGGCTACTCCAACGGGCTGAAGGGGCTCGCCACGGACTTCGGCATCTCGGTGGACGAGTCGGAGGCGGAGCCGGAGCCGGCCGCCTCCCAGCCGCTGCCTCCGGAGCAGCCGACCTCGGCGGTGCCGCAGCAGCCGCCCGCGTACGGCTACCCGCAGCCGATGAGCCCGCCGCCCGGCCCCCCGGCGTACGCCGGAGCCTTCCGGCTGCCGCCGCAGGGGCCGCAATTCATCGGACGGTGACCTACACCTTGCTCTTGTAGCCCCGCCCCCACTGGAGTCCCCAGCCGTACAGCCGGTCCAGCTCGCCCTGGAAGCCGTACACGAACTTCACCTCGCGCCGGACGATCAGCTCGTCCTTCACGTTCTCGATCATCACCACCGCGCAGGAACGGGCCTGGGGGTGGCGTTCGTCGAGGCTTATCTCGATGCGGGGGCCGTTGCTGGGGTACAGGGTGACGATGGCGTGGGTACGGTCGAACGCCGGCGTCTGGTCGTAGATGTAGACGAAGACCAGCAGCCGCTTGATGGCGTCCCGGTGGTCGAGATTGACGTACATCGTCTCACCGGACGCCGAGCCGAACCGGTCGTCGCCGCTGAGCTTGATGTACGGCGGTGCGTTGACGTCGCCGAGGTAGTTGCCCAGCGGCTGGACGACCCCCTTGGTGCCGTCCGTCAGCTCGTACAGACAGCCCAGGTCGAGGTCGACGTCGACCATGCTCTGGCCGTGACCCTGTACCTCCGGCGGCCGCAGGGCCCGGAAGGGGTGCCGCAGCAGGCTGGTGCCGCCCTGGGTGTCGAAGTCGGAGGTGCGCATCCGCCAGGTGAGGTTGACGCGCAGGTTGCCGGTGGCCGCGCCCTGCTTGTTCAGGGACACCGCCGGGTGCCGTTTGCTCAGCTCGATCGCGTTGGTCGCCGCGCTGCCGGAGTCGAAGTCGGCGGCGCGCCCGCCCAGCAGTCCGTCGAAGAAACCCATTCCCGCCCCCAGGTATGCAGCTGTGCACAGACGCCGTCGGGGGGGGGGGCCCCCCCCGCCCCCCCCCCCCCCGCGGGGGCGCCCCCCCCGCGGGGGGCGACCCCCCCCGCGGGGGCGGCCCGG